>NZ_CP141059.1:1075500-1434000 GCF_034661235.1 Nocardioides bizhenqiangii
AGGATGCCTTTTCGGACACGAAGACGATCAACCTCGAGAACAGATTGCCCGTCGTAATGCAGGAGTTGGAACTGCGAGCGGCTGCTGCCGAAGAGCGGACACAGCGCCTCGAACGCGAACGGCAGGAGCGTCAACGACAGTGGGAACAGGTTCGCGACGAGGCTATCGTCCAAGCACGGCGGCTGCACCGTGCGAGGGTGCTGAGTCGACAGGTCGAACTGTGGAGGCAGGCCGAGGAGGTCGACTCCTACCTCGCCGTCGTGACTGAAAAGGTCGAGCGTCTGCCAGACGGAAGCGAGAAGCGGGCAGCGACCGAGTGGCTGGCCTGGATCCGGGACTACCGCTCCCAGCTTGATCCGACCGACCAGTCCCTGTCTATGCCGACCGATCCAGAGTTCACAGGGGAAGTTCTCAAGCCATTCATGCGCGGACTGTCGCCCTATGGGCCGGGCTGGTAGTCAGCCACTCGGTGGACGACCAGACGTAGATCGTCTCCGATTCGATGAGCCGCGAGCATCGCGCATGGACGGTCGGAGCGCTGTCGAGAGTCCAGCGTGATAGCGCCTTGAGAGCGGTGCCGGGGAGCCCCCGAACTACGTCAGGATCAAGGACGGTCGCCTCGCCTGGCGCGACGCCGAGGGTTACCTGATGCCGCTCCGCGACCCCATCGAGGTAACGGCGCATCCGGTTGGAGAGCAGTTGGACGCACCAGCGGTCGTCGAACTCGGGCGGCATGGTCGTCAGCCGGTAGAAGTCCTTCAACACCTCGCCAAGGTGCTGCGTCCACGCGGCATTGGTCTCGCGCGGCTCGCGCGGGAACTTGAACTCGATCGCTGTCCAGGTCGGCTCCGAAAGCACGAGGTCCACGGCATCCGGGACGCCAGGGCGACGCCACTCGGTCACGATGTGCGCCGGGCTTACGCCCGCGGTGACGAGCTCCTGAACCACTGCGAAGCGCAGCACGTCTTCGGTCAGTAGGTCCTGCAGGCCCACCGCTCGATGTTTGTCGAGGTGGGCAGCCGTGGAGGACCACAGAACGTCCCAATCGACGGCGGGAGACGTGGGCACGGCTGATTGTCGCGTGCCCACGTCCCCGCTGTTCACGAACTCGTCAGAGTGCGCCCGACTCCTGAAGCACCTTCATGGTCGCAAGCACCGCGTCATCTCGATACTGCGTCTCGGAAGCCACGGCCCGAACGATCTGAACGACATCGCGAGCTGCAACAAGGCCGATCGGCTTCCCCGCGACGCGCTGCTCTGAACACCATTCGCGCACGCGTTTCTCATGGCCGTTGGCGAACTTGCCTACGTACAACCGCATTTCGACCTGGCCCTCGTCGTAGCCGAAGCGCTCGGCTGCCTGCCGGACGACGCTGTCGCGGACACGCAGGTTGTTGAGGAGTGTGTAGCGCTTGGCGTACTGCGCCGATTCGCCGTTGAGGTGGTGATAAGCAACGCCGTACGAGCCGAAGTAGGACTTCACGCTCGCGAGCACGAGCCGGTCGACCCTGGCTCCGATCAGGTCGACTTCGAAGCCGTGGGTCTGGAACTCGGCGTGCATGGTCTTGCGCGTCTGCAACCGGACCGGGAACTTGTGTCCGCCGCTGACGATGAGGTTCTCGGTCTCCATGGCGAGCGAGACGAACTGCTCGAATGCTTCCATAGGCTCGCCACCTCGCTTCCCGTCGGCATGGTGAAGGTTCCTGCACGATAGTGAAGATCTCTTCACTGCGCTGAGGACTCGCCGCCGATGGGATGAACGGCGTGCCGAACCCGATCCGAGAGCCCAACTTTCAGGCGCTCCGGATCCAGTTCTCGCGGTTGCGGAACGAACACGGCTGGTCCTACGACGAGTTGGCTGATCGGACCGGCATCACCCGACGAACGCTCATCTCCATCGAGACCGGCCAGACAAACGGGTCGCTCGACACGTGGTTCCGACTGGCACAGGCGTTCGGCATGCCGTTGGGGGACCTGCTCGCGCCACTAGGCAGCGACTGAGAATCAGCGCTGAGCCGCGTACTTCTCGGGCGTTCGCGAGCATGCGTCTGGTGTCCTCGTTAGAGTCGCCGAATGTCGGGGAGGAGGGTCCTCGCTGGCGAGGAGGGTCTACGTGAGCAAGTCCCTGCTGGAGCAGTTGCCCAACATCGTCGCCGCTGGCAAGCGCCAGGCCGCGCAGATTCTTGAGCAACTCGACGGCGACCACCGCGTCTCGCTTCAGACTCGCGAACTTGTGATCCCCGGCCGCGACACCTCCGGTGCAGATCTGTTCGCCGAGGAGTCGAGGGCAGAAGCCGAAGGTGTAGTGGCGGGCGGCTTCGGGGCCATGAACCGGCTGATCTACGGCGACAATCTCCTTGCGATGGCGGCGCTCCTAGCTGGCAACGATGAGACTCCGAGTTTGCGAGGGAAGATCGATCTCATCTACATCGATCCGCCGTTCGACTCAAAGGCCGACTATCGATCGAAGATCGTCCTGCCCGGGGCAACACTCGACCAGAAGCCAAATATCTTGGAGCAGTTTGCCTACTCCGACACCTGGGCGGACGGAAGCGCCTCGTTCCTGGGCATGCTGACGCCGCGGCTCGCACTGATGCGCGAACTGCTCTCAGACAGCGGGAGCATCGTCGTTCACACGGACTGGCACGTTGGTCACTACGTGAAAATCCTCCTCGACGAAATCTTCGGCAAGGACAACTTTCGCAACGAGATTGTTTGGCACTACTACAACAAGCTTCAAGGAAACGTCGGTCGGTTTGCATCGAACCACGACGTCCTATTCGCATATAAGAAGCTGAACAATCCCGTTTACAACGTGATCCGCGAACTGCGCGACAAGCCGAAGCGTCAGCAAAAGCGGGCTTGGGACCCCGCGACGAAGACCCTGAAGCAGGCGCGCGACGAGCAGGGAAACTTGATCTACTACGAAGACACGCATCGCATGCTCGATGATGTCTGGCGCCTGCCCTACATCATGCCAGCCGACAAGATTCAGAAACTGAACTATCCGACCCAGAAGCCGGAGACCCTTCTTGCGCGAGTAATCGAGTCTGCCTCCAACGAGGGAGATCTCATCGCCGACTTCTTCGTCGGGTCTGGTACGACGGCGGCCGTGGCTGAACGCCTTGGGCGGCGGTGGGTCGCCACCGACCTTGGCAAGCCATCGGCGATGATGACACGCAAGCGTCTGGTAGATCTGAACGCGCAGCCGTTCTTGTACCAAGCCATCGGGGACTACCAGGTGGAGCAGGCACGGTCAACGCTCGGACGGTCCTTCCGCATTGGAGATCTGGCACGCGTTGTGCTGGACATCTTCGGAGCGCTGCCGCTCCCACCTGAGGAGAACGTCAACGGCAGCCTCGGACGGCTTCCGCACTCACGAACGCTTGTGTACGCCGATAGCCCATCCAAGCTCACGACGGTCTCGACACTCCGACGAGCACGGGGCTACCGCGACGCCAAGATGGGCGGGTTCGACAAGGTCATCGTCCTCGGCTGGAACTTCTCGGCTGGAATAGGTCACGACATCAGCGCACTATCGGACGACCGCCTGGAGGTGCTTGTCATCCCGCCGGATCTTCTCGACCGATTGAAGAAGAAGGGTGCGGACAAGATTGCGGGTGAGGTGCGCTTCTCAAGCCTGCAGTACCTTCGCGCCACCGTTGAGCAGAGGCTGGCCGCCCCGGACGGCGAAGTGCTCCGGGTTGTGTTGGACAACTACCTTCTGCTCTCGCCTGACGCGATCAATCTCGACGCGAAGAACCGTGAAGCGCTACAGAAGGTGATGAACAGTGAGCCGCTGGCGCTAATCGAATACTGGGCGGTCGATCCCGACTATGACGGTCAGGTGTTCCGCTCGGTTTGGCAGGACTACCGCGGCAACACCGAGAACGACAACGACCCGCTGCGCGTGGTCACTAGGGCGCAGATCGAGCTTCCACCGAAAGACGGGTCCCGTACGGTGTGTGTTCGGGCAGTCGACGTGTTCGGCTTCGAGTCCGAGGTCGTCATTGAGGACGTGGATCTGCCGTGAATGCGTTGTTCCCGCTTGCGGCTGGCCTTTCGGCGCAAGTCGATCCGCAGGTCGAGGACCTGATAGCCGGCCTAGAGCCTGAGCTCCTCGGCCAGGTCACCGCAACAACGGCCGAGTTGCTTCGCTTCTGGTTTCAGCAGGACTACTGCGACGTACGGGACCTCAACTTCCACGAAGGTCAGCGCAGAGCCATCCTGCATGTCATCTACGCCCATGAAGTTGTGGGCGCGAAGACTCTGGGCGAGCTGTACCAGGCAGTGGCGCCCAACGCCATGCTCGATGGCGGGGTCCTCGGCGAGGTGACCCGGGACCGTCACCAACACCCGAAGTACGCGGCGAAGATGGCCACCGGGACCGGCAAGACTTGGGTGCTCAACGCCCTCCTGGTCTGGCAGTACCTCAACAAGAAGGCGACGCCTGACGATGAGCGCTTCACTAGCAACTTCCTGCTCGTCGCGCCTGGTCTCATCGTGTACGACCGGTTGCTCGATTCCTTCCAGGGCAAGACCATCGACGGCATCCGTGACTTCACCACGAGTGACATTCATCGACAGCAGGCTCTATTCATCCCCGACAACTACCGTCAGTCGATATTTGGCTTCCTTCAGTCGTCAGTGGTCACCAAGACTGACATTGGTCGGAAGGTCACGGGCGGGGGCATGGTCGCCATCACCAACTGGCACTTGCTCGCTGGCGTCGAAGATCCAAACTTCCTTGACGAGGATGGCGTCGAGGCTCCGGGTAGCGACATCGACGGCAAGGCTGCCGTGGAGAGCCTCTTTCCGCTTACTCCAGGCACGTCCAAGGGCAACTCGCTCGACGTGCTAGATCGGCGGTTCGCACGTGGTGGGCCGTTGCAGTTCCTAGTCGATCTTCCCGACCTCATGGTCTTGAACGACGAGGCACACCACATACACGAGGTTCGCTCGGCGGGAGAGGTCACGGATGTCGAGTGGCAGAAGAGTCTTCTGGAGATCGCAGCGCCGAAGGGCCACAGGTTCATCCAGGTGGACTTCTCCGCAACCCCGTACAACGAGGTCGGCAGTGGCAAGAAGAAGGGGAGGCAGTACTTCCCTCACATTGTGGTGGACTTCGACCTAACCAGCGCGATGAAGGCTGGCCTGGTGAAGGCGCTCGCCCTCGACAAGCGCAAGGAGGTCGCGGCCCTGCCGCTCGACTTCCGTTCAGAGCGTGACGACGCGGGCAACGTGGTCGGGCTGTCGCAGGGACAGAGAGTGATGCTTCAAGCCGGGCTGACCAAGCTCCGCATCCTCGAAGAGCAGTTCGCTAAGACCGATCCAGACAAGCACCCAAAGCTCCTGGTGATCTGCGAGGACACTAACGTCACCCCGCTCGTTGAGGACTTCCTCGTTGAGACTGGGATGGGGGCCGACGACGTACTGCGGGTGGACTCTGGCAAGAAGGCCGAGCTGGCGGCTAAGGATTGGGAGCCGATTCGCGAGCGGCTGTTTGATGTCGACCGACACTCAACGCCGCGCGCGATCGTCTCGGTGCTCATGCTTCGCGAGGGCTTCGACGTGTCGAACATCTGCGTGATCGTCCCTCTCAGGAGCTCGCAGGCCTCGATCCTGCTGGAGCAGACCGTAGGCCGCGGTCTGCGGCTGATGTGGCGAGGCGACGAGACGATCGATGAGCTAAAGCAGGAGACTCGCGAGCGCATCGCGAACGGCCAGGAACCAAACAACTATTTTGACGTCTTGTTCGTTGTGGAGCATCCGGCGTTCGAGGAGTTCTATAAGGATCTGATCGCCGAGGGCCTGGCGGGAACGGTCGGCGACGACGCAGATGAGACGAACCCGCGCGGTGACCTGGAAAGTGTCGATCTCAAGCCGGGGTATCAGGCCTTCGACTTCGAGATTCCAGTGATCCTGCGGGACGCCGACGAGGAGTTGAAGGCCCCGAGCCTCGACCCGATGGTCTTGCCGCCTAGCAAGTACCCGATCGACTTTCTGATCCGGCAGATCGGCAAGGGCGATCAGTTCGCGTCACACGATCAGCAGAGCGGCACCCAGTACGGCGACTACCGGGTCGAGGGCGGCATCCTGACAGCAACCGGCTACAACGACTATCTGTCCCGCATGACCAACCGCATCACACACGCTCTCGGCGCCAATATCACCAAGAGCGCAGCCAAGTTCAAAGAAGTGAGTCAGTTCCCGATTCTCCAAGCGCACCGGCCCCTGCTGGTGGGCTGGCTGGATGCCTACATCCGCGGGCGCTTGTTCGGCAAGGAGTTCGACCCCCACCAGGACGAGAACTGGCGGGTGCTCATGGTCGACGATGTCGCGCAGCACGTCGCCGGGGTGTTTGCAACAAGGCTTACCGAGCTTCAGGAGAGTGTGAAGGCAAGCGAAGCCAAGGTGCGCCACATCTTGCTGTCCGAGGTCAAGACGATCCCCGTGCGATCGACCTCATTCCTAGAGGTCAGGAAATGCATCTATCCGAAGCTCCCGATCCCGACGTACAAGGGTGGCTTGGAGCGCCGGTTCGTTCAGTGGGTCGAGAAGGACACGAAGGTTGAGGCGTTCTGCAAGATCCATGAACACCGCCACCATGTGATGCGCCGCCCGTACTTGAAGGCGGACGGAATGCCGGCCCAGTACTCGCCGGACTTCATCGTGCGAACTGGGGACGCTATCTATGTGGTAGAGACGAAGGCCCAGTCGGCGCTCTCCGATGAGAATGTCCGGCGCAAGGAGCGCGCTGCGCTCACGTGGGTCGAGCAGATCAACACTTTAGAGCCGCACCACCGCATGGACGTTTCGTGGTCGTACGTGCTGCTGGGCGAGGAGTTCGTCAAGAGCTGGGAGTCGAAGGGCATGCGTGCCTCTGAAGCTTTGGAGATGGCGCGCCTTCGTCGTCCCGACGATCCTGGCCAGACCACAATCTTCTGACTCCGCAGGGGCCGACGCACCGGCCCGGGCGTGACGGATTAGAACAGGCCGCTCGACGGGTCATCCCGGCCCGGCTGGTCCTGGATGGCGTCGATGACTCCGGTGATCTGAGCGTGGTACAGCCACGAGAGGTTGCCCTCTTTCTCGAGGTCGCCAGCCACCTGAACGACGCTCCCCTGGTCGTGGGCATTGAGCGCGCGGTGGTAGTCGTCTTGGCCGAGGTGCACCCGGAGCTTGTTCGCTGGCTGCCCCGACAACGTCGTTATGCCGATGACTCCAGGACCACCAGCGTCGGACCGACTCAGCAGGTGGACCGTTCCGCTCGCGGTGACCCGGCGCGAAGGCTCAGGCCGCACTAGTTCGTTCGCGGCGCGTTCCAGCACCGGTACGACCGATGCCGCGAATGTGAACTCCTGTTCGTACGTCTGGAGTTCAGCTGGGTCTGGCTCCCACGTCACCGTGATGCTGGCGTAGTCGGAGTTCTGAGCAATGCGCTTGATCGCGGTCACTGACTCGTAGGAGAGAGCTAGTTCCGGGGACTTGAACGCTGACAGGCTGTTGCTTGTTCGGTAGTGGTCAATCGCTTCGGTTGCTGACGATAGCGATTCGACGATGGTTCGCGAGACCTCGCGACTTGCCACCGCATCCGTGTCGCCGAAGAGCGCGGCCTCGTCGGCATCTTTGCGTCCGCGCAACGGAATCGCACCGTTCACCGGAACGTAGGCTCGGACCACATAGCTGCCGACCTCTGTCTGACCCATCATCACCTCGTCAAGGAAGCGATTGGCAAAGCGGCCGTACTTGTTGCCGAAGTACGTGAGGCGCTCTCGCGCTCCCTTCGCCCCGGCGACCAGCAAGCCGCGTGCAGACGCGACTAACGTTTCTCCCTCCTCCCACTGGATCCATCCTTTCGGCGCCGCAGTCTCCTTAGCGAAGGCGAACTGATCCGTCGGAGACGTCGTGAGCCGACTGAGCAGTGTGAACGCCGCCGAGTCACTCGGCAGGTTCCGAAGCACATCGACGGCATCGCGCATCAACTCCGGAAAGTCAGGAGCCTCGGTTTCGAGCGGGACCAGCAGCGACCGCATGCGAGGACCGAGTTCGTCGCCGGGTGGACGGAAGCGGATGTACAGATCTCCCCGACTACTGACCTGCTGCCAGCCGGAATCGCGAAGGAGCTGGATGAGACGGCGGGGACTGGGGAGCGCGGACTCAGGCTGTTGGGAGGTCACGGAGCGAGTCCTCCCTCGATGCGATCCAGGATGCCGGTGAGCGCGGCGGCATCGAACACATTGGCAGCAGGTACCGACACCGTGGGCTTGTCCGCCTCGCTGGTCATGCCCTCCATGTTCAGCCAGTAGCAGCAGTGTCGCAGCAGCATCGCGCGGTGGTGTGTGTAGGTCCATCGGCTCTGGTCCTTGTGCACCACCATCAGGATCAAGATGTGCTTCTGAAGCCCTCGTGGCATCACCAGTGAGTCAAATGCCGCGCGGCTTTTGAACTGGTAGCTGAGGTGAGTGGCTCCGGTCGGCATGGAGATGCCTGTTGTGCTCTTGAGTTGAGCCTTGACCGAGATTTCTTCGGACGACGCGACGGGCTGACGGACTAACTCGACGTCGTACTTGTGGTTGTCGCGGCTGGTCCACTGCGCTGACACCCCGCAGGTCGCGGCGACAGCCGACACATATCCTTCCTGGAGTTGCTCCATGGCGTCGGTGAAGGTGCGCTCGACCACCTTGATCAGACCGGACAACTCTTTACCCTCCCGCGACTGCGGCGATGCTAGTTGCCAGAAGGCGCACGCGATGGGGTTTCGGTCATCACAGGGTGCTCCAGCAGGACGGCGCGGCGGCGATGGATGACGTGGAGATGGTCATCCGCAAGGACAACAAGATCAACTTCGGCAAGATCCAGCGTGAGATTCTTCGATTCACAACGGTGGAGTCATGTTTCCGCAGGTCAGCGCGCTAGCGGCCGTCGTTTGGTTGTCCGGCTACACACCTGAGTGCACATCGTATCCACAGACTCAACGCCACTTATCCACTGCTCATCCACGGGTTATCCACAGTGCCTGTGGACGGCGGGCTTCCACTCGTCGGCGACAGTGCGCACCATCGTGTTCAGATCGTGCCGAAGTACATCGGTGTAAGTACCGGTTAGACCTGTTCAAAGGAGTTGGTGGCATTGAGCCCGGAGTGGGTGAGCGCCGTTGGGCTCGTTGCCCTTGGCGGCATCAGATTGGGATGGGACATGTGGCGACACCGCAAGTCGAAGGCCGAAGCGGAGGACAAGCCTGGACATGACGAGGGCGAGCCACCCGCAGCCGCTGCCTGATCTGCTGTCGGTTGGCCCGCCCTATCAGAAAAGGTCAGGAGTCGGGGTCTACGCCCCGAACCAGAGCCTCCTTGGCCGTCTGCTCGGAGTGGCCGAACGAGTAGTTGGCCGAGTTGTTGCCACCCGGCGTCCCAGAAAGCTCGTCCCAGGCTGCGTTGAATTCGGCCTCGCTGACGTGCGGAGCGCGACCGATCCCGACCCCCTCGCGTTCGAGGATGCCGTACAGCCGCTTTTGCGCTTCGGCGGCGTTCCACCCATTCTCCCGCGACGCGACGAGGAACCTCGACGCGAGCGCCTGCTGCCTCCCATCGCCGTCAAGGAGCGGTCGAACCATGTAGATCAAGTCTGAGTCGACCCCCATCTGCAGGTAGTAGTGGTAGTCGATGTCGAAGTTCTCGTCGTCGCCGGTCACCTTGCGACCGTCCGCGGTCACGTACCGGATGTCCTTGCCGTTCTTCGTCATTACTTCTCCTGGTGTCTCGTAAGTGCTGGTGGTCCTGCCGGGGCCGAGCCCCGGGTGGCTGGCCCTGCGGTCGCGGGCGGTGCCCTCCCGCTTCGTCCGCGAGGCGGGGGAGGGCGGGCCATTCCTGGCTCTCTCATGCCGCCGTCTCCACGCGGAAGCGCAGGTCAAATGGGGTGCGACCTGGCGCCGGTGGCAGGGAGCTGGGGCGGTTGTTGCGCAACCTGTCTTCGTATCTCCGCGACGACCTGCGCACCCGGTCGGAGCTCGAGGCGCGTCAGTCGTGGACGATCAACGGGGCGAGGCTCGCGGTCGCTGCGCCGTGGGTGGTCCTGCTGCTGATGGCGTTCCAGACCGAGGTGATCACGCGCTACCGGTCGGCCACCGGCGCCCTCGTCCTCGTCGCCGGGGCCGCCGCGTGCGTGTTCGCCTACCGGCTGATGATGAGGATCGGTCGGCTCCCCACCGAGCGGCGGGTGTTTTCATGACGCCGGCAGCATGGGGTGCAGTGCTGGGCGGCGCCGTCGCGCTGGGCCTGCTGCTGGTCGCGGCGCGGGTGGCCGCCGTACTCCGGCCACAGCTCGAGGCGCGCGTCCTGCCCTACGTCCGCGACCTGACGACGACCTATCCGGTTCATGTGGGTCGCGACGGTGAGCCCCGGTCGGCACTCGTCGCCCTGGCGGCGCCGATGCTGCGGTCCGCGGCCGACCAGGTCGAGCGGGTGCTCGGCGGTGCCCCGTCCGTACGACGCCGGCTCGCCCGTGCCGGACTCGAGCGGACGGTGCACGACTTCCGCGTCGAACAGGTGCTGTGGGGACTCGCCGGCTTCGCCGTGACCGCGGCGTTCTGTGTCCTCAGCGCGCTCTCGCGCCCCGGCAACCCGCTGCCGCTCGTCCTTCTCTGCGCGGTGGGATTCGTCGCCGGCGTGCTCGCCCGTGACCAGCACCTGACCGCCCAGGTGCGCAGGCGGGAGCGGGCGATCGTCGAGGAGTTCCCGACCGTCGCGGAGCTGTTGGCGCTCGCGGTCGCAGCGGGGGAGGGGCCGGTGTCCGCCCTCGACCGGGTCGTCCGCCGGTCGCGGGGTGCATTGTCCGCCGATCTCGCGGCGGTGTTGGCTGCCATCCGCACGGGGGAACCGGTCGCCGATGCGTTCGACGGGCTGGCCGCGACGACGGGAGTGCCGATCGTCGCGCGGTTCGCGCATGGTGTCGCAGTCGCCGTCGAGCGCGGCACGCCGCTGACCGACGTGCTTCACGCGCAGGCCGGCGACGTCCGCGAGGCCGGCCGCCGTGAGCTCATCGAGCAAGCGTCGCGCCGGGAGATCGTGATGATGGTGCCCGTCGTCTTCATCGTGCTGCCCGTCACCGTCGTCTTCGCGTTCTGGCCCGGCCTGGTCGGCCTCTCGTTGACCGCACCCTGACCTCACCCCTTCGGATCCGTCTCGGGAAGGAACATTCATGGAACCAATGCTCACCATCTGGGTGTGGTGCTCAGTGCGCCTCCGGCCGCGTGACGATCGCGGTGACGTCCCGGGCTGGGTGCTCATCACCGTGATGTCGGTCGGGCTGGTGAGCGCTCTGCTCGCGTTCGCCCGCCCGGCCCTGGTCGGCATGCTCCGCACCGCCCTCAACTCCGTGCAATGACCCGACGGCCGCGGCCCGGCCAACGAGGCTCCGCGGTCGTCGACTTCGTTCTCGTGGTCGTCGTCCTGGCTCCGCTCGTGGTCGGGCTGATGCAGGTCGCGCTGGTGCTGCACGTGCGGGCCACCCTCGCTGCCGCAGCGTCGGACGGTGCTCGCTACGCGGCGACCGCTGATCGCGGACCCGCCGACGGCGTCGCCCGCACCCGGTCGCAGATCGACACCGCGATCGCCGGACGGTTCGCGCAGGACGTCGAGGTGCGGCAGGCCGCGGTCGACGGGCTTCCCGGTGTGATCATCACGGTCACCGCCGAGGTGCCGGCGCTCGGGATCGGCGGGCCGGCAGTGCGGTTCTCGGTATCCGGTCGCGCTGTCGAGGAGGCGCTGGCGTGAGGGACCGCAGAGACGAGGGCGGCAGCGCGCTCGTGGAGCTGGTCTGGCTCGGCATCCTGCTGCTCGTGCCGCTGCTGTGGATCGTGCTCTCCGTCTCGGAGGTGCAGCAGGGCGCATTCGGCGTCACCGCCGCCGCTCGCTCCGCTGGTCGCGCCTACGCCCTCGCCCCCGACGACGCGTCCGGCCAGCGGGCGGCCGAGGAAGTCGCCCGTCGCGCGCTCGCCGACCAGGGCCTCGAGGGCGCGCCGTTGACGGTGACCGTCACGTGTACACCGTACCCCGGCGACTGCCACAACGGCACCTCGGTGATCACCGTCCGGGTCCGGTCGAGCGTCGAGCTGCCGCTGCTGCCGGACGCGCTCGGTGGTGGCGCTCCGCGGTTCGCGCTCGACGCCACCCACTCGGTGCCGATCGGCCGCTACCAGGAGGTCGACGGTGGTTAGGCCCACCAGGCGGAGGGACGAGCGCGGACAGACCAGCGTGATCATCATCGGTTTCGCGCTGGTCGTCCTGCTGGTGGTCGTCGTCGTGGTCGACGCCGGCGCCGCCTACCTCAAGCGGCAGAGCCTCGACTCGCTCGCCGACGGCGCCGCGTTGTACGGCGCAGACGCCGCCGCCGAGGGGCGCGACGTCTACTCCGGCGGACTCGGCCACGACGACCTCGACCTCAGTGCCGGCGTCGCCCGCACGGCGGTGCATGACTACCTCCGCTCCACAGGGGCGTACGACGCACACCCCGGCCTCCGGGTCTCCGTCGCGGTTCGCGGCGACCGGGTCGTGGTCGAGATCGACGCGCCCGTCGACCTGCCGCTCAGCCTGCCCGGCGGTCCGGAGCGGCCGACCGTGGGCGCGACCGGCTCGGCCGTCGTACGCCCGGAGGCATGACGAGCAACGACCGGCGACGTCAGTATCGGAGTCGATACCGACGTCGGCTGTTCAGCCGCGGGTCAGCGGGGCGGGTCGTACGTTCGGAGCATGCGCTTCCGTCGCGCCGGCCTGGCAGCGATCGGTGGGGGGTTGCTGGGCCTGGCGGCCGCCACCACTACCACCGCGCCGCTCACCGATGCGTCGCCTCCCGCGGCAGCGGTCGTCACCACGACGACGTCGACGGCGATCGCCGATACCTACGTCGCAGAGTTCAACAAGGGGGCCAACTTCGGCGCTCGCGACATGCTTGCTGTCGATGCATCCGCCGTCCAGCGGACGTTCATCAAGTTCACCCTTTCCGGCATCACCGAACCGATCACCAGCGCCAAGCTGCGCCTGCACGTCAACGACATCTCCGGAGCCGGCAGCAACAGCGGAGGCACCTGGGCGTTGATGTCGGACACGACCTGGACCGAGACCGCGGTCACCTACAACAACCAGCCCGCGATCGACGGCGCCACGCTCGGCACCGTCGGCCCGGTCGCGCGCAACAGCTGGGTCGAGATCGACGTCACCGCCCACATCGCCGGCGACGGCACCTACAGCATCGGCGGTACGTCGAGCAGCGCGGACGGCGCCGAGTACGACTCGCGGGAGACCGGTGCCACCGCACCGCAGTTGGTGATCACGACCGGCACGCCTCCGCCGGCCGACCCCGTCATCGTGGGCGCCGGTGACATCGCTACCGCCGGATCGGGAGACACCAAGACAGCGGCTCTGATCAACGCTCTCCCCGACGCCGCCGTGTACACGACCGGCGACAACAGCCAGGGCAACGGAACGGCGGAGGAGTTCGCGGCGCACTACGAACCGAGCTGGGGTGTGTTCAAGGCCCGGACCCGTCCGGTCCCAGGGAACCACGACTACAAGACACCGGGCGCCACCGGCTACTACGACTACTTCGGCCCGCTGGCCGGCCCGTCGGGACTGGGTTACTACTCCTACGACATCGGTGAGTGGCACCTCGTCGCGCTGAACTCCGAGATCACGATGGCCAAGGGATCGGCCCAGGAGGTCTGGCTGCGCAACGACCTCGCCCTCAGCACGAAGCCGTGCACCCTCGCGTACTGGCACCGCCCGCTGTACACCTCGGGCGCCACGCACAAGCCGGCCATCGCCACCAGACCGCTGTTCCGGGCGCTCTACGACAACAACGCCGAAGTGGTCCTGAACGGACACAACCACCAGTACGAGCGCTTCGCCCCGATGGACCCGTTCGGTGTCCCGGACGCGACCCGCGGCATCCGCCAGTTCGTCGTCGGCACGGGCGGAGCGAGCCATTACGCATTCGGCACCGTCCAGCCGAACAGCGAGGTTCGCGACAACGTGGCGTACGGCGTCCTGAAGCTCACGCTGCGCGCCGCCAGCTATGACTGGGAGTTCATCCCGATCGCCGGCCAGACCTTCACCGACAGCGGCAGCGGCGCATGTCACTGAGTCAGTCGAGCTCGGTGACGGCGGCTCGCGCAGCCGAAATATCGTCATAGTCGGCAGGCTCCGGCGGACAAGATCAGGCGTACCTTCGAGGGAGGAGGGGCTGAGCAACTCGAAGGGAAAGCACGATGACATCAGCGAAGCAGAGCATTGACTCACCCCACGAGACGAGGCCGTTCAAGGCGCACGGTCACATGGACGTCGTCACGCTCGGCGACTTCACCCTGGGGCGGGGTGTCTTCGAACCGGGCTGGCGCTGGTCCGAGGACGTCAAGCCGATCGCCGGTACTGACTCCTGCCAGACCCACCACACCGGCTACTGCCTGTCCGGGCAGATGACGATCCGGTTCGACGACGGCACGGAGGTGACAGTCGGCCCCGGCGACGTGATGGTGGCAGAGCCCGGGCACGACGCCTGGGTCGTCGGCGACGAGCCGTGCATCCTCCTCGACACCGGCATCGCCGCGTACGCGAAGCCGGCGTGAGATCGTCGCCGGTCACTCGAACTCGGTGACCGTGGAGCCGATCTCGTAGACCGGGAAGGAGATCTCCCAGTCGGAGGTGAGCGGGTCGATCGCACCCTGCGGCGCGCCGTTGTAGGACCAGCTGCCGTCCCAGCGGGCGCTGGCCTCGACGGTCGCCGCGTCGGACGGGCTGGGGAAGGTCAGCGTGCAGTCGCTCTCACCAGCGGATCGCGTCCACTCGGTGCCGCCGTCCTCGCACACGACCGAGCCGGCGCCTTCGGAGAAGTACTCGACATTGGTGAGCGACAACTCGACGGTCGCCGACCACGGTCCAGCGCTCGCGGTGACCGAGCCCTCGGTCGGGAGAGCACCGTCGAGCCAGAACCAGGTGGGCCAGTTGACGACCGAGCCGTTGTCGCTCCGCTCCTGCGGGTTCCAGACGAACTCCGGATCGGGGACGGTGATCGCCTCCATCGCCGCCGCGAGCAGCACCTCGCCGGGGACGGGAGGGATCGGGGGCGACCCGCCCGCCTCGACGTAGACCGAGTCGTGGGTGCGGAACCACTCCTCGGCGAACTCGAAGAAGTCGTCGATGTCCTCGAAGGTCGCGCTGGAGCAGGTCGCGCCGTACCAGTGGCCCTCCGTGTCGTCCTTGTAGCGCTGGTAGCCCGGGTGCGGCTCGTAGTTGCCGATGCCGCCGGTGCGGTGCCAGAGCCTCGCGGCTTCGCCGGAGTCGACCCACTCGGCGTACTCCTTGCCGGTGTAGCCCGCGTCGTACCAGCACGGCGTCGGCAGGCTGACCGTGGTCGTGCCAGACGATCCGGCGGAGCCGGCGCCGACGAAGGACCCGCTCACGGTGATCGTGACGGTGCCGCCGCTGGACGACGTGTCGCCGCAGTTGTCGGTGCCGACGCCGCAGGCGCTGGCGGGTTCGACCGCCGCGCCGAGCGCGATGGCACTGCCGGCCATGGCCAGCACGGCCGTCGATCGGAGCACGGACTTCAGCATGTTCCCTCCTGGGTCGCGGCCTCGGTGACGGTCCACGAGCCGTCGATCTGGGTGACGATCACGCGGAACGGCACCCGGGCGGGGCCGTCGGGGGCGGACGCGGAACCGCCCTCGACGAATCGCAGCTCGGTGCCGTCGAGGCAGAGGTCGAGGCCGAGCAGGCCGCCGTTCGTCTCGACGTCGTCGAAGGTGGCGACCGACGTGCCGCGGTAGTAGGCGTCGTGATCCTGCAGGTAGGTCGCCGTGGACTGGAAGGTCGCCACCACCTGCTCGGCGGCGTTCTCGCTCACCAGCGGGTTCATCTTCGCCTCGCGCGCCAGCTGGAGCCGGCCGCGGTCGAACGCGACGAAGACCTCGAGCGCGACGCGGTAGCTGCCCTTCAGGTCCGGCAGGCCGTCGTACTCGAGGCCGACGTCGGGATAGCTGGTAGGAATCGGCTTCGGGCCCTTGGGCGCCGACGTCGTCGGCTCTGTCGACCCGGTCGCCTCCGAGCTCGGCTCGAGGTCGGGCGAGGTCGCGCTCGACGGGTCGCCGTCATCGCCGCCGCACGCGAGGAGCCCGGCTGCGAGCACGGCCAGGGTGGCTGCCGACGCGGCCGCCCGAGATGGCGTCATTGGAGCTCTCCGTGGATCCCGAGTCGCTCCGGTTGACCCGGAGCCGATGCTCAGGACTTTATCCCGCTGCGGACGACGTCAAACAAGCGAGGTACGACGAATGGGCTCAGTCCGTCTCGTCGTCATCCGCGTCGTCCTCGCAGCCGGGCCGGTCGTCGGTCGGCAGCTCGGTGGGGGCGTCGGTCGGGTCGGTCGCGTCGGTCGGGCTGTCGGTGGGGGCAGCCGTCGCAGTGTCCGTCGGCTCCGGCGTCGCCGTGTCCGTCAGCTCGGTGCTGGCCTCGTCCGTCGGCTCATCGGTGTCGGTGGGGCACGACGGGTCGGGGCGGTCCGTCGGGTCCCTCGGCGGGTGCGTCGAGGACGGCGGGTTGGGCGAGGGCGACCATGTGACCGGGTCGGTCGCGGTCGCCGAGGGGGGATCGGACGCGGTCGGGCCGTCGGACGGCACGGGGTTGCGCGCGTTGACCGGCACGTTGGTCGGCAGGTCGGTCGGTACGTCGACGGGCGTGTCGGCCGGGATGACGACCGGGTCCGAGTCGTAGGACTGGCTCATCTGGGTCCGGTACGCGCGGTCGGTCGCGAGCACGGTCTCGATGAAGGTCCGGTCGTCGTTGATCCGTCGTACGGCGTCGATGCGCCCGGCCCGGCGGCGCAGGTCGTCGTCGCCCGAGCAGAGCAGCACCGAGACCGCGAGCGCCGCGTCGTCGATGTCGTGGGGGTTGCGCCGGCCGTCGTCGTCGCTGTCGACGCCGACCACGGCCCAGGTTGCGGGTGAGAGCTGCAGCGGGCCCACAGGCCGGTCGAAGCGGCCGTCGCCGTCGAGGCGCCCGGCGTCGCTGTCGGGGATCCGCTTGCCGTCACGACCCACCAACGGCTTGCCGGCGTACTGGGGCCGCATCCGGCCGCTCTCGTCGAGCTCGCTGCCGGCGGTGGTGCCGTGGCCGCTGACCACGTGGCCGACCGCGGCCACCAGCGTCCACTCGAGGTGGCACCGCTTGTCGGCGCTGCCGAGGACTGCGGCGGCGCGTTGGTAGGCGGCCAGGGCCGTGCTGGGCACGGCGTCGAGCTGGACACCGTCGGCCACGACCACCGCGACGTCGGGGATGCCGACCGGGACGTCCTGGACCTCGACGGGCGGCGCCAGCGGCAGTTCGGCCTCGGTCGTCGCGGTCGTGGTGGCGTCCGCCGAGGACGGAGCTTCAGCGCGCGGAGTGGCGTTCGTGAGCGTCACCGCGGCGGCGGTGATGGTGACAGAGGTGAGGGCGAGCGCGGACAGCACGGACGTCAAGACCGCGCGCCTGACGGCGCTGCCGGACCGCACCGGCGCATTGCGGTGTCGCGCTGCCATCAATTCCACCTCTTGGTCGTATCCAAGGATGCAACGAGATCAACGTCCCGCATACAGCAAACGTCACAAAATC
Organism: Nocardioides bizhenqiangii; assembly: GCF_034661235.1. Classification (NCBI taxonomy): domain Bacteria; kingdom Bacillati; phylum Actinomycetota; class Actinomycetes; order Propionibacteriales; family Nocardioidaceae; genus Nocardioides; species Nocardioides bizhenqiangii. The sequence continues at coordinate 1,093,140 of NZ_CP141059.1, forward strand.
ATCCGAATGGTCAGTTCTCGGACAGGTTCAGGCCCCGTCCTCGAGGAGTCCGAGCGCGATCAGGTCGGTCAGGGGGTCCGTGACGCTGCACGACCCGTAGGAGGTGAACCAGCGGCGGGCGCCGGCGACGTCGAGCTCCGTCGCCTGCGCGACGAGTGACGCCGGGTCGCGCTCCTCCAGCGCTGCGACGGCGTCGGCGACGGGGGTGCCGTCGAACAGGAGCCGGGTCGTGACCAGCACGTTGAGGAAGCCGTGGTGCTCGAACCCGGTGTCGCCGGCGGTGTGCCGGACGGCGTGGTGCAGACCGGCGGTGCACTTGAAGGGCGTCTCGCGGTCGAGCGCCGCGTCGATCCAGCGGGCGAGGGCGTGGGCGGGTGGGAACGCGTCGGGGCTGAGGCCGCCGGTCCGGAACTTCAGCCGGAAGCCGCTCCCGGCCACCACGTCGGCCGCAGCGAGCCACGACCCGGTCGCGGCGACGTGCGGCAGCTCGACGTACACGGGGACCTCGGGGTCGAGCACGCCCGCGGCGTGTGCGGCGTCGACGGCGGCCGCGACCCGGTGGGCGTTGCCCGGCAGGTCGTCGAGGTCGGCCAGGGCGACCTCCAGGCCGGCGAGGTCGGTGGGGGACCGGCCGCACAGGGTGGCGGCGCCGCCGACCGAGCCGGCGCCGCCGGTCAGCACCACGGAGACGGCCAGCCGGGCGTCGATCTGCGGGACGTCGACGTCCTTGACGACCAGGGGCCCGACCAGGGCGGCGTACCACTCCTCGCGCCGGGCGACGTGAGCCGCCACGGCTTCCGGGAGCGGGAGGTCGCCGGGCGGGAACATCGCGGCGTCGTCGACGAGCCCGACCCAGGGCTGCGGCACTGTGGACACACGCCCACCTTAGGAGCCCGCCGCCGACCGGCCACGAATGGCCGCGGGGTGTGCCCGGCCCGTAACCTTGACTCTTGTGGCAGGCCCCGAGTACGACACCGACATCAAGCAGCTCACCGCGACGATGCACACGATCGAGCAGGTGCTCGACATCCCCGCGATGAAGCGCGAGATCGACGACCTCGGTGTCCAGGTGGCCGCTCCGGACCTGTGGGACGACCAGGCCAACGCGACCCGGGTGACCGGTCGGCTGTCCATGCTCCAGGGCGAGGTCGACCGCTTCGAGGCGCTCAAGGGCCGGATCGCCGACCTCGAGCTGATGGTGGAGCTCGCCAACGAGGAGGGCGACCAGGAGTCGCTCGCCGAGTCCGAGGCCGAGCTCGCCAAGATCAAGAAGGCCGTCGAGGCCCTGGAGATCCGCACCCTGCTCTCCGGTGAGTACGACGAGCGCGAGGCGATCGTGTCCATCCGCGCCGGCGCCGGCGGGGTCGACGCCGCCGACTTCGCCGAGATGCTGATGCGGATGTACACCCGGTGGGCCGAGCGCAACAACTACACCGTGGAGGTCTACGACGTCTCCTACGCGGAGGAGGCGGGCATCAAGTCCGCCGAGTTCGCGATCCACGCGCCGTACGGCTACGGCACCCTCTCCGTCGAGGCCGGCACCCACCGTCTGGTGCGGATCAGCCCGTTCGACAACCAGGGCCGCCGCCAGACCTCCTTCGCCGCGGTCGAGGTGGTCCCGTTCCTCGAGCAGACCGACGAGATCGAGGTCGACGAGAACGAGATCCGGGTCGACGTCTTCCGTTCGGGCGGTCCCGGCGGCCAGTCCGTCAACACCACCGACTCCGCGGTCCGGCTGACCCACATCCCGACCGGCATCGTCGTCAGCTGCCAGAACGAGAAGTCACAGCTGCAGAACAAGGCCTCGGCCATGGTGGTCCTCAAGGCCAAGCTGCTCGCGGTCAAGAAGGCCGAGGAGGCCGCGCTCAAGAAGGACCTCAAGGGCGACGTGCAGGCCAGCTGGGGCGACCAGATGCGCAACTACGTGCTGAACCCCTACCAGATCGTCAAGGACCTGCGCACCGGCTACGAGAGCGGCAACCCGCAGGCCGTGTTCGACGGCGACCTCGACGACTTCCTCGAGGCCGGCATCCGCTGGCGCCGCGGCGCCGAGAAGGCCGACGCCTGACCTAGGGCAGGTCTCCGCACGCCCTAGCGGTCGGCGGCGTCGTAGACGACCTCCGCGACGGCGAACGCGACCAGGACAGAGATCGCGCCCACCAGGTCGCGGGCCGCAAGCAGGCCGAAGGCGATCAGCGCACCCGTCGCCCGCCACGCGCCACGGGGCGGGAACCGGTCGTGCCAGCGGTGCGCTGCGCGGTGGTGTTGCAGGACACTCATGACTGCCTCCAAGCCTGTTGACTACTAACTGTAGTCAATAAGTAGACAAAAGGCCAGGAAGTGTTCCTCCCAGTCACCGATAGGTGAGCAGCCGCCGGTCGTGCTCGACGTGGCTGTGGTCGTTGTACGACGACAGCGTGAGCCCGCTCCGGCCGTTGATCACCTTCGTGATCGCCGTGTTGACCGCCACCTTGTTGAGCGGCACCCAGAGCGACGCGTCCCCCGCGAGCAGGTGGGAGGCGGCCAGCCCGATCGGGCCGCCGGAGGTGACCACGATCGCCGTACCGCCTTCCGGCGTCCGGGCGGCGGCCGCGAGCAGCGCCGCCTGGATCCGGTCGGTGAACGCCGGGAACGACTCGCGGTAGTCGTCGTCGGACTCGCCCCCGGTCCAGCGCGCTGTCGCGTCCTCGAAGATCTCCTGGAACCTCTGCCGGGGTGTCCGGCTGCGAGCGAGGTCGGCCAGCATCACCGTCCGGGACCGGTAGAGGGGCTTGTGCACCTCGACCACGTGCTGGAAGTCGAACTCGTCCCACCCGGCATCGACCTCGACCGGCACCGACGCGGCCGCGTCGGCGTCGGCGTCGGCGTCGGCGTCGGTGAGGCCGGCGAGGATCCCGTCCGCGGTCTCGCGGTGCCGACGCAGCTCGCCGCGGATCACGACGTCCGGGACGATCTGACGGTCAGCGAGCGCGCGTCCGAGCACCCGCGACTGCTCGTGCCCGAGGTCGGACAGCGCGTCGTAGTCGCGCTTGCCGAACGACGCCTGGGCGTGCCGCACCAGGTAGAGCAGTCTCACTGGTCCACCTTCACTGGCCGACCTGTCGCATCAGCGCGCGCGCCCTGCGGTGCAACACGTGCGAGCCGAGCCAGTAGTTCTTGAACTTCGGGTTGGTCGTCTGCTTGTGGTGGTAGCGGTAGTAGATCTGCTGCAGGATCACCGCCAGTCGGAACAGGCCGAAGACCTCGTAGAACGCCCACTGCTCGTCGGTGAGCTCGAGTCCGGTCCGCGAGCAGTAGTAGTCGACGACCTCCTTGCGCGTGAGCATCCCGGGCGCGTTGGACGGCTGCATCCGGAACCGCTGGTAGAGCGCGGCATCGCCGGCCTCCACCCAGTAGGAGACGACGGAGCCGAGGTCCATCAGCGGGTCGCCGAGGGTGGCCATCTCCCAGTCGAGGAGCGCGACCGGCTTGGTCGGGTCATCGGGGTCGAAGACCACGTTGTCGAGCCGGAAGTCGTTGTGGATCAGGCAGGTGCCCACGTCCGCCGGCTGGGTCTCGTCGAGCCACCGCATCACCCGCCCCCACGACGGCACGTTCCAGGTCTTCACCTTCCCGAACCGGGCGATCCAGCCGCCCACCTGGCGGGCGACGTACCCCTCGCCCTTGCCGAGGGACTCGAGGCCCGCCTCCGCAGGGTCGACGGAGTGCAGGGCGACCAGCAGGTCGAGCACGTTGGTGCAGAGCTCGCGGACCTGCTCGGGCGGCAGGTCCAGCCCCAGCTCACGGCGCGGGATGTGCCCCGCGACCCGGTCCATCACATAGAACTCGGACCCGATCACCGACGGGTCGCCGCAGTAGCCGACCATCGTCGGGACGTACGGGAAGACCGGCGCCAGCGACTCCTGGATCCGGTGCTCACGCCCCATGTCGTGCGCGCCCTTGGCCTTCGTGCCACCCGGCGGGCGCCGCAGGATCAGGTCCCTCTTGGCGCCCTTGGTCCCTGAGCCTGTCGAAGGGGTCGAGACCTCCTGCTCGACCCGCAGCAGGTAGGTCAGGTTCGACGCCCCGCCGCTGAACTGCCGAACCTCCGCGATCCGCCCGGGCACCTTTTCCTGCAGCCACGCCTCGACGGCGGGGACGTCGAACGCATCCTCCTCGCGGACCTCCTGCGCGCCTGCGACGCCGGATCCGCTCACGTGAGCCTCCGGACGACAGGCATCGGGAGGTTCCTGAGGGCGAAGCCGAGCGGGACCCACGGCCAGGCCGGGACGAGCGCCTTCTCCTTGCGCTTCTCGATCGCGTTGACCATCGCCCGCACCCCGGTCTCGGTGTCGACCATGAACTTGGTCCGCTGGGCGACCTTCTCGTTCATCTCCGAGCGGATGTAGCCCGGGTAGATGATCGAGACGTCGATGCCCTTGGCCTTCACGTTCTCGTTGAGCAGTCCCTCGGCGAGGGCGGCGACCCCCGCCTTGGTGGCGGCGTACGTCGTGATCGTCTTGCGCATGCCGCGCATCGCGGAGGCCGAGGAGATCATGACGAGATGGCCCCTCGTCCCGGCGGCGGCCTGGGCGCGGAAGATCTCCATGGCGGCCTCGGTCTGGGCCAGCGCCGCGACGAAGTTCGTCATCGCCGTCGCCTTGTTGGCGTCGTAGCGGCCGGTGCCGAGGGGCGCGCCCTTGCCGAGCCCGGCGTTGATGATGACGCGGTCGATGGTGCCGAGCTCCGAGGCGAACTCCTTGAACACCGCGAACACCGCGTCGTCATCGTTGACGTCGAGCGGCTTGACCGCAACCGTCACGTCGGGGTGCGCGGCGACGATCTCGGCCCGCAGTGCCTCGAGTCGCTCGGTGCGCCGCGCGCAGAGCGCGAGGTCGTAGCCCAGCGCCGCGAACTGCCGCGACATCTCCTCGCCCAGCCCCGAGCTCGCTCCGGTGATCAGGATCGTTCCCTTGCTCATGCTTTCTCCTCTGTCATCGCGAAGATCCGGGCGGCGAAGCTGCGCTGCTGGCGGTCGTAGAGCGGACGCATCGTCCGCTTCGTGAGGACGGCGATCCGGGCGGGGCGGTCGGGCACGATCACCATCTGCTTCTTGTCGATGCCGGCCATCACCGCGGTCGCGATCTGGTCGGCGGTGTAGGGCGACTTCTCGATCAGCCGCGTCGCGATCCTGTTGGCGACCGGGTCGCTGCCGGTGATCGACGACGCGAGGGGCGTGCGCACGAACCCGGGACACACCGCCGAGACGAAGATGCCGAACGGGTCGAGCTCGTAGGAAAGGGTCTCGCTGAGTGCGACGACGCCCGCCTTCACCGCGGTGTACGACGCCATTGCTGGCGGGTGCACCAGCCCGGCGAGCGAGGCGGTGTTGACGATGTGCCCGCTGCCCTGCGCCTTCATCATCGGCACGAAGGTGCGGCAGCCGCGCACCACGCCGAGCAGGTTGATGTCGATCACCCGCTGCCACTCGTCGATCCCGACGACGTCGATCCGGCCGCCGGCCGCGATACCGGCGTTGTTGACGAGGACGTCGAGGCCGCCCCAGTGCTCCTCGACCCAGGCGAGCGCCGCGGCCCAGTCGTCGTCCGAGGTCACGTCGAGCTCGATCAGCTCGGCTCCGTCGACGAGGTCCCGGTCGACCGGAGGCTGGACGTCGGCGATGACGACCTGGTCGCCGCGCCGGAGGAACTCGGCGACGAACGCCGCACCGAGCCCGGACGCGCCGCCCGTCACGAGCACGCGGCGACCGCCTTTGGGGTGCGTCATCGCGAGACGCCGTACTTCATCAGCTCGAGCCGGGCGATGAGTCCGAGGTGCACCTCGTCCGGACCGTCGGCGAAGCGCAGCGAGCGGGCACCGGTCCAGGCCGCCGCCAGCGGGAAGTCGTCGGTGAGGCCGCCGCCACCGTGGATCTGCATGGCGAAGTCGATGATGTCGAGGGCCATCCGCGGCGCGGCCACCTTGATCTGCGAGACCTCGCTGATCGCGTTCATCGAGCCGCCGACATCGAGCTTCCAGGCGGCGTTGAGCACGAGCAGCCGGGTCGACTCGATCGCGATCCGGGCCTGCGCGATCCGCTCCCTGTTGCCTCCGAGGTTGACCAGCGGCTTGCCGAACGCGACCCGGTCGGTGCCGCGCTGGCAGGCGAGCTCGAGGGCCTTCTCCGCCAGGCCGATCAGCCGCATGCAGTGGTGGACGCGGCCCGGACCGAGCCGGCCCTGGGCGATTGCGAACGCCTCGCCGGGACCCGCCACGAAGTTCCCGATCGGCACCCGGACGTCGGTCAGTGACACCTCCCCGTGGCCGTGCGGCTCGTCGAAGAACCCCATCGTCGAGAGCATCCGCTCGACCTTCACCCCGGGGGTGTCGCGCGGCACCAGCACCATCGAGTGGCGGTGGTGGCGGTCGGCCTCGGGATCGGTCAGTCCCATCACGATGAAGATCTCGCAGTCGGGATGGCCGACCCCGGTGGAGAACCACTTGCGGCCGTTGAGCACGATCTCGTCGCCGTCGACGACGGCGCTGAGCTCCATGTTGGTGGCGTCGGAGGACGCGACCCCGGGCTCGGTCATGAGGAACGCGCTGCGGATCCGGCCGTCGAGCAGCGGGTCGAGCCACTCGTCCTTCTGGGCCTGGCTGCCGTACTTGAGCAGCACCTCCATGTTGCCGGTGTCGGGCGCGTTGCAGTTGAAGACGTACGGCGCGATGAACGACCGGCCCATGAGCTCGGCGATCGGTGCGTAGTCGACGTTGCTGAGGCCGGTCCCTCCGAGAGTCCCGTACTTCTCGGCGTAGGGGCCCTCGTGGCCGGCGGGGAGGAAGAGGTTCCACAGGCCCCGCTTCCGGGCCCTTGCCTGGAGCTCGGCCATCACCGGCAGCTCCTGCCACTGCTCGCCCGCGCCAGCGTCCCGCCGGCGCTTGATCTCGTGGTGGTAGTCGGCCTCGACCGGCTCGATCTCGCTCTCGATGAATTCCTTGACGAGGTCGCTGAGCTCGGCCGCCCGAGGGGAGGGTGCGAAGTCCATGGGTTGACCCTCGCACACTATTGAGCAATGCTCAATAACGTGTCCCGCACTCGGCTCAGCCAGGACGAGCGGCGTCGCCAGCTGCTCGGGATCGGCCTGCGGATGCTGGTCGAGAAGCCGATCCAGGACCTCTCCCTGGACGCCGTCGCGGCCGAGGCGGGGATCTCCCGCGGACTGCTCTTCCACTACTTCCCGACCAAGACCGACTACTACGACGCGGTGGTCGGTGCGGCTCTGCGGCGCGTGCTGCGCAACGTCTCCCCGGACCCGGGCGTCGACCCCGCGACCGCGTTGCGGCACTTCGTGGAGCGCTTCTACGCGCAGATCGAGCGCCGCCGTGAGTTCTACCTGGCACTGGTCTTCGGCAGCGGCGCGATCTCGGTCGGGGGAGAGGGCATCGAGTCGCACCGGATGACCGTCGCCCGGCGCGTCGTCGACGCGATGGGTCTGGACCCCACTGCTACTCCGGTCGTGCACGGCTGGACGGCGTACGTCGAGGACCGCGCGCTGCTGTGGTCCGGCGCCCCTGCGGCCGAGCGGGCACCGCTCGAGGACGAGGTCGGGCACTGCTGCCGGGCGCTCGGCACGCTGCTGGTCGCGTAGCGCACACCTCTCGAGACCCGTGACGCTAGTCGGAGACCGACGCTGCCTCGGCGACGGCCACGCACCAGCGGCCGGCGCGGTCGAGCAGCTCGTTGTCGTCGAGATCGGCAGGCGCCGCCAGGCTGCAGGCGAGCCAGGCGTCGCCGAACAGGCCGCGGAAGGACGCCCATCGGCGGTCGCGGGCCGGACAGATCAGCGCCAGGCTCGGCGCGCCGTACGCCGGTGCCGTGGTCGCCCGGCTGCACGAGGGCCGCGTCGCCTCGTCGACCAGCTCGGTCGCGCGCGACCGGGTCACGGGCGGCGCGAACAGCCAGGCTCGGGCCTCGGTGCCGCGCCTCCCCTCGATCCGGCAGCCATACTCGTGCGCGACGTCCTCGAGACCGGGCGCCATCTCCGCGGACTCCCCGTTGGCGTAGGCCGTGGTCGGGCCGGGCCTGCCGTCGAGCGCCTCGGTCAGCGCCTCCTCCGGCAGCCGGTCGCAGAACGGCGCGCGGCTCAGCGCGACCGCCGACGTGTCGTAGTCTGCCAGGGCGGTCGATCTGTACGGCGGCGCCTCCGACGACGTCGCGGGCGGGTCCTCGTCGAGCAGGACCACGCCTGCCGCCACCGGGAGCGCGGTCACCACGGCGGCGAGCAGCATCCATCGCAGGGGCCCCGGCACGCGGCCACTTTAGGGTGCGGCTCCTCGACCCGCGCCTGCTGCGCGACCTTTCCGGCTCGATCTGGCTGCGTTGGCGTCGATCGATGGGCTGCCAAGCACGTCTTCACTCCGCCGCCTTGCCAGATCGGCCGGAAACGCCGCTCGCGACGGCGCCGGTCGAGGAGCCCCCCTCGGTCACGCCCGACGCTCCGAGACGGCCGGCGTTGTGCCTTTGGTTGCCGTCCTGGCGTACCGTCTGGTCAGTGATTCGCTTCGAGAAGGTCACCAAGAACTACCCCGGTCCCGGCAAGCCGGCGCTCGACCAGGTGACGGTCGACATCGACAAGGGCGAGTTCGTCTACCTCGTCGGACAGTCCGGTTCGGGGAAGTCGACCGCCCTCCGGCTCGTGCTCCGTGAGCTCCGCCCGACCACCGGTCGGGTGTACGTCGCCGGCAAGGAGATCAACCGGATGGCCGGGTGGAAGGTGCCCCGGTTGCGCCGCCAGGTCGGCACCGTGTTCCAGGACTTCCGGCTGCTCCCCAACAAGACCGTCGCGGAGAACGTCGCGTTCGCCCTCCAGGTGATCGGCAAGTCGCGCCGCGAGATCAACCGGGTGGTGCCGGAGACGCTCGAGGTCGTCGGTCTCAAGGACAAGGCAGGTCGGATGCCCGACGAGCTGTCCGGCGGCGAGCAGCAGCGGGTCGCGATCGCCCGCGCCTTCGTCAACCGGCCGATGATCATCATCGCCGACGAGCCGACCGGCAACCTCGACCCGCAGACGTCGGTCGGGATCATGGGCCTGCTCGAGGACATCAACGAGCGCGGCACGACCGTGGTGATGGCGACCCACGACCACGGCATCGTCGATCAGTTCCGCAAGCGCGTGGTCGAGCTCGAGCAGGGCAAGGTCGTGCGCGACGAGGCGGCCGGGAGCTACGGCTTCCAGCACTAGCCAGGCCAGCCCGGGTCAGCACCGCCGTACGCGCCGCCATCGACGACCGCACCATCAGGAGACACCACCCACATGCAGCTCCGCTACGTCTTCACCGAGCTTCGCTCCGGCCTCCGTCGGAACCTCTCGATGCACATCGCCGTGATCCTCACCCTGTTCGTCTCACTCACGCTCGCCGGATGCGGGATGCTCCTGCAACGCCAGGCGGACAAGACGGCGGAGACACTCGGCAACGAGCTCCAGATCCTGGTGAACCTCTGCGTCGTCGACGATCCGTCGGACAGCCCGAACTGCAGTGGCGGCGCCGTGACCGACCAGCAGCTCCGGGAGGTCGAGCGGGCGCTCGAGGCGAGTCCCGAGGTCGAGTCGATCGAGTTCCAGAGCCAGGAGGAGGGCTACGAGAGGGCCCAGGACATCCCGGAGCTGCAGGACTTCTTCGAGGGCCAGGACCCCGTCATCACCCTCGAGGACTGGCCGCCCCAGTACTGGGTGACGCTCGCGGACCCGCAAGAGGCGGAGGGCGTGAAGAGCGCGGTCACCGGCCTCGACGGCGTGGCCGGCATCAAGGACCAGCGCGAGCAGCTGGAGCCGGTGTTCGGGATCATCGATGCCCTCAAGTACGGCTCGTGGATCGGCTCCGGGCTGCTGCTGCTCGCCTCGTTGCTCCTCGTCGCCAACACCATCCGGATCGCGGCGATGGCGCGCCGGCGCGAGATCGGCATCATGCGGCTGGTCGGCGCGTCGACCCTCTACATCGCGCTCCCGTTCCTCCTCGAGTCCCTGGTGACAGCGATCATCGGCGTGGCTCTCACGGCCGGCGCGCTGGCGGCGTTCGTGAAGTTCGCGATCATGGACGGGCTCGAGGGAGCGATCCAGTTCGTGCCGTGGATCGGGTGGGACGACTACGTCGAGGCCCTCATCGGCACCGTGCCCGTCCCCGGCATCGTGATCCTGGGCCCGGCCCTGACCCTGATCCCGACACTCCTGCTGACCCGCAAATACATCAAAGTCTGATCCCGCGCGGATACGGTCGAGGCGTTCACTTCCCCGAACAAGATTGGTTGATCCGTGCGCTCCTTCCCCGGCGCCCCGTCCGACTGTCCTGCCCGATCACCTCTCCGTCCGTCCCGTAGTCAGCGCGTCGCCGCGCTGGTCGTGGGCGCCGTCGCGATCGGCAGCTTCGCGGTCCCCCAGGCGTTCGCCGACGACGAGGACGACCTGCGCGAGCAGAGGGAGCAGGTCCAGGACCAGATCCACCAGGCGAACGACGACCTCCAGGAGGCCAGCCGCGCCGTCTCGCGCTCCACGCGCCGCCTCGAGCGGGCGACGACCCGGCTGGGCGATGCCCGGGTCCGGTTGCAGCGCGTCCGGAGGGACCTCTGGGACGCCCGGGCCGAGCGGGAGCGCCTGGCCCGCGCGCTGGTGCGCGCCGAGGCCAGGCTCGACCGGGTCGCCGCCTCGCTGCGCGCGGCCCGCGCCGACGTCGCCGACCAGCGGGACCTGCTGCGCACCACGGTGCTCGGGATGGAGACCCAGGACGACGCCGAGCTGGCCGTCCTCGACGCGATCACGTCGTCGGGCTCGATCGAGGAGCTCCTCACCGCCCGCACCGCCGGCACGATGATCCTGGGCCGCGAGGACCAGGCGCTCACCGCCTACGAGGCGGCCGAGGCGGCGCTCGCGGACTGGAAGGACGAGGTCCGCGACGCCCGCGACTCCGTCGCGGAGCAGAAGGAAGCGGCCCGGCAGAACCTGCTCAGCATCCGCGGCCTCTTCGGCGACGCGCGCGACACCCGCGCCGAGATCGCCCGGCTGGTCGACCGGTCGCGGGAGGCCCGGCGCGCGGCAATCAAGGCCCGGCAGCGGGACCGGGCGGCGATCCAGCGACTGAAGAGCCGTGAGGCGCGGATCAAGCGCGAGATCCTCCGCCTTGCCGCGCAGGCCGCCCAGCAGAACGACGCGCCGACGTACAGCGGCTCCACCGACGGCCTCCTGCAGACACCTGTCAGCGGGCCGGTGACCTCACCGTTCGGTTGGCGGACGCACCCGATCTACGGCTACTGGGGCCTCCACGACGGCACCGACTTCGGCGCCGGGTGCGGCGCCCAGCTGTGGGCGGGGGAGTCCGGCACCGTCATCAACACCTACTACGACGAGGTCTACGGCAACCGGCTCTACCTCTCTGTCGGCACGGTCAACGGTGCCAACCTGACGCTGGTCTACAACCACCTGTCCAGCTACCAGGTCTCCGAGGGCGCACACGTCGGCCGCGGCGACGTCGTCGGGTACGTCGGCTCCACCGGCTGGTCCACCGGCTGCCACCTGCACTTCACGGTGCTGCGCAACGGCGAGCCGGTCGACCCCATGAACTACCTGTAGGTCTCGACGAGCTCGACCAGCAAGGGCCGGCGTCGGGCGCAACGGTTTGGTGGTCGAGCCTGTCGAGACCCCTGTAACCCGGTTGCGGCCTCCTGGGAGAATGGTGGGATGGCCAAGCAGGGGAAGGGCGCTCCGAAGGACGCGGGCGAGTCGCGCAAGATCGTCGCGTCCAACCGGAAGGCGCGCCACGACTACCACGTCGAGGACGTCTTCGAGGCCGGCCTGGTCCTGCAGGGCACCGAGGTGAAGTCGCTGCGGCTCGGCCGGGCCAACCTCACCGACGGGTTCGTCGACATCGACGGCGGCGAGGCCTGGCTGCACGGGGTCCACATCCCCGAGTACTCCCAGGGTTCCTGGACCAACCACGCCGCCCGCCGCAAGCGCAAGCTGCTGCTCCACCGCACCGAGATCGAGAAGATCGAGCGCAAGGTGAGCGAGAAGGGCCACACCGTCATCCCGCTCTCGCTCTACTTCGTCAAGGGCAAGGCGAAGATCGAGATCGGCCTGGCGAAGGGCAAGAAGTCCTGGGACAAGCGGCAGTCGATCGCCTCCCGCGAGTTCGACCGCGAGAAGGAGCAGGAGCTCGGCCGCCGTCTGAAGGGCCTGAGCGACTGACCACCGCCCCGCTGCGGGGAATCCAATGCGCGTTCTGACGGTTGCATCCGTAAGATGGACTCACAACTCAAGAGGGGCTGATCGGTTTCGACTTGGGACGTTAGTTCCAGGGGAAGCGGGTCGAGGAGCCAGCGTCATCTCGTAAACGATCGCTGGAAACTAATAACTGCCGACAACAAGCAGTCCTTCGCTCTCGCCGCCTGAGCGGTGATCGAAGCGTCAGACAGGGCATCCGTCTCCGTCCCTGATCCTGGCGTCGACTAGGAGACTCGCTGGCCAGACCTCCGTCGGGAGGGTCGGCCGGGACTCAATCCCGACTAGGCCTGTCGGCGACGTGTCAGTGCGAGCGCCGGGGCCGATAAGACGTCATCACTGACTGCACCCGGAGAAGACCTGGTTCGACGCTCGAGGACGCGGGTTCGATTCCCGCCAGCTCCACGTTGAATTGCGCGAGCGTGTCGCAGACGGTGCGCCACCGCACGGACCATCGCTTCGCTCGGCCCGCGGGCGGCGCACCGTGCGGGCTTCGCCCGCGGTGCGACACGCTGCCGCGCCGCGGTTGACGCCCCGCGGACTTGCGGCTGCTTGGCGGCTTGCGGTCCGCGGTGCCCGGTGGCGCTCGGGTTCAGGCCCCGGCGGCCACTCAAGTCCGCTGCGCACGCGTGCCAATATTCACCCCATGGAGTCCGACCTCGATCTCGTGCCCAGGCTGAGGGGCAGTCTCGCGATGGGTGCGTCGGCGTACGGCGCGAGCGCCATCGGTGCCGCTGCCGTCGGCGCTCTCGCCATCGGAGCGGTCGCCGTTGGCGCGGTCGCCATCGGTCGGCTGGCCCTCGGCGAGGGGCGGATCAAGAAGCTCGTCATCGACGAGCTCGAGGTCAAGGTGCTCCGGGTCGGCTCGGTCGAGAGCCTCGACTCGCCCTAGGAGCCCGCTGAACAGTCCGCCCTGCTGCGCGACGCCCCGCGGGCGCGCCGCGGCGTTGCCGCCGCTCGGAGATGGGCCGACAGCGCCGTCGCGACCGCGCCTTGCGGAGCACCCCGCGGATGCGACGCTCGCGACGGCCGGATTGTTCAGCGCACTCCTAGCGACTGGCAGCCCGGTTGATCGCCTCGGCGACCGGGGTCTCTCCGGACACGAGGTTCCACTGGTGGCCGATCGTCGCCGAGCGGTCGAGCACGGCGGCCAGGACCGCCGCGACGTCCGCGCGCGGGATGGATGCCCGCGAGACCTCGGGCCCGAGGGCCACCAGGCCGGTCGGCGCCTCGTCGGTGAGCCGGCCCGGCCGGATGATCGTCCAGTCGAGGTCGGATGACCGCAGCGCGGCATCGGCGTCGCGCTTGGCCTCGACGTACGCGCGCCACACGTCACTGGTGTCGTCCGCGACCGGGCGGTCGACGTCGATCGCCGAGACCTGCACGAACCGCCGGATCCCGGCCAGGCCCGCGCCCTCGATGGACTTCAGCGACCCTTCGAGATCGACCGTCCGCTTGCGCTCCTTGTTGCCGTCCGGGCCACCACCAGCGGCGAACACCACCGCCTCGCACCCGTCGAACGCACGGCCGAACGCGTCGGCGTCCTCCCGCTCGATGTCGAGCAGCCGGACTTCGGCGCTCGCGGCCTCGAGCTCGGCGCGGTGGCTCTCGCTGCGCACCAGCGCCACTGGTCGGTCACCCGCCGCCACGAGAAGTGGATGCAGGTGACGGGCTATCTGGCCGTGGCCTCCGACGATCGCGACTCGCATGTCACCAACGTAGTCGCGCTCGCCGATGACCGTTCATCGTCCGCTCAGCGGACCGCCACCTCGGGCTGGTCGGCTGCGCCCATGACATCTCGGTTCCACCCCCTGCCCAAGCGCGCCCTCCTGGTCGCCTCCGCCCTCACCGCTCTCGCGCTCGCTCCGGTCGTGAGCACCGCTGACGCGGCTCCCGTCGACAAGCTCGGGGCGCGGTCCGCTCCCACGGCCCGTACGGTCGCCCAGTACGACGAGCCGCTGGTCTTCGCCCACCGCGGCGCATCCGGGTACCGGCCCGAGCACACCCTCGCTGCCTACCAGTTGGCCGTCGAGCAGGGCGCGGACTACATCGAGCCCGACCTGGTCTCGACCAAGGACGGCGTGCTCGTCGCGCGCCACGAGAACGAGATCAGCGGCACCACCGACGTCGCCGACCACCCCGAGTTCGCCGACCGCAAGACGACCAAGACCATCGACGGCAACCAGGTCACCGGTTGGTTCACAGAGGACTTCACGCTGGCCGAGCTCAAGACCCTCCGCGCCAAGGAGCGGCTGCCGCAGGTCCGGCCGGGCAACACGACGTACGACGGCCTCTACGAGGTCCCGACCCTGAAGCAGGTGCTCCGCCTCGTCGACCGTCTCGAGGACCGCACCGGCCGCACCATCGGCGTCGCGCCCGAGCTCAAGCACTCGACCTACTTCGACTCCATCGGGCTCTCGATGGAGGTGCCGCTGGTCGAGACCCTCGAGGACTTCGGGCTCGACGAGGACGACTCGGCTGTCGCGATCCAGTCCTTCGAGGTCACCAACCTCAAGGAGCTCAACCGCATGACCGACGCGCCCCTGGTGCAGCTGCTGGACGCGGCCGGGGGTCCGTTCGACCTCAAGCCGCAGGGCGTCACCTACGCGAGCATGCTGACGAAGAAGGGCATCAAGCGGATCGCGACGTACGCCGACTGGCTCTCGCCCAACAAGAACTGGGTCCTGCCGCGCGACGCTGCCACCGGCGCGACCGGCGAGCCGAGCAACGTCGTCGCTCTGGCACACAAGGCCGGCCTGCCGGTCGTGATCTGGACGCTCCGCGCGGAGAACCAGTTCATGGCGACGAACTTCCGCATCGGCACGGACCCGAACGCGTACGGCGACCTGGCCGCCGAGATCACGGCGTTCCTCGATGCCGGGGTGGACGCGTTGTTCACCGACCACCCCGACCTCGGGGTCGCAGCGCGCGACGTCTGGGTGGGGTGACCCCTGCTCTAAGGTGCGACGCATGGCCGGGTGTGTCTTCTGCGAGATCGTCGCGGGGGACACCCCGGCCGACGTCGTGATGGACGAGCCGGAGCTGATGGCGTTCCTCGACCGGCGTCCGGTGTTCAAGGGCCACGTGCTGCTCGTGCCTCGGGTGCACGTGGTGACGCTGCCGGATCTGCCGACCGGCCTCCGCGACGGCTTCCTGGCCGCCCTCCAGCGGCTGGCGACGGCCATGGTCGACGGGCTCGGTGCGCAGGGCAGCTTCGTTGCGATGAACAATGTGGTCAGCCAGTCCGTGCCGCACCTGCACTGCCACGTCGTACCCCGGACCAAGGGCGACGGTCTCCGAGGCTTCTTCTGGCCGCGCACCAAGTACGCCGCCGACGAGGCCGCGTCGTACGCCGACCGGCTCCGCCGGACCCTCGCGGCCGGGTGAACCGGCCGGGCCGTAAGGTGTCGAGTCGCCAACGCGAGAAGACGAACAGCGAGGAACAGCCATGGGTCGTTTCGACGGGCGGGTCGCCGTCATCACCGGAGCAGCGCGGGGGATCGGGTTCGGCACTGCCACCCGGTTCGCCGAAGAAGGCGCTTCGGTCGCGATCGTCGACCTGGACGGAGGCGCAGCGAGCGAGGCGGCCGCCAAGCTGTCCGTGGCCGACGGCGCCAAGGCGATCGGCGTCGGCGCCGACGTCTCCGACGCTGCCTCGGTCGACGCCGCGATCGAGCGGGTCGTCTCCGAGCTGGGTGGGATCCACATCCTCGTGAACAACGCCGGCATCACCCGCGACAACCTGCTCTTCAAGATGACAGAGGACGACTGGGACCTGGTCATGGGCGTGCACCTCAAGGGCGCGTTCCTGATGTCCAAGGCCGCTCAGAAGCACTTCGTCGAGCAGAAGTACGGCAAGATCGTGAACATCTCGAGCATCTCCGCGCTCGGCAACCGCGGGCAGGCCAACTACTCGGCCGCCAAGATGGGCGTGCAGGGCCTCACCCGCACGCTCGGCATCGAGCTCGGCCCGTTCGGCATCAACACCAACGCGGTCGCACCGGGCTTCATCGCGACGGAGATGACCGACGCGACCGCCGCCCGGCTCAAGCTCGACGTCGACGAATTCCGCCGGCTCAACGCGGAGGCCAACCCGGTCCGCCGCGTCGGCTTCCCGGAGGACATCGCCGCTGCCGTGTGCTTTCTCGCCAGCGACGAGGCGTCGTACATCACCGGTCAGACGCTGTACGTCGACGGCGGCATCAGCCTCGGCACCTGATCAATGACACGCCGGGCGGCCGGCCACCGCGGCTGGTCAGCAAGGCGCACACTGGGGGACGGTCGCAAAGTCGACCATTTCACTGCAAGTTCAGAAGACAACCACAACGACGATCGGAGTACGTCGTGCGTGACGCGCGCCAGCTCATCCGCATCACCGCCCTCCTGACCGCCCTCAGCCTCGGGCTCGCCGCCTGCGGCGGCGACGACGGCGAGGGGGACAGCGGCGGCG
Source organism: Nocardioides bizhenqiangii (assembly GCF_034661235.1). Lineage (NCBI taxonomy): Bacteria > Bacillati > Actinomycetota > Actinomycetes > Propionibacteriales > Nocardioidaceae > Nocardioides > Nocardioides bizhenqiangii. Next base: position 1,109,838 of record NZ_CP141059.1, read on the forward strand.
ACGAGCCGAAGTCGTCCGCCAGCAAGAAGGCCGACCCCGCCACCTGGCCGCTGACCGGACTCCCGGTCAACGGCGGCGGCTCGGCGGAGCAGGACCACCCCGTCCTCGTCCTCAAGCTGGACAACACCGAGGCGAGCGCGCCCCAGCTGGGGCTCTCGCACGCCGACCTCGTCGTCGAGGAGCTGGTCGAGGGAGGCATCACCCGGCTCGCGGCGATGTACTACTCCGACATCCCCGGCGACGTCGGCCCGGTCCGGTCCATGCGCGCCAGTGACATCGGCATCGTCGCGCCGGTCGACGGCGCGATGGTCACCAGCGGCGGCGCGGCGCAGACGGTCGAGCGGATCGTCGACGCCGGCATCCGGATCTTCAACGAGGGCAGCCCGGGCTTCTACCGCGAGAGCAGCCGGAGCGCGCCGTACAACCTCTTCACCGACATGGGCAAGGTCGCCAAGGCGGCCGAGGACGGCAAGGACGCCACGCCGGCCGACTACCTGCCGTGGGGCACCGAGGGCGACCTCCCCGCCGGCAAGCCTGCCAACACCCTGACGGCCGACTTCGGGTCGCACGCCACCAACTGGACGTTCGAGAACGGCAGCTACGTCAACCAGAACTCGTACGCCGCCGACGGTGACGAGTTCCCCGCGGACAGCGTGCTCGTGCTCCGCGTCGACGTCGGTGACGCCGGCTACACGGATCCAGCGGGCAACCCGGTGCCGGAGACGATCTTCGAGGGCTCGGGCAACGCGTTCCTCTTCCACGCCGGCAAGGTCGTCGAGGGCACCTGGTCGAAGGACGAGCTCAGCTCGGCCCTGTCGCTCGAGACCAAGGACGGCAAGCTGAAGGTGCCCGCCGGCCGGGTGTGGATCGAGCTGGTCCCGATCGATGCCAAGGGCGGCTCACTCACCTACGGGAAGTAGGCCGTGACGGCCTCCTCGACCAGCGGGTCGTGACGTCAGTCCCCGGCGATGGAGCCGGGGGCCGGCGTGAGGGTGGTGGGCATGTCGACGCCTGCCTCGACCATCATCTGCACGCCGGCGAGCAGGAAGGCGATCGCGCCCTCCACGCGCTCGGCGGCCTCCTCGGGGTCGGCGGCGGTGGCGACGGACTCGCCGGCCGACGACATCGCGCCGAAGAAGATCCGGGCGTAGGTCTGCAGCATCGGCTCGTCGAGATCCCACTTCCCGGCCTCGAGCACCGAACGGACGATGTCGAGCACGTTGGCGAAGGTCGAGCGCTCCTCCTGCTCGCGGAACCGCTCGTAGCCGAGCACGGCGGGACCTTCCTGGATGACGATCCGCCGGTAGCCGGGCTCCTGCACCACCTCGAGGAAGGCGCGGAGTCCCTCCAGCGCCTTCACCCACGGGTCCTTCTGACCCTTCAACGCCTTCTGGATCCGCTTCGCGGCGTCGTTCTCGACCCGTTCGAAGACCGCCTCGAAGAGCGCTTGCTTGCCCGAGAAGTGGTGGTAGAGGGCACCCTTCGTCACCCGGGCTCCGGCGACGATGGCGTCGAGCGAGGCGGCGGCATAGCCGTGCTCGGTGAAAAGCACCTCAGCCACGTCGATCAGCGCGCGCTTGGTCGAGGCGGAGTACGCCGCCCTGCGCGTGGCCCCCGGGACGTTCGGCACCTTCGGCACCTTGGGGACCAGTCTCGAGACTGAAGCCTTGGTCACCGCGCCAGCATATGTCGTACGTCACGTCTGACTGTCGCGGCTGTGACGTGCGTCCGTGGCGCCCGCCACACCGCGCGGCGAAACAGCGAAACCGCAGGTCACACCGTGTTTGGGATCACGCGCGCCGGTCTTTGGCGTACCCGGATTCGGACGCATACTGTCAGTACGTACCAACGGTATGTCGTCTGGCTCTCTCATGGGGACTGGCTGCCGTTCACACCAGTAAGGAGCTGACCATGACCTGGAAGGCCTTTCACAACCGCGGCGAGACCCTTCGCGCCGTTATCGCCGAGTCGGCGGTCCGTCGGGACGGAATCCTCCCGATGGACGTCCCCGGCGTCGCCGAGCACTTCAGAGACGAGCTGGACCTCCTCGGTGCCCTGCAGATCAAGTGGCACACCCGCCTGGCAGGCCACATCGAGAGCGAGCTCTCCGTGCAGCCGATGGACCTCCGCGCCGCCGTGGTGGCCGGATGGGCCCGCACTGCGGAGGAGCTGCCCGGTGTCCGCATGATCGTCGACCACTACCGCTCGCACCCGGTCGACGACGCGATGGCGCAGGCCGTCGTCCGGATGACCGCGAAGGAGCACCACTTCCTCGCTGCGATGGCCGGCCGTGCCAGCGTGACGCGCGAGGAGGGCCACGCCGTCGGCGCCGAGATCGAGAAGGTCGCCCGGAACACCCGGGCCCGCGTCCCCGCGGTCGACGTCGTCGACGAGGAGCCGCGCCGCCCGTTCATGGAACGACTGCGCGCCGCCATCGCCGCCTGATCCACCCCAGAGCAACCCGGCTCGGCCGGGACCCCAGCAACAGCCCCGGGACCGACACCTCCCTCCCTCCCTCGTCGTCCCCGGGGCTGTTGCCCATTTCCGGGAGCATCAGGACGCGCGGATCGGGAATGATGGAACACGTGAACAACACGGTCGGCGGCCTCGAAGCCGGGATGCTGCTCCTGGCCAGCCCGGCCCTGCTCGACCCGAACTTCGTCGACGCCGTCGTGCTGCTGCTCGACGTCAACGACGAAGGTGCCCTCGGCGTGGTGCTCAACCGCCCGAGCGCGCTGCCCGTCTCCGAGGTCCTCGCGGACTGGGGTGACGTCGTCGAGGAGCCGGAGGTGCTCTTCCAGGGCGGCCCGGTGTCGACCGACGGCGCCCTGGCCGTCGCGCTGGCCAGCCCCGGCGGGGAGGACGCCGTCGGCTTCCGGTCGGTCACGGAGCGGTTGGGGCTGCTCGACCTGGACACGCCGACCGAGCTCGTCACCGGCACCGTGGAGCGGCTGCGGATCTTCGCGGGCTATGCCGGCTGGGGCGCCGGACAGCTCGAGGAGGAGATCGCGGAGGGCAGCTGGTACGTCGTACCCGGCCGACCCGAGGACGTCTTCCGGCTCGACACCCGGGATCTGTGGCGCGACGTCATGCGCCGTCAGCCGGGCGACCTGGCGTTCCACGCCACCCGCCCGGCCGACCCTGATTTGAACTGACCCCTGAACTAGAGTGGATCCGTGACTCAGATCGGCTTCTCGACAGAAACGGACGTCCGCGAGGACCGCCGTACCGTCCCGACCGACGAGGGTGACCACGAGCGCTTCTCGCACTACGTCGAGAAGGACAAGCTCACCGAGGCGATGGTGATGGGCACGCCGGTGCGTGCCCTCTGCGGCAAGGTCTGGGTGCCGAGCCGGGCCCCGGAGAAGTTCCCGGTCTGCCCGGAGTGCAAGGACATCTGGGAAGGCCTCAAGGACGGCCCGTCCGACCCAGGCTCCGACGAGTGACGGGCGGCGACCCTCAGTCGCCAGTCGCCCCACGCAACGCTCTCCCTCCGGCCTGGCCGGAGCGAGCGGCTTGGGGCACGGCGCCCTCGCTCCGCGCGTGGCAGGAGGCGGCGCTGGGTGACTACCTCGAACGGTCCCCGCGCGACTTCCTGGCCGTCGCGACGCCCGGCGCCGGCAAGACGACCTTCGCGCTCTCCGTCGCCGCCGAGCTGCTCGGGCGGCGCCAGGTCGACCGGCTGATCATCGTCGCGCCCACCGAGCACCTGAAGCTGCAGTGGGCGGAGGCCGCGGCCAAGGCGGGGCTCCCGATCGATCCGACGTACTCGGCCGGCAAGGGCAAGATCAGCAGCGACTACGTCGGCGTCGCCGTCACGTACGCCGGCGTGGGCGTCAACCCGCTCGCGCTGCGGATCCGGACCGAGCGGTTCCGGACCCTGGTGATCCTCGACGAGATCCACCACGCCGGCGACGCGCTGAGCTGGGGCGAGGGCGTGCGGGAGGCGTTCGAGCCCGCGACCCGTCGGCTGGCACTCACCGGCACGCCGTTCCGCTCCGACGTCAACCCGATCCCGTTCGTCACCTACGCGCCCGCCGCTGACAAGGGAGCCGGCGTCCTCGTATCTGTCCCCGACTACACCTACGGCTATGCGCAGGCGCTGGCCGACCACGTGGTTCGGCCGGTGCTGTTCCTGGCCTACTCGGGCGAGATGCAGTGGCGCACCCGCGCCGGCGACGAGGTCGCGGCCACCCTGGGCGAACCGCTGACCAAAGACATGACGGCCCACGCGCTGCGGACCGCGCTGGACCCCGAAGGCTCATGGATGCCGGCGGTCCTCCAGGCCGCCGACAAACGGCTCTCCGAGGTACGCCGGCACGTGCCCGACGCCGGCGGCCTCGTGATCGCCACCGACCAGGACTCGGCCCGGGCCTACGCGAAGCTGCTGAAGGCGATCACGGGCGCATCCGCCACCATCGTGCTGTCGGACGAGAAGGCTGCGTCCAAGCGGATCGCGGAGTTCGGCGCGAACGACAGTCGCTGGATGGTCGCCGTACGCATGGTGTCGGAGGGGGTCGACGTGCCCCGGCTGGCGGTGGGCGTCTACGCGACGACCACGTCGACGCCGCTGTTCTTCGCCCAGGCCGTCGGCCGCTTCGTCCGGGCTCGCAACCGCGGCGAGATCGCCTCGGTGTTCCTGCCCTCGGTGCCCCGGCTGCTCGAGTTCGCCTCCGAGCTCGAGGTCGAGCGCGACCACGTGCTCGGCCGGAAGGTCGCCAGCGACGACGACATCTTCGCCGCCGAGGACGACCTGCTCGCCAGGGCTCAGGCGGGGGAGTCGGCGTCCGCCGAGGAGCAGGCGCTGCCGTTCGAGGCGCTCGGGTCGCACGCCCGCTTCGACCACGCGTTGTACGACGGAGCGGCGTTCGGCCACGAGGGCGAGGTGCACGTCGGCTCGGACGAGGAGATGGACTTCCTCGGCATCCCGGGTCTCCTCGAGCCCGACCAGATGAAGGACCTGCTGCGGCAGCGCCAGTCCGACCGGGCGAAGACCCGGAAACCGGCGGTGGCCCCTGACAGCGTCGAGCGGGTGGCGACCCATGAGCAGCTCGCCCTCATGCGCAGGGAGCTCAACGGGCTGGTCTCCGCCTGGAACCACCGCACCGGCCAGCCGCACGCGATCACCCATGCCGCCCTCCGCAAGGAGTGCGGAGGGCCGGCCGCCGCGATCGCCAACGCCGAGCAGCTGCGCGCCCGGATCGACCGGATCAGGGAGTGGGCGATGCGGCGGACCTCCTAGGGCCGAGCGCGTCTACGGCGCCGCCGGTTTTGGCCAGCCGTCGTCGGCTCACTGGCGGCGACGGCCGGCACCGCCTCCCGCCGCGCTGCCGGCCGCGTCCTGAGTGGGCGAGTGAGTGATCCACCCCACAGGCAAGGCTTACCTAACTTAGGTTAGGCTCACTCGCTGTGACGACTGCGACGACGGACATCGGTGCCCTGGCGGGGCACGAGCTCGTGCTGGGCTACCAGCGCACCACGGTCGTGCACGGCGTCTCGGTCCGGCTCCAGGCCGGCGCGGTGACGGCGCTGATCGGTCCGAACGGCAGCGGCAAGTCGACCGTGCTCCGGTCGCTGGCCCGGCTGCAGCCGGTCGCGGGCGGCCGGGTGACGGTCGGCGAGGTCGACGCCTCGCCGCTGAGCGCGAAGGAGTTCGCGCGCCGGGTCACCCTGCTCTCGCAGTCGCGGCCGCATCCGTCCGGCCTGTCCGTGCGCGACGTCGTCGCCTTCGGCCGGCACCCGCACCGGCGTCGGTTCGCCGGACTTTCCGACGACGACCGGCAGGCGATCGACCACGCGATGAGCGTGACCGGCGTGACGTCGATGGCGGGCCGTTCGGTCGACCAGCTCTCCGGCGGCGAGCTGCAGCGCGTCTGGCTGGCGACCTGCCTCGCCCAGGACACCGACGTGCTCCTGCTCGACGAGCCGACCAACCATCTCGACCTCCGCTACCAGGTGGAGACCCTCGATCTGGTCCGCGACCTCGCGGACCACCACGGGACGGCGCTCGGCGTCGTCCTCCATGACCTGAACCATGCTGCCGCCGTGGCGGACCAGGTCGTGCTGCTGGACCGGGGCAAGGTCCGCGCCGCCGGCACGCCCGTCGAGGTACTGACGCCTGCGCACCTCTCCGAGGTCTACGGCCTGCCCATCCGCTGCCTGGTCGACCCCGAGACGGGCGCCGTGCGGGTCGAGGCCCAGAGCAGCCACCACCAGCGGCGCCGCTGACCGACAGGTCAGGGCGCCCGCACCCAACAGTGAGGAACCGATGAAGACACGATCGATCGCGGCCGCCCTGACGGCGCCGCTCGCGCTGCTGATGGTCGCCTGTGGCACCACCGACTCCGAGGGCGGCAACGCCGAGGCGCCGGAGGCGAACGACTCGGCGGACTGCGCGGACGACACCACCGAGACCGCGGACGGTCCGGTGAGCATCACCGACTCCTACGGCCGCACGGTCGAGCTCGACAAGCCCGCCGAGCGGGTCGCTGTGCTCGAGTGGCAGCAGACCGAGGACCTGCTGACGCTGTGCCTCACCCCGGTCGCGGTGGCCGATGCCGAGGGCTATGCGACCTGGGACACCGCCGAGGAGCTGCCCGCGGGCGTCACCGATGTGGGCACCCGCGGCGAGCCCAACCTCGAGACCCTCTTCGGGACGAACCCCGACCTGGTGATCGTCGAGGCCTACACGGCCGAGGACGAGATCATCAAGCAGCTGGAGCAGTACGACGTCCCGGTGCTCGCCACCAAGGGCGCGGACGCGGCGGACCCGGTCCAGAACATGCTCGACACCTTCGAGCTGATTGCCGCGGCGACCGGCCGTGAGGAGCGCGCCGACGTCGTGGTCGACGACTTCAACGCCTCGCTCGAGGAGGCGAAGGAGGAGCTGGCCGACGCGGACGTGCCCACCGACTCGTTCGTCTACTTCGACGGCTGGATCCAGGGCGGCAACGTCGCGATCCGTCCCTTCGGCCAGGGGTCGCTGATGGGTGAGCTCGGCGAGGAGCTCGGGCTGACCAACGCCTGGGAGGGCGAGGTCGACCCGGCGTACGGGCTCGGCCAGACCGACATCGAGGGCATGAGCGAGGTCGGCGACGCCACCTTCTTCTACACCGGCACGACCGACCCGGCGGGTGACATCAACGCCGAGCTGGCCAAGAACCGGGTCTGGAACCAGATCCCGGCGGTCGAGGACGGCCGGTCCTACGCGTTCCCCGAGGGCATCTGGACCTTCGGCGGCCCGCACTCCGCCCAGCAGGTGATCGACGCGTACGTCGACCTGCTGACGCAGTAACGGGCCCTGCGGTAGACGGGACGAGGAATGGTGGTCGAGCAGCAGCTGCCGGAGAGCCGGGTGGCACGGTCTCCTGCGGCCGAGCGACCGGGGCTGGGACGCGTCGGCGTCCTCAAGGGGACCAGTGCCCTGGTCGTGCTCGCCACCTTCCTCGTCCTGGTCTCCGGCTGGCACCTGACCCAGGGCACCTCCGCGGTCGGGGCGGGCGACCTGCTCCGCTGGGCGACCGGGCAGGGCACGACCGAGTCGGGCGACATCCTGCTCGGCTCCCGCGTCCCGCGGCTGGCGGCAGGTATCGCGGTCGGCTTCGCCCTGGGCGTGGCGGGTGCCCTCCTCCAGTCGTTGGCGCGCAACGCGCTGGCGTCGCCCGACACCCTCGCCGTCACCGGTGGTGCTTACCTGGCCGTCACCGTGGTGGCCGCCTTCGGCCTGTCGGTGCCGCTGTGGGCGTCCGGCCTGACTGCCTTCGTCGGCGGGATCACCGCTGCGGCGGTGGTGCTCGGCCTCGCGGGCGGTGCCGGCACGTCGACGACCCGGCTGGTGCTGGCCGGCTCCGCGGTGGCGCTGGCGCTGCAGGCGGGAACCTCCACCCTGCTCATCCTCTTCGACGAGGAGACCACGAGCCTCTTCGCCTGGGGGAGCGGCTCGCTCAGCCAGCTCGGGCTCGACGCGTTCCAGCAGGCCGCGCCCGTCGTGCTCCTCGCCACGGGGTCCGCCCTCCTGCTGGCCCGCCGGCTCGACCTGCTCGGGCTGGGCGACGACGGCGCCGCTGCGCTCGGCGTACCCGTCCGGAGCACCCGCGCCCTCGGGACCGTCCTGGCGGTGCTGCTGACCGCCGCCAGTGTCACCCTCGCCGGTCCGATCGGGTTCGTCGGCCTGTTCGCCCCGGTGATCGTGCGGCTCGTCGGCGGCGTTATCCCGGCGCTCAACCGCCACGTCGTCCTGATCCCGGCGGCGGGCCTGATGGGCGCGTTCGTCGTCGTGCTCGCGGACGCGCTGCTGCGGGCGTTCCTCGGCGCGGACGAGGCGATCTCGATCCCCACCGGCATCACCACCACGATCGCCGGCGCACTGGTGATGATCGTCCTTGCCCGGCGCAGTCGTGACTCGGGTCCGGCCAAGCAGCCACCCGCGGCGCGGGTCGGTGTGCGCAGCCGGCCGCGGTTCGTCGTCGTGCTCGTGCTCGTTGCGTGCGCCGCGCTCGCGGTGACCCTCCTCGGGCTGCTCGGCGGTGACACCTGGCTCCGCACCGGCGACATCGCCCTCTGGCTCGACGGCGATGGCCCGCCGTTGGTCCGGTTCGCCCTCGACGAGCGCGCACCGCGGGTCGCGGCCGCGGTGCTCGGCGGTGCCGCCCTGGCCCTGGCCGGGTCGCTCGTGCAGTCGACCTGCCGCAACCCGCTCGCCGAGCCGGGCATCCTCGGCATCACCGGTGGTGCCGGCGTCGGCGCGGTCGTCGTCGTGACCGGCAGCGTGACAGCGGCGCCGTCGAACAACGCGGTGCTCGTCGGCGCCGTGGTCGGGGCGCTGGTCTCGTTCGTGCTCGTCTACGGGCTGGCGTGGCGGCACGGCCTCGACGCCGACCGCCTGCTGCTGATCGGCATCGGAACCTGGTACGGCGCCGTCGCCCTGACGACATTCCTCCTGGTGCGCTCCAACCCGTGGGACACGCCGCGCATCTACACCTGGCTGTCCGGGACGACGTACGGCCGCACGTTCGACCAGGTCGTCCCTGTCGCGGTCGTGCTCGCCGTGGCGCTCCCGCTCGCGTGGGTCGTACGACGCGAGCTCGACCTGCTCGCGCTCGACGAGGACACGCCGCGCCTGGTCGGTGTCGGCCTCGAGCGGGTGCGGCTGCTGGTGCTCCTCGTCGCAGCGCTGCTGGCCGCGACCAGCGTCGCCGCGGTCGGCGTGGTCGGGTTCGTCGGCCTGGTGGCGCCGCACATGGCACGCGCGCTGGTGGGTGGCCGGCACTCCCGGTCGGTGCCTGTCGCCGTGCTCGTCGGAGCGGTGCTGCTGGGTGCCGCGGACCTGGTCGGCCGGACCGTCATCGCGCCCGCCCAGGTGCCCGCCGGCCTGGTGGTGGCGATCATCGGGGCGCCGTACTTTGTCTACCTCCTGGCCCGTTCCCGCGCCTGAGGCTCGGTGAAGGGCCTCACGCCCGGGCCCGGCCGTGTCGCCACCTCGCTCGGGTCGTCGAGCCGGTGGCCGGCCGCGCAGCGGATCTCCACATGCACCGGTTCCTCGCAGTCGCGGTGCGCGAACGCGGTCGGCGGGCCCTGAGGGTCGGCGAGGTGGCGGTCGCCCCACTGGCTGATCGCCAGCAGGATGGGCTGCAGCTCGATGCCCTTGTCGGTGAGGCGGTACTCGTGGCGGGTGCGGGACCCTTCGTCACGGTAGGGGACCCTGTGCAGCAGTCCCTGGTTGACGAGGGTGGCCAGCCGGTTGGTTAGCACCTGGCGGGGCATCCCGGCGTGCCGCCGGATGTCGTCGAAGCGCCGTACGCCGAGGAAGACCTCGCGCAGGACGACGACCGTCCAGCGCTCGCCGAGGATCGCCATCGCGCGGCCGAGGGTGCAATTGTCGACCGACCACTCGAGGGCGGGCGGGCTGGAGGTTGTCGTCGGCACATCCCCAGCATAGGGCGATCTAAGTCTCATTGACAGACCCAGCGTTCGGCTGGTGTCATGGGCCTCATGACTGAGTCCGCGATCCAGACCCAGGCGGATCCCGCCACCCTCGACGGCCTCGAGCAGCTGCAGGCCATGCTGCGGGGCGAGCTGCCGGTGGCACCGATCGCGGAGACCCTCGGCTTCGTCGGGTTCGAGGTGCCCGAGCGGGGACGCGCGATCTTCGAGCTCGACCCGGAGCTTCGGCACTACAACCCGATCGGCAGCGTCCACGGCGGTGTCTTCGCGACGCTCCTCGACTCGGCGTGCGGCTGTGCCGTGCACTCGACCCTCGGTGTCGGGGAGGCCTACACGTCGCTGGACCTCACGGTGAAGTTCCTGAAGCCGGTCACCGTCGACTCCGGTCGCTTGCGCGCGGTCGGTACGGTGCTGCAGCGTGGCCGGCGCACTGCCCTCGCCGAGGCGAAGCTGTACGACGGGCGCGACCGGCTCGTGGCCTACGCCTCGTCCTCCTGCATGATCCTCGGCTGAGCGGACCGCTGTCCGCGGCCACTGACACACTGGCCGCCATGCCGACCTACGTCGCGTTCCTGCGCGCGATCAACCTCGGGCCGACGCGGAAGTTCCCGAAGGCCGACATCGTGACGGCGACCGGAGCGGCGGGCTGCTCGGACGTCGAGACCTACATCAACACCGGCAACGTGCGGTTGACCAGCGGGCTGCGGTCGCGAGCCAAGGTAGAGGCCTCGCTCGAGAAGGCCTACGCGGCGCAGACCGGTTTCGCCGTACCGACCCTGGTGTTCACCCCTGCGGAGCTGGCGGAGATCGCTGCCGACGCGGAGGAGCTGACCCGGCCGGACCTGGAGCGCCACTACCTCTACCTGCTCAAGGACGAGCCGGCGAAGGACCGCGTCGACGCACTGCTCGCCAAGGAGGGAGCGGCCGACCAGGTCGTGGTGCGCGGCCGGGCCGTCCACCTTCTCTTCGGGTCCGGCTACCAACCGGGCAGCGTCGACCCGTGGGGCGTGGAGAAGGCACTCGGTGTTGTCGCCACCAACCGCAACTTCAACGTCGTCACGACACTGGCGAAGAAGTGGTGCTCTCCGTCGGGCTGACCGGGGCTCTGCTCATCGTGCGCACGGACCGCGACGCCAGGGTCAGCAGCGAGATCACGCCGTAGGCGATGCCGGCCGCCAGGATCATGTTTTGCAGCCCGAACGCGGCGCCGAGCGGACCGAACGCCAGCTGGCCGATGGGGATGGCGATGAACGAGCCGAGCATGTCGTAGGAGTAGACGCGCGACAGCATGTCGGGCGGCACGTGCTCCTGCATCGCGAGCTCCCAGCCGAGACCGAAGATCTCGATGCCGGCACCGCCGACGAACGCCGCGAGGAGGAGCACCCAGAGCTCGGTCGTGGTGCCGAGCGCGATCATCTGCAGGGAGTAGACGGCGCAACCGAGCATGCCCCACAGCAGAGGTCGGTGGAGCGGCACCCGCAGGAAGATGATCGACGTCACCACGAGGCCGGCGGCGCCGGCGGACAGGATCAGCGCCCACCCGTGGACGCCGATCTCGGAGCTCTTGGCGTGGGCCGGGCCCAGGGTGCTGAAACCACCGCTGGAGAGCGCGTTGAGCACGCCGAAGGCGAGCACGATGATCCACAGCCACGTCGTACGGCGGAAGAACCCCCATCCCGTGCGCAGGTCCTTGATGATGCTGTCGCCGTCGTCGCGGGGAGGTGGCGCGGGCAGCTTGATGGGCAGCAGCAACGCGGCGGAGAGCAGGTAGGTCGCGCCGTTGATCGCGATCGCCCATCCCGCTCCCACGCCGACGACCAGGGCACCGGCGGCGGCGGGCGCGACGACGAGCGAGCCGTTGCGGAGCAGGCCGTTGAGCGCATTGGCCTGCTGTAGCGCACCCTTGGGTGCGAGCTGGGGGAGCAACCCGGCGAGCGCCGGCTGGTTCGCCGCAGCGGCGACGCCGTTGACCGCGGTCAGCGCGGCGAGCTGCCAGATCTCCGCAGTGCCGCTCAGCACGAGCGCGGCGATCGCCAGGGCGGTGAAACCGGCCGTGACGTTGCTGAGCTGGATGATCAGGGTCCGGCCGAACCGGTCGGCGAGCACGCCGCCGACCAGCAGGAACGCGACCATCGGGATGCTGTGGGCGGCGAGCACGATGCCCACCGCACTGGGGGAGTCGCTGACCTCGAGCACGGCGAAGACCAGCGCGACGCCCCCCATGATGTCGCCCAGCAGGTCGACGGCCCGGGATGCGAAGTACCAGCGGAACCGCCGGTCCCGCAGCGGCGCGAGTGCCGGGCCTCTCATCGTTTCTCCATTCGGAAACCGGCGACCGTCAGGTTGACCGGGACGGTGCCGGCGGTGCGTGGACGCTTCGCCTCGTGGTGCACCAGCAGGGACGCCTCGACCAGGAGATCCACCGCACGCTCCCAGACCTCCGGCGTGACCCAGACCTCGGCGTCGGTGAACGTGCCCTTCCCCTTCTGGCGGAGCGGGAAGCGGCGGAGCAGCTCGGCGCACATCGCCTGCACCTGACCCGCGATGTCCTCGTCGGTCAACTTCGACTCAGCCCGGTCGACCAGGTGCCGGTAGCGCTTCGCCATCCCGCCCCGGATCCGCTCCTCGCCCTCGACCACGACCAGGTCGGCGTCGTGGAGCTGGCGCAGGTGGTACGACGCGTTCGCGTGGGTGATGCCCAGCTCGCGCGCGACCTCCGCGGCGCTCATCGCGGTGCTCGTGAGCAGCGACAGCATCTGCAGGCGCAACGGGTGCGCGGTCGCGCGGAGCGAGGAGATCTGTGCATCGGCCATGACCACTACCAAAGGCTCGTTGGGGAGTCTGTTGGAAAGAAGTGGACCACGCCGACGGCGTACTGTCAAACGTTTATTGGGGGGTCGGTCGATCTGCGGGGCCCCCGATGCCACCGCATCCTCGACACGATGACGCCTGTGCCACCATGGGCGATGTGACGACCGCGAGCCCTGTCGAGGTGGATCCGGGAGTCGAAGAGGACCTGACCCCGGACGAAATCACGCTCACCGACACGCCCTGGGTGACCGTGGTCTGGAACGACCCGGTCAACCTGATGTCCTACGTCAGCTACGTCTTCCAGAAGTACTTCGGCTACTCGAAGAAGAAGGCGGAGAAGCTGATGCTCGAGGTGCACCAGGACGGCAAGTCGGCCGTGAGCAGCGGGACCCGCGAGGAGATGGAGCGCGACGTCCAGGCGATGCACGAGTACGGCCTGTGGGCCACGCTCTCGAAGAGCGAGTGACGGGCGCGGAGATGGCGGGATTCGTCCGGCACCGCCGGAGCAAGCGCATCATCGCGACCCTCTCCGGGTTCGAGGCCGACCTGCTGCGATCGCTCGCCGCCCAGCTGGTCGAGCTGTTGCGCAACGAGGCGGCGGTGCCGAGCGAGACCGCCGACCCGCTGGAGGCGATGTTCACCGGCGGCGAGTTCTCCGGGCCGACCACCGAGCCCGACGACCCGGTGCTCGCCCGGCTGTTCCCCAACGCCTACCGCGAGGACGGTGAGGCTGCCGCCGAGTTCCGTCGCTACACCGAGAGCTCGCTCAGGGACGGGAAGGCCAAGGCCGCCGGGACGATCATCGACACCCTCGACGAGGCCGGCCTGCCGGCCCAGCCGGGGTCCGAGGACCTGACCATCGACATCGAGCTCGACCTGCCGACCGCCGAGATCTGGATGCGCGCCCTCACCGACCTCCGGCTCGCGCTCGGCACCCGCCTCGAGGTCGAGGAGGGTGACGAGGACTACTGGTACTCGCTGCCCGACGACGATCCCCGCGGTCAGGCCCACCACATCTACGAGTGGCTCGGCTACCTGCAGGAGACCCTGGTCCACGCCGTCGCGGGCTGAGGCGACGAGGTCACTGGTCCGGCTTGACCGCCAGCACCGGGCACGGCGCGTCGAGGATCACCCGCTGCGCGACGCTCCCGAGGAGAAGCTTCCCGACCGGGGTGCGGTGCCGCACACCGACGACGATCAGCGTGGCCTGCTCCTCCTCGGCCGCGGCGAGCACCGCGTCGGCGATGTCGGGCACCACGTCGTGCCGCACCGCGACGTCGAGGCCCTCGCCGGTCAGCCGTTCGGCAACCGCTGTGACCTCGTCGTCACCCGCGAACCTCGTGTCGACGTAGCTGTCGCCGCGGGTGGCGTTGACGATGACCAGGCGGGTGCCCGCGGTGCGGGCGGCGTCAGCCGCGTGGTCGAGCGCGGCCCGTCCGTACTTGTCGGGTGTGTAGGCGGCGATGACGCTCATCGGTTGACCAGCTCCTCGGTGTCCTTGGTGGTGCCTTCGGATGCGGCAGGGGGCCGGCGCAGCGCGTTGACGACGATCGCCACCAGCAGCAGCGCCATCACGACGTAGACCACGACCGCGATCGGCTCGCCCCACAGGGTGCTCACCTCGCCCTGCGAGAGCGCGAGCGCCTGCGTGAGCTGGTACTCCAGCTTCGGGCCGAGGATGACGGCCACGATGAGGGGCAGCACCGGCAGGCCGAACCGTCGCATCGCCAGGCCGAGCGCGCCGAACACGAGCAGCAGGGCGACGTCGAACGCCTGGAAGTTGACCGTGTAGGCGCCGAGCGTGGCGAAGAACAGGATGCCCGCGTAGAGGTAGGGCCGGGGGATCTGCAGGACCTTCGCCCACAGCGGCGCCATCGGCAGGTTGATGACCAGCAGCAGGAGGTTGGCGACGACGAGGCTGGCGAGCAGGGCCCAGACCAGGTCGGGCTCGTTCTCCAGCAGCAGCGGCCCGGGCTGGATGCCGAAGCTCGTGATCGCGACCAGGATGATCGCGGCCGTCGCGGTGGTGGGCAGCCCGAGGGTGAGGAGCGGGAGGAGCGTGCCAGCGGCGGACGCGTTGTTGGCGGCCTCCGGCCCCGCGACGCCCTCGATGGCCCCCTTGCCGAACTCCTCCGGGTGCTTGGTCAGCTTCTTCTCCGCGGCGTACGAGAGGAACGTCGGGACCTCGGCGCCGCCGGCCGGCAGCGCGCCGAACGGGAATCCGAGCGCCGTCCCGCGCAGCCACGGCTTCCAGGAGCGACCCCAGTCGGCCTTACTCATCCACGGCTGTCCGACCGGGATGATCTCGAGCGGCTTGCGGCGCAGGTGCGCCGCCACCCAGAGCGCCTCGCCGATGGCGAAGATCGCGACGGCGACCACGACGATGTCGATGCCGTCGGCGAGCAGCGGTTGCCCGAACGTGAGCCGTGCCTGGCCGGTCTCCGTGCCGATCAGCCCGATGGCGAGGCCCAGGAACAGGGAGATGAAGCCGCGCAGCTTCGACGTACCGAGCACGGTGCTCACCGCGAACAGCGCGAGCAGCATGATGGCGAAGTACGACGGAGCGCCGAGCTTGACGACGACGTCGGCGATCGTGGGGACGAGCACCCACAGCAGCACGGTGCCGATGGTGCCGGCCACGAACGACCCGATGGCTGCGGTGGCCAGCGCCTGGGCGGCGCGCCCCTTCTTCGCCATCTTGTTGCCCTCGATGGCGGTGACCACCGACGAGGACTCACCGGGAGTGTTGAGCAGGATCGACGTGGTCGACCCGCCGTACATCCCGCCGTAGTAGATACCGGCGAACATGATGATCGCGCTGTCCGGGCCCATGGTGAGGGCGACCGGGAGCAGCAGGGCGAGGGTCATGGCAGGCCCGATGCCGGGCAGCACGCCGACGGCGGTGCCGAGCAGCACGCCGATCGTGGCGAACAGCAGGTTCTCGGGGGTCAGGGCGGTCTGGAAGCCCTCCAGCAGCAGGTCCATCAGAGCACTCCGTCCAGGACGCCGGCGGGGATCGGGATCCCGAGGACCACGTAGAAGAAGTACCAGCTGCCGACCGAGAGCGCGGTCCCGATGGCGGCGTCGCGCACGTGGGACCGGCTGCCGAGGACGCCGGCGCACCCCACGAAGAGCAGCGCACCGGTGATCGCCCAGCCGAGCCAGTCGATCAGCACGACGTTGACGACGAGGACCGCCACCAGCAGGCCGACGGTGCGGAGGTCGGTGCCCTGGGTGAGGTCGATGTCCTCGCCCTCCTCGGCCTCGGGGAGGTCGCCACGTGCGGTGGCGACCGCGAGCAGCGCACCGAGCGCGACGAGGACGGCCCCGACGACGTAGGGGATCGCGTACGGCTGGACGGGCTGGTCGGCGAAGCCGTCCTCGAGCCCGACGGCGTCGTAGAGGACGTAGCCGCCGACCAGGACGAGGAACGCCGCGAGGCCGTACTGCGCCTTGTCGACGACCGGGCGGCTGCCCGGTTCTCTGCGTTGTGCGGTGGTGGTGCTCATGCCAGTCCCAGCTCCTCGAGGGTGTCTGCCACACGGGTGTCCTGCTCGACGAGGAAGTCCTCGAACTCCTCGCCGGTCGCGAAGTTGTCGGTCCAGCCGTTGCTCTCGAGCGCGTCCTGCCACTCGTCCGTCTCGTGCATCTCGGTGAACAGGTCGACGAGGTACTCGCGCTGCTCGTCGGAGATCCCCGGGGGCGCGAGCACGCCGCGCCAGTTGGTGAAGACCAGGTCGACCCCTTCCTCGGTCAGGGTCGGAGCCTCGACGTCGTCGAGCCGCTCGTCACCGGAGACCGCGAGCACCCGGAGCGTGCCGTCCTCGATCTGGCCCTCGAACTCCCCGAGCCCGGACATGCCGACGTCGACCTTCTCGCCGAGCAGGGCGGTCGTCAGCGGACCGCCGCCGTCGTACGAGATGTAGTTGACGTCCCTGGGGTCGATGTCGATCTCGGCGGCCAGCTGCATGGGGAACAGGTGATCCGGGCCGCCGGGGCTCGAACCGCCGCCGATCGAAACCGAACCGGGATCCTTCTGCCACGCCTCGATCAGGTCGTCGACGGTCTCGAACGGCGAGTCGGCGGGCACCAGGATGCCCTCCTGCTCCTCGACCAGCCGGGCGATCGGGGTCATCTCCCGGGGTGTCGCCTCGGACTTGTTGGTGTAGACGGCGCCCACGACTCCGAGCCCCATCACCATCACCAGGTCGTCGGCGCCCTCCTCGTTCAGGAGACGCTGCATCGCCACTGTGCCGCTGGCGCCGAGGACGTTCGTGATCTCGAACCGGCCGGTGAGCTCGTTGTCCTCCAGGGCCTTGGCAGCGGCGCGACCGGTGAGGTCGTAGCCGCCGCCCGGGCTGTTGGGGATCATCATTCGCAGCCGGCGGTTGTTCGGGTCGTCCGAGCCGCGGGTGACCCCGCAACCACTGGCGACGACGACGAGGGCCAGCGCGGTGACGAGCACGACCAGGACGCGGCGGGCGCGACTCGGGTGCATGGAGAACCTCCAGGGGACTTTCGAGAACGTGGTCGTGACAGGCGTCACGCTCGATCCGTGCCAGCATGTCTGCAGCCTGTGGCGGCCGTCACTCTTGCGAACGCAAAGGAGGTTGTGGACGTTGTGGTCGCAGCGATGAGCAGTCTCCGGAGCCGGATCGGCTGGCGGCGGGGCGAGCTCACCCTGGCCGCGAAGGTGCTGCTGCTGCAGCTGGCGGTGATCGCCTTCCTGCTGATCGCGGTCGGAGTGCTCAGCATCCGGCAGTCCAACGCCGACTTCGCCGACGACCAGGGCGCCCAGATGCGCTCGGTGGCCGAGTACGTCGCCACCCTGCCCGGCGTCCGCGGTCAGCTGCAGAGCGTGGCGGACGGCGAGGCCCCGGCCAGCACCAACCCGCAGCTGCTGGCGCCGTACGTCGAACAAGGCGTCAGCCTCTCCAGCGCGACCGACGTCATGGTGGTGTCCCTGGACGGGGTCGTGCTGGCGGCGACCGACCCGAGCCGGGTCGGTGACCAGGCGGACCTCGGCGACAGCGACGGGCTCGAGGGCCGGGGCTGGACCGGTGACGTCGAGCCCGACGGCGAGCGGGCCGTGGCTCACCACGCGCCGATCCTCTCCGAGGTGGACGGCTCGTTGCTCGGCATCGTCGCGGCCGAGCAGACCTATCCGTCGGTGGCCGACCAGGTCGCCACAGCGGCTCCGGACCTCGCGCTCTTCCTCGGCCTCGGCGCGCTCCTGGGCCTTGCCGGGACCTGGGTGGTGTCGCGGATGGTGCGCCGTTCGACGCGCGGGCTGGGCACCACCGAGCTGGCCAACCTCGCCGACCACCGCGAGGCGCTGCTGCACGCGATCCGGGAGGGCGTCGTGGGCGTCGGCACCGACGGCCGGGTGACGGTCATGAACGACGCTGCCCGCGCGACCCTCGGTCTCGAGCACGACCCCGACCCGGTGGGCCGCCCGGTCGCGGACCTCGGCCTGGACCCGCACGTGGTCGCATTGCTGACCGGTCAGGGCGACGACATCCACGACGCGTTGGCGCTGGTGGGCACGCGTGCGGTCGTCTTCAACCGCGGGAGCGCGTCGACCGGCGGACGCGGGATCGGCACCGTCACCACCCTGCGCGACCGCACCGAGCTGGTGTCGCTGCAGAACCAGCTGAGCTCCAACCTCTCCATCACCGACACCCTGCGGGCGCAGACCCACGAGTTCGACAACCGGCTGCACACGATCTCCGGACTGGTCCAGCTGGAGGAGTACGACGAGGTCGCCGCGCTCGTCGGCACCCTGACCCGCCACCGCGCCGACGTGAGCGAGCGCGTCTCGAAGCGACTGCTCGACCCGGCCGTGGCCGCCCTCGTCATCGCCAAGGACGCCGTGGCCGACGAGCGCGGCGTCACGCTCGAGCTCGACCCCGGCTCGCGGCTCCCCGCGCTCCCGCCCGACGAGGTCGCCGACCTGACGACGGTGCTGGGCAACCTGGTCGACAACGCGGTCGACGCCGCTGCCGGGTCGGAGGATCCGCTCGTCGAGCTGTGGATCCTGGCCGACGGCGACACGGTGCACGTCCGGGTGCGCGACAACGGGCCCGGCGTGCCGGAGGACCTGCGGGACGCGATCTTCGTCCGAGGGTTCTCGACCAAGCCCGAGGTGCTCGGCGGCCGCGGGATCGGACTGCCGCTGGTGCGCCTGATCTGCGCCCAGCGAGGCGGCTCCGTGACCGTCGACGCGGCCGACACGGGTGGCGCGGAGTTCCTGGTGACGATGCCGATCAACCGCCAGGATGGCGAGCCATGATCCGGGTGCTGGTCGTCGACGACGACTTCATGGTCGCGCGGATCCACACCGCGTTCGTCGAGCGCACCGAGGGGTTCGAGGTCGTCGGCACCGCCCGCACCGGCGCGGAGGCGCTCGACCTGGCGGCCTCGCTCGCGCCCGACCTGGTGCTGCTCGACGTCCACCTCCCCGACACGTCCGGTCTCGACGTGCTCGAGCAGCTCCGCGCCCAAGGGCGCGGCGTCGCGGTGGTGATGGTGACCGCCGAGCGGGGCGCGGCGGCGGTCCGGGCCGCGCTGCACGGCGGGGCCATGCAGTACCTGGTCAAGCCGTTCGAGTACGACGACCTGGCCGACCGGCTGCGCCGCGTCGCCGCCGCGCTGGCCAGCCTCCCCGAGGGGGCGGAGGGGCACGTCGACCAGGCCGCGATCGACCAGGCGTTCGGCGCCGGCCGGTCCGCGGTCGACGTACCACCGGTGCTGCCGAAGGGACTCAGCCCCGAGACCGCCGACCTCGTCCTCGCCGCCGCCCGCGCCGCCGAGGAGATCTCCGCGTCCGAGGCCGCGGAGGCGCTCGGGCTCTCGCGGGTCACCGCCCGGCGCTATCTCGAGCACTTCGTCGACACCGGCGCGGCCGAGGTGCGGCTGCAGTACGGCGGGACCGGGCGACCGGAGCGTCGCTACCGTGTCCGGGTGATGACGCGATGACCGCTGCGGGTGACGAGCGCAGCATGAAGGAGCGGATGCTCGCGGGTGACCTCTACATCACCGACGCCGAGATCCTCGCCGACCAGGTCCTGTCGCAGGACCTGATGGCGGCGTACAACGCGACCGCGCCCGGCGAGGGCGACCGTCGCCGGCAGCTGCTCGAGGAGCTGCTCGGTTCGGTGGGGGAGCAGGTCGAGATCCGACCGCCGTTCTACATCGACTACGGCTCCCGGATCACGATCGGCAGCCGTTGCTTCGCCAACTTCGGCCTGACCGCTCTCGACGTCGCACCGATCACGATCGGCGACGACGTCCAGATCGGGCCCTACGTCCAGCTGCTCACGCCGACCCACCCGGTCGACGCCGAGCAGCGGCGCGACAAGTGGGAGAGCGCCCAGCCGATCACGATCGGCGACAACGTGTGGCTCGGCGGCGGAGTGATCGTGCTGCCCGGCGTCACGATCGGCGCCGACACGGTGGTCGGTGCCGGATCCGTCGTGACCAAGGACCTGCCGGCCGGCGTCCTCGCGCTCGGCAACCCCGCGCGAGTGATCCGCTCGCTGGACGACTGATCTGTTCACCAATGGTTACCTCCGGTGGAGGAGGGCGGGGCGTTAGGGTCGGGACATCAGCCGACTGCGTCACCGGGAGAGCCATGAGCGCGATCGACCAGGCAGACCAGGCGGACCGGGCAGACCGGGCAGACCAGAGGGCATCGACAGCCGCCGAGCGGGTGACGCTCGGCGAGGACGTACAGTCGCTGCGCGAGCGGATCGCGCTCGCGTCCTTCATCGGCCTGCCGTTCGTGGCGTTCCTGGTCGCGATCCCCGTCGCCTGGGGCGGGTGGCTCGGCTGGAGCGACGTCGTCATCACCGTCGTGATGTACGGGCTCACCCTGCACGGCGTCACCGTCGGCTACCACCGGCTCTTCACGCACAAGTCGTTCAAGCCCAACCGCCCCGTCAAGGTCGTGCTCGCGGTCCTCGGCTCGATGGCGATCGAAGGTCCCGTCATCCGGTGGGTCGCCGACCACCGCAAGCACCACAAGTTCTCCGACCGCGAGGGTGACCCGCACTCGCCGTGGCGCTACGGCACCTCGTTGCGCGGCCTCACCAAGGGCTTCCTGTGGGCGCACATGGGATGGCTGTTCGACGCCGAGCAGACCCCGATCGACAAGTACGCGCCCGACCTCGCCAAGGACCAGGACCTGGTCCGGATCTCCCGCATGTTCTGGATGTGGGTGATGGTCTCGATCCTGTTGCCGCCGGTCGCCGGCTTCCTGCTGACCTGGTCGTGGCAGGGCGCGGTGACGGCCTTCTTCTGGGGCACGGTGGTCCGGATCGGACTGCTCCACCACGTCACGTGGTCGATCAACTCGATCTGCCACGTCGTCGGCGAGCGGCCGTTCCGCTCACGCGACCGCTCCGGCAACGTCTGGTGGCTCGCGATCCCGTCCGGCGGCGAGTCGTGGCACAACCTCCACCACGCCGACCCCACCAGCGCCCGGCACGGCGTGAAGCGCTGGCAGCTCGACACCTCGGCGCGGATCATCTGGATCCTCGAGAAGCTCGGCTGGGTGCGCGAGGTGCGCTGGCCGTCGCCCGAGCGGCTGGCCGCCAAGGCCGTGCCCCCTCAGACCGGCTGAGCGGCGTCCGAGACCTGGCCGGGTGCCGGGGGCGGTGTCCTGAACACCTACCCTGGACCGGTGCTGACCATCGCCCAGGCGACGTACGACGCCATCGTCGCCCACGCCAAGCGGGACCACCCCGTCGAGGCGTGCGGCATCGTCGCCGGCCCGGAGGGGAGCGACCGGCCGGAGCGCTTCATCGAGATGGTGAACGCCGCCGGCAGCCCGACCTTCTACGAGTACGACTCGACCGACCTGCTCCAGCTCTACCGGGAGATGGACCAGCGCGGTGAGGAGCCGGTGGTGATCTACCACTCGCACTCCGCGACCGAGGCCTACCCGAGCGTCACCGACATCAACCTGGCCAGCGAGCCCGGCGCCCACTATGTGCTCGTCGGCACTCGCGAGCACGGGAATAACGAGGGTCCGGTGGAGTTCAGGTCCTACAGGATCGTCGACGGCCAGGTGACCGAGGAAGAGGTCGCGGTCGTCCCCACGCTCAGCGCCGAGGCCACCGAAGCCGCCGGCTGAGCACCACCAACCGAGGAGAGCTGCACGTCATGGCCATCGAGGTCCGGATCCCGACCATCCTGCGCACCTACACCGGCGGGGAGAAGGCGGTCACCGCCGAAGGTGCCAGCCTGAGCGCGCTGATCGACTCGCTCGAGTCCGACCACCCCGGCATCAAGGACCGGTTGGTCGAAGCCAAGGACGGCGCCGTCGACCTGCGCCGTTTCATCAACGTCTACGTCAACGACGAGGACGTGCGGTTCATCGGCGGTCTGGACGCCGAGATCAGCGACGGCGACCAGGTCGTCGTGCTCCCGGCTGTCGCCGGCGGATAGATGGTCCGCTACGACAGCCTCCTCGCGTCGGTCGGCAACACGCCGCTCGTCGGACTGCCAAGTCTGTCGCCGACCCCCGACGTACGGATCTGGGCCAAGCTCGAGGACCGCAACCCGACCGGATCGATCAAGGACCGCCCGGCCCTGCGCATGGTCGAGGACGCCGAGAAGGCCGGCACCCTCCGCCCCGGCTGCACGATCCTCGAGCCGACGTCCGGCAACACCGGCATCTCGCTGGCGATGGCGGCCAAGCTCAAGGGCTACCGGTGCGTCTTCGTGATGCCCGAGAACACGAGCGAGGAGCGGCGCCAGCTGCTGCGGATGT
The DNA here is from genome assembly GCF_034661235.1 of Nocardioides bizhenqiangii. Taxonomy (NCBI): domain Bacteria; kingdom Bacillati; phylum Actinomycetota; class Actinomycetes; order Propionibacteriales; family Nocardioidaceae; genus Nocardioides; species Nocardioides bizhenqiangii. The sequence goes on from NZ_CP141059.1 coordinate 1,132,366, forward strand.
GGGGCGCGGAGATCGTCTCGAGCCCGGCTGCCGGCGGCTCCAACGAGGCGGTCCGCGTCGCCAAGCAGATCTCGTCGGAACACCCCGACTGGGTGATGCTCTACCAGTACGGCAACGACGCCAACGCGCTCGCGCACGAGGAGGGCACCGGCCCCGAGATCCTCGCCGACCTTCCCTCGATCACCCACTTCGTCGCCGGCCTCGGCACCACCGGCACCCTCATGGGTGTCTCGCGGTTCTTCCGCAAGGCCAAGCCCGAGGTCAAGATCGTCGCCGCCGAGCCGCGGTACGGCGAGCTGGTCTACGGCCTGCGCAACCTCGACGAGGGCTTCGTGCCCGAGCTCTACGACGAGACGCTGATCGACTCCCGGTTCTCGGTCGGACCACGCGACGCCGTACGCCGGGTCCGTGAGCTGCTCGAGCTCGAGGGCATCTTCGCCGGCATCTCGACCGGCGCGATCCTCCATGCCGCGCTCGGCCAGGCCGCCAAGGCGATCAAGGCCGGCGAGTCCGCCGACATCGCGTTCGTGGTCGCCGACGGCGGCTGGAAGTACCTCTCCACCGGCGCCTACGAAGGCACCATCGACGACGCCGAGGACCGGCTCGAGGGCCAGCTCTGGGCGTAGGGCGCCCGCCTGCCGGTACCGCACGCTCGTTTCGCACGCCGAGCTTGTCGAGGCGGTTTCGCACGCCGGTTTCGCACGCCGAGCTTGTCGAGGCGCAGGTCAGGTACGCAGGTCCGGACCGGTGCGGCACCTGGCTAGCTCTGGCAGGTCGCCGAACCGCCCCTCGACGAACGCCTTCTTCTTCGGATGGCTCCAGCCCTGAAGCTTCTTCTCCAGCAGGTAGGCGTCGCGGACGCTCGCGAACTCTGCGAACCAGATCAACCGGACCGGTCTGCGTCGGGCGGTATAGCGGGCTCCGGTGCCTTCGTTGTGCTGGACGAAGCGTCGTTCGAGGTTGAACGTGCTGCCGGTGTAGTAGGTGCCGTCGGAACATTCGAGAATGTAGAGGTAGGGCATGCGCGCAGACTGCGCACGAGCCTGGACACTGGCAGGAGGACGATGAACCCGCCTGTGGAACGCGATGCCGTGTCGAAGCTTTGTGGACGGTAGGTGGCCGTCGCCTCGACAAGCTCGGCGTGCGGGGCTCGCGGACGGTAGGTGGCCGTCGCCTCGACAAGCTCGGCGTGCGGGGCTCGCGGACGGTAGGTGGCCGTCGCCTCGACAAGCTCGGCGTGCGGGGCTCGCGGACGGTGGGCAGGCCGTCGCCTCGACAAGCTCGGCGTGCGGGCTCGTGGACGGTGGGCAGGCTGGCGCCCCGACAGGCTCGGCGTACGAACGGGGCTCGGCGAACGACGCTCGGCGCGTCGGGGTTCAGTGGTGCCAGATCCCGGCCCCCACCACCTTGGTGCCGCCCGCGGGATCCCGCCGACCAGTAGCGCCCACGCCCCGTACCCCCCGGGAAGCTCAGTTGTGCCAGGTCAGCGACTGGTCGAGGCCCCACAGGCTGCCCGGCACCGAGGTGAGGCCGAGCAGGTTGGCGGAGAGGTTCGCGAGGTCGCCGTTGCGGATCGGCTGCGGACTGGCGGCGAAGCCGGGCTGGGTGGTGCCGGGGTCGGCGTACGTGGGGTTCATCGCGTAGAGATCGCCGCGCTCGACGCCGGGGCCCCAGACCAGGAACGGGATACGGAAGTTGGCGTACTTCGTCGCGTCGTCGTGACGGGTCTCGCCAGCGGGACCACCGTGGTCGGCGGTCAGCACGATGGCGAGGTCGTGGAGACGGTTGTGCTCGCGGATGGCCTCGAGGAGGATGCCGAGCTGCGCGTCGACCAGCCTGGCTGCCCGCAGGTACGGACGTGAGAACCAGCCGTGCGCGTGGCCGGCTTCATCCATCGCCCCGAGGTGGAGGAACGTGAACCCCCGGTTGCGCCGCAGCAGGTCGCGGCGGGCGGCCACTGTCACGGCATGGTCGCCGTCCTGCACGATCGTCGACCGGTTGACCGCGCCCGGCCAGGACCGCTTGAAGAGAGAGAACTTCGACTCTGTCGCGAACAGTGCCGTGGTGCGGCCCGCGAGGTGCGCCTGGGTGAAGATCGAGAAGACGTCCTCGCCGGCCGCCGCCTGGATGGTGTCGGGGCGAATAGGCCGGTCGTCGTTCCAGGTGACGCCATGGCCGCCCTCGCCGCCGTCCGCGAAGATCCGTCGACCGGTCAGCTGGCTGGTGTGGTTGGGCAGGGTCACCGTCAGCTCGACCTGGGTACGGGCGTTCTTCGTGCTGGCGCCGTTCCGGAACAGGCGGTGCAGGTTGGGCGCGCCCCTTCTGCCGAGCTTCTTGAGCACATCGACGTTGAAGCCGTCGAGCGAGATCGCGAGCACCTGGCGCACCTCCCCGTGCCGGACCGTGGCGCCCGCGGGGACGGAGAGAGCGTCGGACGCCGGAGCAGGCGTCGGAGCGAACATGGCAGTGAGGGCGAGGCCGACCGAGACAACGGCGAGTCGGCGATCCCTGGGAGCTGAGGAGGTCACGGCGGCACGCTATCGCCGGACGTGACCTCCATCGCGAATCCGGCAAGAAGGGTGGGCGAACGCCTACCCTGTCAGTCGTGCCACCGCTGACCGCGCGCGACCCCGACGTCATGGATGCGCCGATCGGCATCTTCGACTCCGGGTTCGGGGGCCTCACGGTGGCCCGGTCGGTCATCGACCAGCTGCCGCACGAGTCGTTGCTGTACGTCGGCGACACCGCCCGCCAGCCCTACGGACCCAAGCCGATCGGCGAGGTCCGCGAGTATGCCCTCGAGTGCCTCGACCACCTCGTCGAGCAGGGTGTGAAGGCGCTGGTGATCGCCTGCAACTCCGCGAGCGCGGCGATGCTGCGCGACGCGCGCGAGCGGTACGACGTGCCGGTGGTCGAGGTGATCTACCCGGCGACCCGGCGCGCAGTGGCCGCGACCAAGAACGGCCGGATCGGCGTCATCTGCACCCGGTCCACCGCCGAGTCGATGGCCTACGACGACGCGTTCGCGGCGGCGCCGCACCTCGAGCTGACGACGCGGACGTGTCCGAGATTCGTCGACTTCGTCGAGCAGGGCGTCACCGGCGGCGACGAGCTGCTGGCGGTGGCGCACGAGTACCTCGACCCACTGACCGACCTCGGCGTCGACACGCTGATCCTGGGCTGCACCCACTATCCGCTGCTCACCGGCGTCATCTCCTACGTCATGGGTGGCGGGGTGACGCTCGTCAGCAGCGCGGAGGAGTGCGCCAAGGACGTCTACCGGATGCTCGCCGACACCGGCCTGATGCGCGAGGGCGGCGTGCCGTCGTACTCGTTCGTGACGACGGGCTCCCCGGCGGAGTTCGAGACCATCGGGCGGCGGTTCCTCGGTCCGGAGCTGGCAGCTGCTGACCAGTTCGCCGGTGGACTGGCATGATCGGCCAGATGGGGACGACGGCGTTCCGGATGACGGTGGTCGGGTGCTCGGGTTCGTACCCGGGCCCGGACTCGCCCGCGAGCTGCTACCTGGTCCAGGCCGAGGTGGGAGACCGCACCTGGAGCGTGGTGGTCGACCTCGGCAACGGCGCACTGGGCGCGCTGCAGCGGTACGTCGATCCGCTCGAGGTCGATGCCGTGCTCCTCAGTCATCTGCATGCCGACCACTGCGTCGACATGACGAGCTACTACGTGCTCCGGAAGTACCACCCGGTCGGAACCCAGCCGAAGATCCCCGTATGGGGGCCGAGTGGCACCGCGCTCCGGCTGGCCAACGCCTACGACCTGCCCACCTCGCCCGGCATGAGCGAGGAGTTCGAGTTCCACACCTACGACGCGCCGTTCACCGTCGGCCCGTTCGAGATCGAGGCTTTCGCTGTCGACCACCCGGTCGAGGCGTACGGGATGCGAATCTCGGCCACGACCGAGGAGGCGGGGCGTCGGACCCTCGCCTACAGCGGCGACACCGGCCCGACCCCGTCGCTGCTCGAGATCGCGGCCGACGCCGACCTGTTCCTCTGCGAGGCATCGTTTCGCGACGGCGACGACAACCCTCCGGGACTGCACCTCACGGGCGCGGAGTGCGGGGAGACCGCCGCGAAGTGCAAGGTCAAGCGGCTCGTGCTCACCCATGTGCCGCCCTGGCACGACGCCCAGGGGATGCTCGCGGAGTCGCTCGCGGTCTACGACGGACCGACGGAGCTCGCGGCCGCCGGCGCCGTCTACGCGGTCTGACCGCCGGCCTAGGCCAAGCCTGCGTCATGGACGCAGATCGCGATCTGGACCCGGTTGGTGACCGCCAGCTTGTCGAAGAGCCGGGAGACGTGCGCCTTCACGGTCGGGACCGAGAGGTAGAGCTCCGCGGCGATCTCGGCGTTGCTGAGCCCGCGGCCCACGCACAGAGCGACGTCCCGCTCCCGGGCGGTCAGTCCTTCGAGCCGCTCGAGCGCGGCCGACGCCCGGTCGTCGACGCTGCCGGCCCGGACCCGGTCGATCAGGGTGCGGGTGACCGACGGCGAGAGCATCGGGTCGCCGGACGCGACCGCGCGCAGTGCGCTGACGATCTCGGCCGGCGGCGTGTCCTTGAGGAGGAACCCTTCCGCTCCGGCGCCGAGCGCCGCGACCACGTGGTCGTCGGCGTCGAAGGTGGTCAGCACGATGACGCGCGGCGGGGTCGGGTCACTGTGCAGCTCCCGGGTCGCCGCGACTCCGTCGAGCCGCGGCATCCGGATGTCCATCAGCACCACATCGGGCCGGAGGTCGCGCACCATCGCGATCCCGGCGACCCCGTCGCCGGCCTCGCCGACCACCCGCACGTCCGGCTGGCCGCCGAGCATGAGCGTGAGGGCCGAGCGGACCAAGGGGTCGTCGTCGACGATCACGACGTCGATCGTCGTACCGTCGTCGGCGCTCACCCGCTCCACGGTAGCCACGCCCTCAGCACGAAGGTGCCGGACTCGATGCCGTGGGTGAGGCGGCCGCCCGCCAGCTCGGCGCGCTCGGCCAGGCCCACCAGGCCGAGGCCGGCTCCCGGGGTCGCAGTCGGGCCGAAGCCCAGGCCGTTGCGGATCTCGACCTCGACGCCATCGTCGAGGTCGCCGGCGATCCGGATCCGGATGGTCGCGCCGGGCGCGTGCTTGCGGGCGTTCGTCGTGCCCTCCTGGACGATGCGGAAGATGGTCCGGCCGACCGCCTGGGGCACCGCGACGTCCGGCGGGAGATCGCCGTCCACGGTGATCTGGGCTCCCTCGCCGCGGAGCTCCGCGACGAGTGCGCCGACGTCCTCGTACGTGGGCTGCGGGCCGGTCAGGATGGCGCCGGAGCCGTCGCGCAGCACCCCGAGCACGCCGCGCAGGTCGGTGAGGGCCTCGTGTGCCTTCTCCCGGATCACTCCCGCGCTGGCCCGCATCTCGTCGGCGGTGAGGTCGTCGCGGAAGGTCAGCGCGCCCGCGTGCATCGAGATCTGGGAGATCCGGTGGGCGAGCACGTCGTGCATCTCCCGCGCGATCCGCTCACGCTCGTTGGACCGCGCCTGCGATGCCCGGAGGTCGCGCTCGGCCTCGGCCTCCTCGGCGCGCTGCCGCAGGGTCCAGATCAGCTCGCGGCGGGATCCGATGAACATGCCCCAGCCCAGGGATGCTGCAACGGCCAACACGGAGAAGAGACTGACCAGCCACGCGGGGTCCGTGTCGCTCACGGGCTGGACCTGGTAGTACACCCACGTCATCACCAGGCTCAGCACCCCGATGACGACCACCTGCCACCAGCGACGGCGCGTCGCGAGCGACACCGTCGCGAGGGTAATGGCCCCGCCGGCCAGCGAGCTGAGCGGAGTGGCGAGCACGGCGAGAACAGCGATCGTCATGGGCCAACGGCGGCGCCACCACACCAGGACGAAGACGCCGATGCCGAGACCGAGGTCCAGCCAGAAGAGAGCGGGCGCGTCCTCCGACTGCGCCTCCATGACCGGGACCCACACGACGAGGCCGATGCCGACGGCCAGGACGTAGCGCCACAGATGGCTGTACCAGCGCAGCGGCGGCTGGTAGTCGACGGTCGGGGGATGTCCCACGAGTCGCGAGCGTAGGCCCCCGGCACCTCCGTCCGGCAGCGCCGTCGGTCGACAGCACCCCCTACTTTGGTCGGGCCGACCGCTACGCGCGTCCGATGTGCGACCTTGCCCGGATCGGGCAGGCTGGTGCCCATGATCACGGTTGATCGCCTCACCAAGGCCTACGGAAGCTTCCGGGCCGTCGACGACGTCAGCTTCGTGTGCCAGCAGGGACGGGTGACCGGCTTCCTCGGACCCAACGGCGCGGGCAAGACCACGACCATGCGCGTCATGGCCGGTCTCACGAACGCGACGAGCGGACGGGTCACCATCGGCGGTCTCGAGTACGCCGCCATCCCCAACCCCGGGCGGCACGTCGGCGTGCTGCTCGACGCATCCGCACAGCACGGCGGCCGGACCGGTCGCGAGATCCTCGCCCTCGGCGCCCTCGCCATGGGACTGCCCTCGGACCGCGTCGACGAGATGCTCGCCCTGGTCGGTCTCAGCGAGGTCGAGGCCAAGCGCCGGATGCGCAACTACTCGCTCGGCATGAAGCAGCGGCTCGGCATCGCGCACGCGCTGCTGGGCGATCCCGAGGTGCTGATCCTCGACGAGCCGGCCAACGGCCTCGACCCGGCCGGCATCCGCTGGATGCGCGGCCTGCTCAAGTCCTACGCCGACCGCGGCGGCACCGTGCTGCTCTCGAGCCACCTGCTCAACGAGGTCGAGCTGATCGCCGACGAGATGATCCTCATCGGGCACGGAAGGATCGTCGCCCAGGGCGACAAGAAGTCGCTCCTCGCCGGCGCGCAGGGCGCGGCCACGTCGCTGGTGATGTCGCTCGACAACACCGGTCTCGCGACCGAGCTCGCCCAGCGCGGCCACCTCGTCGACCCCGTCGGCGACGGGCTGAAGGTCAACGCGCCGACCGACGAGGTAGGCCGGGCGGCGCTCGCGGCCGGGATCGTGCTAACCGACCTCCGGACCGGCGGTGTCGGCCTCGAGGACCTGTTCCTCGAGCTGACCTCGGCCACGGCACGGGACGGAGCGGGCGCCGTACCACCGCCTCCGCCGCCGGCCACGCCCCACGGCGTGCACGTGCCCCCGACCGCGAACATGCCGCCCGTCGACTCCCCGCTCACTCCCCCCGGAGGACACCGATGACTTCCGCGACCGCCGCTCCCACCCTCGACATCTCGGGCACCCGGCCGATCCCGTTCTGGCGCCTGGTGGTCGTCGAGCTGCGCAAGTCCTACGACACCCGCGCCGGCTTCTGGCTGCTCGCGACGATCGCCATCCTGGTGGCGCTCGTCGAGGGCATCATCATGATCACCGCGCTCGTCAACGACGGCCTGATCTACTTCGAGGACTTCGCGGCCACCGCCGGTGGGATCACCTCGCTGCTGCTGCCGGTCCTCGGCATCGTCCTCGTCACCAGCGAGTGGGGCCAGCGCACCGGCATGGTGACGTTCGCCATCGAGCCGCGGCGGATGCGGGTCGTCATGGCGAAGCTCGTCGTCGGCGTCGTGGCCTCGGTCGCGACCGTCGCGGTGATGCTGGTGATCGGGACCCTCTGCACGCTCGTGTGCGAGCTCGTGCAGCCCGAGCTGACCATCTGGAACATGGAGTGGTGGCTCCCGCTCGCCTTCATCGTCACGATGACCCTGACCATGACCGTCGGGTTCTCGATGGCCGCGCTGCTGCTCAACACCCCCGCGGCGATCGTGGTGTTCTTCATGTACTGGTACGGGCTCGCGATCGTGCTGTTCGTGATCGCCGACCTGATCTCCGGGTTCTCCGACATCGCTCCGTGGATCAACTTCCAGGCCGCGCTCGACCCCGTCTGGAGCTGGTCCCTGGACTCGGCCGAGGAGGTGGGTCAGCTCGTGGTGTCGGCGCTGCTCTGGATCGTGGCGCCGCTGGGCTTCGGGCTGTGGCGGATCCTCTCGGCCGAGGTGAAGTAGGCCGCGCCTCGTCGCCAGCACTTCACCGAGGGTTGCGGAACACGTCATCGTGATGCGGGTCTTCCGTACCGTGATGGGTCAGCGTCAAGGGCGTGACCAGCCAGCGCGGCACCCGGTACCTCCGGTACGCCGCCCTCGGTGACAGCACGACCGTCGGCATCGGCGATCCGGTCCCGGGCATCGACGGGCGCCAGGCCAACCGGCAGCGCGGCGAGTGGCGCGGTTGGGCGAGACTGCTCGCCGAGTCGCTGGCCACGTCGTACGACGTCAGCTTCTGCAACGTCGCGATCTCCGGCGCGACCACCGCGACCGTCCGGGAGGCACAGCTCGCCGACGCGCTCGCGCACCGGCCCCAGCTCGCATCGCTGATCGTCGGAGTCAACGACACCATGCGCTCGACGTGGGACGCAGAGCGGGTGCGCGACGACCTGCTGACGATGGCGTCGCGGCTCGACGCGGTCGGCGCCACGCTGATGACGGTGCGCTTCCACGATCACGGCGCGGTGATCGGGCTGCCGAAGTGGCTCGGCCGCTCGATGGCCGCGCGGATCGACCACGTCAACGCGGTCTACGACGAGATCCACACCCGGTGGGGAGGGATCCAGGTCGACCTGTGCGAGCTCGCCGCGCTGCACCAGAGGGAGTGCTGGTCGATCGACCGCTTCCATCCGTCCGAGATCGGGCACCGTGCGCTTGCCCGGGCCATGGCGACGCGGCTCAACCAGCAGGGCTATGACTTCCCGCTGCCGAGCCCCTCGCCGGCCGGCGGTCTGCCGGCCAGCTGGAAGCGGGACCTGGGCTGGATGGTGGCCGAGGGCGCGCCCTGGATGGGCCGCCGGGCCAAGGACCTCGCTCCCTGGGTCGCGCGGCGGGCATGGGCCGAGGTGAGGGGCGCCCCGGTCGGCTGACTAGAGTCCCCGGACATGAACTCACCCCACGACGTTCTTCGTCTCCCCCGCTTCGCTCCTCCGCCGAACAACGCCGCGGGGACCCCGAGGTGACCCGTGAGGACGGTCGCGCCGACGACGAGCTGCGGTCCATCAAGATCACCCGCGACTGGCTGGACCACCCGGCCGGGTCGGTGCTGATCGAGTTCGGCAGGACCCGGGTCCTGTGCGCGGCGTCGGCCTCGGACGGGGTTCCGCGGTGGCGCAAGGGCAGCGGCCTGGGCTGGGTCACGGCGGAGTACGCCATGCTCCCGGCCTCCACCAACACCCGATCCGACCGTGAGTCGGTCAAGGGCCGGATCGGCGGCCGCACCCACGAGATCAGCCGGCTGATCGGCCGCTCGCTGCGCGCCGTGATCGACTACCAGGCGCTCGGCGAGAAGACGATCCAGCTCGACTGCGACGTGCTCCAGGCCGACGGCGGCACCCGCACCGCGGCGATCACGGGGGCGTACGTCGCTCTCGCCGACGCCTGCGCCCACCTCGGCGTCAACAAGGCGCTCACCGACTCGGTGGCGGCCGTGAGTGTCGGCATCATCGACGGCGTCCCGCGGCTCGACCTGCCCTACGTCGAGGACGTCCGCGCCGAGACCGACATGAACGTGGTCATGACCGGTTCCGGCTCGTTTGTCGAGGTGCAGGGCACCGCCGAGGGCGCGGCGTTCTCCCGCGCGGAGCTCGATGCGCTGCTCGGGCTTGCCGAGAAGGGGTGTGCCGACCTCACCCGCCTGCAGCTGGAGGCGCTCGGAGCAGCTCGGTGACCGAGCCTGTCGAGATCCTCGTCGCGTCCCGCAACGCGAAGAAGCTGGAGGAGATGCAGCGGATCCTCCGCGACCACCTCGACCAGGTCGAGGTTCTCGGCCTCGACGACGTGGCACCGTACGACGAGCCCGTCGAGGACCAGCCCACGTTCGAGGGCAACGCACTGCTCAAGGCCCGGGCGGGCGTCGCCAGCTCGGGACTGCCGACGCTGGCGGACGATTCCGGCCTCTGCGTCGACGCGCTCAACGGGATGCCCGGTGTGCTGTCCGCGCGTTGGAGCGGCCCTCCCAAGTCGGATGAGCGGAACAACAATCTGCTGCTCGCGCAGCTCGCGGACGTGCCCGACGAGCGGCGCACGGCGTACTTCACCTGCGCCGTCGCGCTGGTGCTGCCCGACGGCACCGTCCGGGTCGTCCAGGACCGGATGGACGGCCGGATCACCCGCGAGGTGCGGGGGAGCGGCGGGTTCGGCTACGACGTGCTGTTCGAGGCCGACGACCGGCCGGGTGTCACGACGGCCGAGCTGGATCCTGCCGACAAGGACGCGATCTCCCACCGCGGCAAGGCATTGCGGCAGATCGCGCCGATCGTCGGCGACCTGCTGCGCTGATCAGGCGGTGCCGGAGGCGGGACTCGAACCCGCACACCCAAGGGCACGGCATCCTAAATGCCGCGTGTCTGCCAGTTCCACCACTCCGGCGATGGGCGATGAGTCTAGGCCGATGGCTTCTCGCGGTTCCCTGCCCGGCCCTCGTGGGAGAATCTGCCCTTGCCTCGCCCCGCGAAGTTCGGCGTCAAGCGGTGGCAGTTGGGGCACAGGAATCGCAGGTTCGCGGCCTCGTTGTTGTAGAAGTCCCCGTCGATGTGATCAACCTCGAGTGTTAACGGCAGTCCGCGCCAGGTTCCGGTGTTGCCGCACATGACGCATTGATAGGGAACGCCCGACTCAATGAGCGCGCGTTTGAGCATGTGCGGCTTCTCGCGCTGTCGGCCCGGTTCTCGCCTGACCAGAATCTGCTCGGGAGTCAGGCGCGGTGGCACCGACACTGGGTTGTACCGCTGGAAATGAGAGGTGTCGATCCCGAATGCCTTGATGGTGCGGCTGATGTGCGCATGTGCGCCTCCGTTCGGTCGGAGTCCAAGCATTCGAAGGACGCCAGCAACCGAAGTCGCCTCTGCGACGAGCGGTTCCAGCATCTCCTTCGTGTGCTTCCTCCGGACCACGACCGAAAGTTAAAGCAAACCCTCGACTGATCCGAACTCAGCAGATCTCGTCTGCGGATATCACTCTTCCCAGCCCCACGTGTCCAGGATGGAGTAGTAGGTGTCCTGGAAGGACGAGTCTCCCTGGCGGAAGCTGGCCGTGATGGAGTACTGCTCGTCGCCGGAGATCACCAGGTAGGCGATCTGGTGGACGTCGAAGTCGTTGGCGTTGGTCCACTTGATCTCGACGCCCACGGCTTCCTTGCCGCCGATCGTCCTCGGCTCGAGGTCGACGGGATTGCCACCGGTCGAGCTCTGCAGCACGGTCTTCCACTGGTCCTTGAGGTTGTTGACGTCGGTCTCTCCGAACGCGGAGGACGTCTCGACCAGGATGTTGCCGCGGGCGGTGCCGATGTCGTCACCGGGCGCGGCGATAGTGTCGATCGTGCCGGTGGTGTCGGGGGTGTCCGCCGTGAGGTCCTGCCACTCCTCGCTCGGGAACTGGTAGGTGTAGCCGCTGCCCAGGAGCGTCAGCGCCGGGTCGGTCGTGACCGCGGTGGTGCCGCCGGTCTCGGTGCCGCCGGTCTCGGTGCCGCCGGTCTCGCTGGTCGTCTCACTCGTCTCGCCACCCTCGGCGGAGGGGTCGTCGTCGCCGCCGGACAGCGCGACGATGGTGATGACCGCGATCACGCCGAGCACGACGACGGCGGCGATCGCCCCGATGATCAGGCCGGTCGGGGACTTCTTCTTCGGGGGCGTCCCGTAGCCCGGCGTGGCGGTGTAGCCGTACGGCGACGCCGGGCCGCCGTACGGCCCGCCGGACTGGTGCTGCGCGGCCGGCGGTGCCGACGGCGGCGGCTGGTGCGCGGACGCGGCGGGTGCGCCCGCCGCCGGCCACTGCTGCACGGGTGACTGCTGTGGCGGCGCCGCGACGTCGGTGGGCTGGCTCGGGACGTGCCCGGGCGACACCGCCGGCCGCGCCGCCGTGCTGCCGCTCGAGCCGGACGGGGGCTCGGCGGTGTAGGCATCGGGTCGCAGCCGGGTCGCGAGGCTGACGGGCACCTTGCCGAGCGCGTAGCCGAGCACGGCGCACGCCCACTGGGACCCGGTGACGTCGGCACTGCCGCGGTCGCGCGAGAGCCGCTGGCCGGCGCTCTCGACCGCGTCCTCGACCCCGGCGCCGCTGTCGAGCATGGTCACCATCCCCTGCAGCGCACCGAGCCTCACGGCGTCGGTCAGCAGGTTGATCGTGCCGGTCGACGCGCTGCCCTCGTCGAGGTAGTCGTCGAGTGCCCCACGGAAGGCGTCGGCGTCGGCGAAGAGCGACTCGCCGTGCTCGCGCGCCAGCTGGGCGAGGCTCTCGTGCAGCTCCATCGATGTCCCTTCGTTGCGAGGCCGCCGTCAGGCGACGCTCAGCTCCCTGCGCAGCTTCGCGACGTGGCCCGTCGCCTTCACGTTGTACTGCGCGACCTCAATCTTGCCCTCAGGACCCACCACGAACGTCGACCGGATCACGCCTTCGACGATCTTGCCGTAGAGCTTCTTCTCGCCAAAGGTGCCGTACGCGTGGTGGACGGCGAGTTCGGGGTCCGAGAGCAGAGTGAGGGTGAGCCCGTCGCGCTCCCGGAACTTCGCCAGCTTCGACGGGCTGTCCTTGGAGATGCCGAGCACGGTGTAGCCCGCGCCCTGCAGCGCGTCGAGCGAGTCGGTGAAGTCGCAGGCCTGCGTCGTGCAGCCCGGAGTCATCGCGGCCGGGTAGAAGTAGACGATGACCTTGCGCCCTTCCTCGAGCAGGTCGTAGAGGTTCACCTCGCCCCCGGTGTCGGCGGCGAGGGTGAAGTCGGGGGCGGCGTCGCCGACGGCGAGACGCTGGTCTTCGGGCACGCGGGTTCTCCTGGTTCTGACCGGGGTTCGCTATTGCAAACCGCTTGCAATAAAATCATGCGGGTGCCCCACCATCACATCACCCCGCGACCCTCGACGGTGCACCCGGCTGGCGGCAGAGCAGGCGATCGTCGCGCGCTGATCGGCCTCGTGGCGGCCGTGGTCGGGCTCAACGTCCTCGGCTGGGGTGTGCTGCTGCTCGCGGTCGCGCCGCAGCAGCTCAGCCTGGGCGACTCACGGGTCTTCGGCGTCGGCGTAGGACTGACCGCGTTCCTCCTCGGGGCCCGCCACGCGTTCGACGCCGACCACATCGCGATCATCGACAACACCACGCGCAAGCTCGTCGGCGAGGGCACCCGGTCGCTCGGCACCGGCTTCTGGTTCGCGCTCGGGCACTCGAGCGTGGTCTTCGGGCTGTCGCTGCTGCTCGCCCTCGGCGTACGGGCGCTCGCCGACCCCGTCCAGGACGACGGCTCGACCCTGCAGCAGTCCCTCGGCCTGGTCGGGTCGCTGGCGGCCGGCACCTTCCTCATCCTGATCGGGTTGATGAACATCAGCGCGCTCGTGGGCATCGCGCACGTCTACCGCCACCTCAAGGCGGGCACGTTCGACGAGGACCAGCTGCACCACCACCTCCACAACCGCGGGTTCTTCGCGCGGTTGTTCAAGGGCGCCATCTCCCGCGTGACCAAGCCGTGGCACCTCTACCCGGTGGGCCTGTTGATGGGGCTGGGCTTCGACACGGCCACCCAGGTGGCGCTGCTCGTGCTCGCCGGCGGCACCGCCGCCTACGCGCTGCCCTGGTACGCCGTGCTCGTCCTGCCGATCCTCTTCACCGCTGGGATGACGCTCTTCGACACCCTCGACGGCCTGTTCATGACCCGGGCCTACCGCTGGGCGGTGCTCGACCCCGCCCGCAAGCTCTTCTACAACTTCAGCGTCACTGCCCTCTCCGTCGCGATCGCCCTGTCGATCGGCGGGATCGTGCTCCTCCAGCTGATCGCCGAGGAGTTCGACCCCGCGTCGTTGCGCTGGGTCGCCGGACTCGACCTCAACTACGTCGGATTCCTGCTGGTCGCGGTGTTCGTCGTGGCATGGGTGGCGAGCGTCGGCGCCTTCCAGGTCCTCGGTAGGCGGCGGGCCGCGGCCGCCGGCGTCGGGATTGATAGCCTGCCCCGGTGAGCCAGCAGCCGTCTGACATCGAGCGTGAGATCGAGGAGGCGCGGGAGCGCCTCGCCGGCACCATCGACCAGCTCCTGTACCGCTCGAGCCCCAAGACGATCATCAGTCGTGAGATCGCCCAGGTGAAGGCGCACTACGTCGACGCCGAGACGGGCCAGCCGCGCACCGACAACATCCTCAAGACCGCGGGCGCGGTCGCGGGCGTGATCGCGGTGTTCGTCGTCATCCGCAAGATCGTCCGATGACCGAGCGATGACCCAAGGGTCCGACAAGACCCCGATCAAGATGCTCCACGACCGCATCCTGTGCGAGTCGGACACCGAGGCGGGGGAACGACGCTCGTCGGGCGGGATCGTCATCCCGGCCACCGCAGCCATGGGTGCCCGTCGGCTGGCCTGGTCGAAGGTCGTCGCCGTGGGGCCGCACGCCCGCTCGGTCGAGGCCGGCGACAAGGTGCTCTACGACCCGGAGGACAAGGCCGAGATCGAGGTGTCCGGCGAGCTGTACGTCGTGATGCGCGAGCGGGACGTGCACGCGGTCGCCGCCGGCCGGCTCGCCGACGAGGCCACCGGGCTGTACTTGTAGCCCTTGTAGGTCTCGTGACCCGGAGGCGGCCGGCGCGTTACACCGTCTGTGAGACGCGTCACGCTGACTGTTGCTGCCCTGCTCGTTGCGCCGCTGCTGGCGACCACGCCTGCCGACGCCGGCCCGTCGCCGCAACCGGCCGACCAGGCGCAGCAGGCCGCGCCGGCGTACGACGCGACCGTCCGGATCACGCGGCACGGCATCCCGCACATCGTGGCCGACGACTGGGCGTCGCTCGGCTACGGCAGCGGCTACGCGACGGCCGCGTCGTCGATCTGCAACCTGGCCGACACCCTGTTGACCGCGCGGGGCGAGCGCTCGAAGTACCTCGGGCCGGACGCGCGGTACGACGACCAGGTCACCCTCGACGCGACCAACCTCGAGGTCGACGCGTTCGTGACCGACCTGCACAACCGCCACGTCGTGGAGGACCTGCTCGCGTCGCCGGCCGGACCGACGTCGCGGGCGAAGCAGATGGTGCGCGGCTACGTGGCCGGCATCAACCGGTGGATCCGCGACAACACGATCACCGACCCGGCCTGCGCGGGTGACGCGTGGATCACGCCGACGGCGACGCCGCTCGACCTCTGGTACGGCGTCTACATGGCCAACCTGCTGGCGTCCTCGGGTGTGTTCCTCAAGGAGATCGTCGGCGCCGACCCGGCGACCCTCGACGACCCCGGCCTGCCGGACCTCGGGCTGCCGGCGACCAACGCGGAGGCGCGCGACTACGCCAAGACCGTGGACCGGGACGCGCTGCTGGCCGCGCTCGGCCAGGACAGCGACTTCGGGTCCAACGCGACCGCCATCGGCGGCGACGACAGCTCCACCGGCCGCGGCCTCCTCCTTGGCAACCCGCACTTCCCGTGGGCCGGGCGCTACAAGTTCGCCCAGCAGCACCTCACCATCCCCGGTGAGTACGACGTCGCCGGCGGCTCCCTGATCGGCTCGCCCGTCGTGAACATCGGCTGGAACAAGGACGTCGCGTGGAGCCACACCGTCTCCACGGCGTATCGCTTCACGCCGTACGAGTACGTCACGCCGGTGCCGGGCACGACGTACCTCACGGCCAACGGGCTGCTCAAGACGGCCGAGCACCGGACGGTCGAGGTCGAGGTGCTCCAGGACGACGGCACCCTCGAGACGGTCGAGGAGGACCTCTACCGGGTGCCGCAGGGCTACGTCATCGACGCCCCGGCGATGTTCATGGGCTGGCTGCCGACGAGCTTCTGGGCGATCCGCGACGCCAACGCCGAGCACCTGCGGACGATCGACACCTTCCTGTCGATGGGGGAGGCGACCAGCGTCCGCGACCTGATCGCGAGGCAGGACGCCGGCGGCGGCATGCCCTGGGTCAACACGACCGCGGCCGACCGGCACGGCGACGTGGTGTACGCCGACCACAGCGTCGTGCCGCACGTGACCGACGCGATGGCACGGCGCTGCATGACGCCGATCGGGTTGCTCCTCGACCAGGTCGCCGGTCTACCCGGCCTCAACGGCGCTCTCGCCGGCGGGCTGTGCAAGTGGGGGACCGACGCGGATGCTCAGCGGCCGGGCATCCTCGGCCCCGACAAGCTGCCCGAGGCGTTCAGCCGCGACTGGGTGATGAACGCCAACGACTCCTACTGGACGCCCAACGACACGGTCCGGCTCGAGGGCCACCCGTCGATCATCGGCTGTGAGCGGTGCGTGCGGACGATGCGGACCCGGATGGTGATGCAGTACGTCATCGACCGGCTCGAGGTCGGCAAGGAGACGCCGTTCACCCTCCGCTCGCACCAGCACGACAACCGGGTGCGGGCGGCAGAGGTGATGCGCGACGGCGGCAGGCTCGACCAGGTGTGCGACGCCACCGGCGAGACCGAGGCGTGCGCCGTGCTGAAGGCCTGGGACGGCCACTCGGACGCGACCTCCGTGGGCACGCACATCTTCGAAGCCTTCGTGCGGCGCGCGCCCACCGGCAACGCGCTGTGGACGGTGCCGTTCGACCCGAACGACCCGGTCAACACCCCGCGCGGGCTCAAGACGACGAAGGCGGTCGTCGACGCGATGGCGGCTGCGATCCAGTACGTGCGGGACGACGGCGTCCCCTTCGACGCCCCGTGGGGGACGTTGCAGGTCGCCGGCGACCGAGGCGCCCCGCCCCTCCCGCTCGGAGGCGGCGACGGTGACCTGGCCGGCAACGCCAATGCGCTCGGCTCGCGTGACCCGTTCGCCAACGTCGACCGGTACAAGCCGATCACCTACGGCTCGTCCCACATCCAGGCGGTCTCGTTCCTGGCTGACGGGACGGTCCAGCCGCGGACCATCCTCACCTACAGCCAGTACGAGGACCCGGCGTCGCCCTGGTCGTCGGACCAGACCCGGCTCTTCTCGCAAGAGAGGTGGGTGTCCTTCGCCTGGACGCCCGATCAGATCCAGCAGCAGCTGGTGGACACGATCGATCTGACCGGGCCGTAGTCCTCGGCGAACGCGCCTGTTGATTTAGGGCGATTCGCAGGCGTTCGCGCCCCCGGCGCGAGAAACTGGTGGTCGCACAGGCGCCCACCAGGGGAGGAAAGGCCGTGGCTGGGGCAAAGGGGACACCGGGCCGCGACCAGCGTGCTCCGATGGAGCGGTTGGTCCGGATCGCGGCGACCCTCCGCGAGCGCGGCACGGTCGGCGAGACCGGTGAGCGGCTCGCCGAGATCGCCGGGTTCGAGGGTGAGCGTCCGATGGACCAGCTCAAGCGCGACATCCGCTCCCTGACCGACCAGGGCTGGCAGATCGACAACATCGCCGGGCCGGGCGAGCCCGCCCGCTACCGGATGCGCACCGTCGACAACCGGCTCCGGGTCCGGCTGACTCCGCCCCAGCAGCGGGCGCTCCAGCGCGCCGTGCTCCTTGCCGACCGCAACGACCTGATCGACCGTCTCGGACTGGGCGACTCCGTCGACCCTGGGGGCTCGCCCCACGAAGCCGGCGTCGTGGCCGGTGTCCCCACCACCGGCCACGACGCCCTCCTCGCCACCGTGCTCCAGGCGGTGCGGATGGGAAGCCTGCTGCGATTCACCTACAAGGGCACGCCACGGGTGGTGCACCCGGAGTCGGTGCGGTCCCAGAACGGCACCTGGTACCTCCGCGGGCAGGAGGAAGGCAGTGACGGCCCCTCTGGCGACGACGCGCCGGTCAAGGCTTTCGTCGTCGCGCGGATGAGCGACGTGGCCGCCGACCCGCCGCGGTCCGCCCGGCCGGTCCGCGCTGCCCGCCACCGCGGCCTGCACCCGATGAGCTGGGAGATCGACCCGCCCGTCGAGGTGACGCTGCAGACGACGACCGAGCACCAGCCCGACGTACGACGCTGGCTCGGTGACCCGGCCGCCGAGGAGACCGACCCTTCGACAGGCTCGGGGACCCCGGGGCAGGTGACGATGCGCTACGTCGTCACGCACCGGGCGGCGCTCCGCGCGCGGCTCTACGAGCTCGGCCGGCGGGTCGTCCTCGTCGGGCCGGAGGACGTACGGAGCGAGCTGCTCGCCGAGCTGTACGAGCTGAAGGGAGGCGACTGACAGTGGCGGGCAAGGACACCCCCCGGTACGCCGCCCGGTTCGGACGCCTGCCGGCGGTGTTCGAGATGCTGCTCGCCCATCCCGACGGGGTGCCGCTGGCCACGCTGGCCGACGAGGTCGAGATCCCCGCGGAGGAGCTGCGCGAGGACCTGCTGGCGTTCTACACCGCCGACCCGCTCGAGAACGACCGGATGCTCGGGCTGTGGCGGCCGCCCGTCCTCGAGTTCCTGGGTCCCGACGGCGACGGCGACATCGACCCCCGCGACGCGGAGGTCGTCCGCGCCGTCAACGACCGTCCGACCGAGGAGCTCGGCGTCGAGTACGTCGACGCCTCCGAGCTCGCGCTGGTCCACACCGCGGCGGTCGCGCTGCACGACGTCGAGCCCGACGAGGACCTGGCCGCCGCGATCGACGTCCTCACCGAGACCATGGTCGGCACTCCGGGCGGGCAGCCCGAGCTGCCGGCCTGGAACGAGCCGCTGCGCCCCCTCCAGGAGGCCCAGCGCCACCGGCGTGCCGTCAAGATCGTCTACTCCCGCACCTGGCAGCACGGCGTCTCGACCCGGGTGATCCACCCCTACCGCCTGGTGCAGACGCGGCGGGGGTGGGAGGTCGACGCCGGCCCGCCCGACTCGGCCGGCCAGCTGCGGACCTACCTGCTGTCGGGCATCCGCGACGTGGAGAACCTCGAGCAGACCTTCGAGCTGCCGGAGGGACTGCCCACCATGCTCGACGCGCAGCGCGCCACGACCCCGGTGCGGATGGTGCTGCCGCACGGGTCCCGCTGGGCCGCGGACATGTACGCCGAGACCGTCACCGTCCTGCGCGCGGACGAGGACGACGCCGAGGTCCAGCTCGCCCTGCTGCCGCCGCTGGCCGATCGAGTGGGGATGCTGCTGCTCGCCGCCGGATCGGGCGCGTTCGTCATCGACCCGCCGGACCTCGCGAACGCCGGCGCGGTGCTGGCCGAGGAGCTGCTGGTGCACCACGGGACCCGGCCTATTCTCGAGGCATGACCGCTCCGTCCCATTACGTCACCGCCGATCCCGCCACGACCGTGCAGGCGTTCTTCGCTGCGCTCGAGGACCGCTCGGTGAAGCAGGCACTGGCGCTGGCCGACGACAAGATCGTCTGGCGCAACAGCTCGCTGCCGACGGTGCGCGGCAAGCTGGTGGGCCGGATCCTGCGCGGTCTCGATCGCGACTGGATGGGCGTCCGGGCCGACTTCCACCACGTGGCCGCCTCCGGCAACGTGGTGCTGACCGAGCGCACCGACTACCTGCGCCTCGGACCGCTGGAGATCGACTTCTGGGTGTGCGGCACCTTCCAGCTCGAGAACGACCGGATCGTGCTCTGGCACGACCACTTCAGCTGGGGCAACGTCCTCGGCGGGGTGGTTCGCGGCGTGCTGCGGATGGGCCGCGGTCGCTGAGCGGCCTCAGCCTGCTTCGCCCAGCGCCTTGTCGTCGCTGAGCCGGGCGCGGTCGGCAGCGCGGAGGCCCTCCTCCGCGGCGCGCGGGGCGTCGTTGACCTTGGTGCGGCGGTCGGCCGCCCAGGTGCCGCGGATGTTGTTGCGGCGCAGCGCCTCGGCGAAGAAGTCGTGGACGTCGAGCTCCTTCTGGCGCAGGGCGAGAGCGGTCTCGCTCGACTGGTCGTGCTCGACGCGGACGACGGCCTCGCGGACCTCGTCGAGCCGCTCGCCGATCCGCCACGCGTACGCCTCGTAGAAGGCAAGGCGAGCGGTGATGGTGGCGACCGGACGGGCGACGTAGCGTCGGCGCGACGAGTCCCAGACCGTCCGCTCGTCGCGCGCGCCCGAGGCGAGGTGGCGCTCGCAGTCGGCGACCATCTGGACCAGGAGCGACTCGTACATCGCCTTGGTCACCGCGATGTCGGACGGGAAGCCGTGCAGCGTGACGGCGGTCGAGTCGTGGCTGATCGTGCAGCGGATGTCGTTGGCGTGGGCGACGTTGAGCAGCAGCCGGACGTAACGGGCGAGACCCCGCTTGCCGCGCGCGCCGATCCGGTAGTTCTCGGCGACCGGCTGCTCGCGGCCCTCCTCCTTCGCCGTGTGGGCGCGGGCCACGGCCAGCGCGACGGAGTGGCGGGTGGCGAGCGCCTGCGCCTTCGACAGGTAGGCCGCGCGCTCGTGCTCGTTGGTCGCCCGCTCGGCTTGGCGCAGCAGCTTGGCCAGCCGGGCGAGGGTGCCGTCGTCGATCGAGTGCGTCACCTGCTCCAGTCCCTCGGCGGCGTAGGCAAGCTGCATCAGCTGGGCGGTGACGGGGAGACCGGCGTCCTCCAGCAACCGGAGGAACGTCGCGCGCCACAGCGGACTGTGCGCCTGCTCGCCGGAGAGGTGGTGGGTCAGCTCGTGCAGGACGACGGTCGCGCGCAGCGCCCAGCGCCCGCCGACCTCGAACGGGGGCAGCGCGATCGTCCGCGTCGACGGCTCGTAGACCGCCATCCGGGCTCCTGCACGGGGCCGCACGGTGACCTGTTCGAGCTCGCGGCCCTCGTAGTCCTTGCCGGCTTCGCGCAGACGCTCGAGGACTGCGTCGACGTAGGCCGTCGCTGCGGCGGGCTCGGTGAACCTCAGGTCGGGCCCCGGCTCGTAGGTCTGTCCGTCGACCGTCACCGTCGGCCGCTCCGGCGTCGTGGAGTCGAGCCACGCCGCCAGCCGGTCCTCAGCGGCGTAGACCGCGCGCTGGTCGGGGTCTCTGCTCCTGGCGGTCATGGTCCGAGTCTGCCCGACGACCCCGACACTCCTGGGAGAGCCGCGCTGGCCGCCTGTGGACAGGGCGTGTCGCTCAGGCGTCGTCGGGGGCGGGCGCCGCGGGAGGCTCGTAGAGCAGCCGCTCCCGCTCCGCGGCCAGGACCTGGCGGGCGATCTCGGCGTCGGTCGCCTCGGGGGCGGCGTCTGCCGTGGCGCTGGTGCCGGCGTACTCCTCGAACAGCTGGCGTTTGTGCGCGAGCAGCTCGTGGATCCGCTCGTCGACCGCGTCCTCGGACAGCAGCCGGTGGACCTGCACCGACTGCAGCTGCCCCATCCGGTGGGCGCGGGCCACGGCCTGCGCCTCGAGCGCTGGGTTGAGCTGCGGCTCGCACAGGACGACGACCGAGGCCGACTGGATGTTCAGCCCGACGCCGCCCGTGGTGACCTGCGCCAGCAGCGCGGCACCGCCCTCGGCCGCGGAGAACTCGTCCACCAGGCGCTGCCGCGCACCCGCCGCGACCGAGCCGTCCAGCGGGCCGAAGACCGGGCCGCTGAGCACCTTGTGCACCTCCGCGAGCACGTCGTTGAAGAACGAGTAGACGATCACCCGGCGGCCGTTGTCCTCGGCCTCCTCGACGATCTCGACGAGCCGGTCGACCTTCGGGGAGTCGAGTCCGTGCATCATCGCCGCGCGGCGCATCCGCATCAGGTTCCCGGCGGCGACGGCTTCCCGGTAGGTCGCGACGTCCTCGGGACCGAGGGGCAGCCACTCCTCGACCTCCACCAGGCCGGGCAGCTCGGCAAGGACGTCCTCCTGGTTGCGGCGGAGGTACGCCGGAGCGACCGCCCGCCGGAAGAGCCGCGGCGCGAGCTCCTCCTTCCCGGCCACCAGTCCGGGCTGCAGGTAGGAGATCAGCGTCCGGAACTCGCCGACGTGGTTCTGCATCGGGGTGCCGGTGAGCAGGATGGCGCGCTCGACACCGGCGACCAGCGCCGCCGTACGCCGCGACCGCTGTGCCTCGGGGTTCTTCACGTACTGCGCCTCGTCGACCACCACGCACGCGATGGTGGGTCCGCGGGCCCAGGCACCGGACTCCATCCAGGTGGTGTCGTACGTCGTCACCGCGATCCCGCCGCCGGACACCCACGCGGCAGCGGCGTCCTGCCACTCGGGCCCGTGGATGCGGTGCGCGTCCAGGGTCGACCGCGCCGCGATCTCGCGCAGCCAGTTCACGAGCACGCCGGGCGGGCAGACGACGAGGAAGTGCGTGGCACCGGTCGCCCACAGGTGCGCGAGCACCGCGAGCGCCTCGATCGTCTTGCCGAGCCCCATCTCGTCGCCGAGGATCACCTTGCGCTGCACCAGCGCGAACCGCGCGCCGAAGCTCTGGTAGCCGCGCAGCGCCACGGTCAGCGCCTCGGTGCGCAGCGCCTGCTCGCGCACCGACTCGACCAGGCCGGCGGGGAGCTCGCCGTGGCTCGCCTCCTCGTCCTCGGTCAGGTAGCCGAGCTCTCCCAGCATCGCGTAGTAGTCCGCCGGCCGGGAGGCGAAGTCGGCCCGGGCGTCGGACGGCACGCCGCGGGCCGAGGTCGCGGTCACGACGTCGGCCCGTCGCACCACCGTGACGATCGCGTCCGCGACCCCGGTTGCGGGCACGTTGCGCACGGGCAGCACCAGCAGCCGGTGGACGCGGTCGTCGAGCACCGCGGCGAGCGGGCGGAGGTCGTCGGCGACGGCGAGGTCGCTGCCTGCGCCGCGGGTGCGACGCACGCCGTCCCAGGCAGCGAGCGCGAGGACCGCCGCCTCGGAGACGGGGTCGAGTGTCCCTGCGAGCCGGACCGGCTGTTCGTCGGCGGTGATCTGCGCCAGCGTCTCGGCCGCGGCGACGAGGTTGTCGCGGAAGCCGCTTCCGATGCCCGGCAGCAGGTGCAGCTCGCGCCGCCGGTCGAGCACCTCCTGCACCGAGGTGATGCCGGCCGTGAGCAGCGGCGTCAGGCGCAGCGACCCCGTCGTGGCCTCCTTGAGCGTCTCCAGCGGCATCCTCGCGAGCGCCGCGTGCACGGCCGGACTCCGGTACGCGGCGACCGCCCTGACGACGGCGTCCCGGGCGCTGCGCTCCTCCTCCGCCGCCGCCCGGAGGTCGGCCATCGCACGGGGCAGCTCGCCGAAGCGAGTGGCGTCCAAGAGGCTGGGCGGAGCCGTCGCGCCGGTCGCGGCCGCGAGGCCCAGCCGCGGGTCGAGGAGATCGTCGGCCGACAGCTGCGCCGGGTCGAGCTCCCCGGTCGGCTTCGCCAGCCGGTCGAGGACCTCGGTGATCCCGGCCTGCAGCCCCCACGCGAAGAGCTCGCGCAGGTAGCTCGCGTGCGGGACGATCTGCTCGCGGCGCCTGCGGGACGCGAACATCCACCGGACCGGGGAGAGCGTCCGCGCCGCGTCCACCGCGGCCGGTGCGCGATCAGTGAGCTGCGTCAGCGCGGTGGCCTCCTGCGGAGCTGGCTGCGGGAGGTCCGCTCGGGCCACCAGCGCGCGGAGCAGCGACTCTGCGTCGTCCTTGGACAGGAGCAGCACCCGCCACGCCACCTCGCTCGCGCGCGCGACCGGGACTGCGGCCGAGGCGAGCTCCGCGAGCCGGCGGCGTACGTCCTCGTGGGTCGCGGCCTGCCGCTCCTGCACCCGGCGCGCCTGGGAGATCCACGCTGCCACCGCTCGGGCGGCGTCGCGGGTCTCGCGTCGCTCCTGCTTGTCCAAGTGCCGCGGCACGCCGGAACCGTACCGGGACGCGTGGGGCACGGTCCTGGTTCCTTCGGACTAAGGCGAGATCTTCCGGTTCGACCTCCGTTCCGGCCACTGCCGCGGGCACCCCGGAGGCGCTAGGTTCTCGGCAAGTCACGGAGGGGGAAGGCATGGTTGTGGGGAGCTGGGGAGAGGCGTATCTCACGCGGCTGCGCGGGTGCGCGGTGCGGATGGGGCGCGAGCTGGTGGAGATCAGTGCTCGCGATCGCGCGGTCAGGCTGGTCGAGGCCGAGGCGCGGACGGTCGAGGAAGGGTTCGGCGCGGGGCTGCTGGCGCTGGAGTCCTCCAGCCGGGTCCGGACCCTCGACCCGCTCCAGGGAGCCGCCTGGCTGGTCGCCGGCGAACCGCCACGAGCGCGGTGGGAGTCGCTGCCGCAGCTGGCGGCGTACGTCGAGCTGCTCCGGGCGGGGTATCCGGAGGCCGCGGTGCGGTTCGAGACGCCCGCAACCGAGCTGGGGCTCGATCTCGCGGCGGTGAACGACGACGGGCAGGTGCTCCTGCTCGGCGTCGCGCGCGCGGAGCCGCTGGAGCTCGCGAAGCTCGAGGCGCTGGTGCCGACCTTCGACGGCGAGGATGCGCGGTCGGTGCGGGACGTCCCGGGCAGGGAGGCGCAACGCCTCGCCTACCAGCTGTGGAGCACCCGCGCGCCGTACCTCTGGATGGTCGCGGCCGGTGACCGGCGACTGTTCCGGGTGGGGTACGGCCGCACCATCACCCTCACCCGGGGTCGGGTGCTGCCGATGCCCGAGGAGCTCTGGCCGTTCGGGTTCGACGGTCCCACGCCGCGGGTCGCGTTCGTGGGCGCGACGGCCGTCGCCGGCTGACGGCCAGAAAAATGTAAGACGCCCGCAAGTGTCTCGGGTCACCTGCGGGCGTTGCAGGAATTATGCACCCCGGGCCGCTGGTTGTCGCCGGGTTGTCGGCGATCGGCGAAGATTTTGCCTGGACTTACCCGACCAGAGAACGCGAGAGCCCGGGTGGTGGACACCCGGGCTCTCGATCTGTACACCCCCTCGGACTCGAACCGAGAACCCGCTGATTAAGAGTCAGCTGCTCTGCCAATTGAGCTAGGGGTGCTGGCGGTGAAGCGACGGCAAACGTTACCAGCGGGCGAGGGCCGCGGAAAAATCGGAAACCACCCTGACGACCATGCCGACAGCCGGGGTGAGGCCGGAAGTCACCGCGACTCGAGAACGGCCTGTGCGGCGTTGTGCCCGCCGATGCCGGAGACGGCACCACCGCGGCGCGCGCCCGAGCCGCAGAGGAGCACGGAGCCGTAGCTCGTCTGCACGCCCCACCGCTCCGCCGGCGTCTCGAGCCGCGCCCGGTCGGGGGCCCACGGCCACTCGAGGTCGCCGTGGAAGATGTGGCCGCCGGGCATCGCCAGGTCGCGCTCGATGTCCTGGGGGATCTTCGCCTCGATGCACGGGTCGCCGTTCGCGTCCCGCGCGACGCAGGTCTCGATGGGCTCGACGAGGTGGGCGTCGAGAGAGGCGATCGCGCGGCGTACCGCCTCCGCCTTGGTGCCCTCGGGGTCCGCCTCGAAGAGCGCGGGCGGGGTGTGGAGCCCGAAGTAGGTCAGGGTGTGCATGCCGCCGGGCACGTCGCCGAGGATGCTGGGGTCGGTCAGCGAGTGGCAGTAGACCTCGCCCGGCAACGGGTCCGGCAGTCGGCCGGAGACCGCCGCTCCGTAGGCCGCCAACAGCTCGCCGTAGCCCTCGGAGAGGTGCAGCGTGCCCGCGAAGGCGACCTCGGGGTCAACACCCGACTTGAGCCGTGGCAGCCGGTCGAGCAGGAAGTTGACCTTGAGCTGCGCGCCCTGCGGCTTCGTGGTCTCGTCGTGCGGCTCGCCGAGGAGCAGCCCGAGCACCCACGGCGCGACGTTGGCGAGGACGACGCCCGCCTGCAACCCGTGCTCGACGTGGCCGTCGTGCCAGCGGACGTCGGTGACTCCGTCGCCGGGCCGGATCGCGCTCACCCCGGCGCCGGTGACGATCTCGGCGCCGGCGTCCGCGGCCGCCTTCGTCAGCGCCTCCGTCACCGCACCCACGCCGCCGACCGGCACCCGCCAGTCGCCCGTGCCGTTGCCGATCAGGTGGTAGAGGAAGCATCGGTTCTGGACCAGCGAGGGGTCGTGCAGCGAGGCGAACGTGCCGATCAGGGCATCGGTGGCGACCACGCCGCGCACGGTGTCGTCGGAGAACCGACGCTCGATCGTCTCGCCCAGCGGGGAGTCGACGATCTCGTCCCAGATGGTCGCGGGGACCTGGGAGCGGATCCTGCTCGCGCGGGGCAGCGGCTGGAGCAGCGTCGGCGCCACCGCCCAGCCGAGACGGGCCACCTCGGTGTAGAACGCCCGCCAAGCGTCGTACTCGTCGTCGGTGCCGGTGAGCTGCCGGAACGACTCCCGCGTCGCGTCGCCCTCGATCCGCTCGATGAGGAGCCCGCCGGGCTTGCCGTCGCGGACCACGGGTGTGTAGGACGCCGTCTGGCGCGAGACCAGCTCGATGTCCAGACCGAGCTCGCGCACGACCTGGTCGGGCATCAGCGAGACCAGTTCGGAGTAGCGGGAGAGCCGGGTCGGGCGACCGGGGAACGCCTCGCCGCTGACCGCGGCGCCGCCGACATGGCCGAGGCGCTCGAGAACGACGACCGACAACCCTGCCTTCGCGAGGTAGGCCGCGGCGGTGAGGCCGTTGTGTCCGCCGCCGACGATCGCGACGTCGTACCTGGTACGGGAAGTCACTTGCCGACACTATCGGTCGGTCGTCCCGGGAATGCGCCAGGGAGGGATATAGTTGACTTGGCAACTACCACTGCCGAACCCCCTGGAGGTGGGCGAGATGCCCGCGATCACCGTCGACGACCTCACCGTGCTCGATCGGGTCACGAAGCCCGGGCTGGGCGACCAGCCGCGGCCGGTCTGGCAGGTCACCACCGCGCCGGAGGGCTACGAGGGCGAGGGCTTCCCCGTACGGCGTGCGTTCGCCGGCATCGACCTCCGCCAGCTGGACCCGTTCGTCATGATGGACCAGATGGGCGAGGTGGACTACGCGCCGGGCGAGCCGAAGGGCACGCCCTGGCACCCGCACCGCGGCTTCGAGACCGTCACCTACATCATCGACGGCGTCTTCGACCACCACGACTCCCACGGCGGCGGCGGCAGCATCACCGACGGCGACACCCAGTGGATGACCGCCGGCAGCGGCTTGCTGCACATCGAGGCGCCGCCGGAGTGGCTGGTCGAGAAGGGCGGCCTCTTCCACGGCATCCAGCTCTGGGTCAACCTGCCGCGCGACGCCAAGATGAACGACCCCCGCTACCAGGACATCCGCTCCGGCCAGGTCGCGCTGCTGACCACACCCGACGCCGGCGCCCTGGTGCGCGTGATCGCCGGCTCGGTCGACGGCCACGCCGGTCCCGGCTCGACCTTCACCCCGATGTCGCTCGTGCACGCGACCATCGAGCCCGGCGCGCGGCTCGACCTGCCGTGGGCCGCCGACTACAACGCCCTCGTCTACGTCCTCAACGGACGCGGGACGGTGGGCGTGGAGGGCCGACCGATCCGGATGGGTCAGTCGGCGGTGCTCGGCTCCGGTGACTATCTGACCGTCACCGCCGACCGCACCCAGGAAGGCCGATCGCCGCAGCTCGACGTCATCGTCGTCGGCGGCCGGCCGATCAAGGAGCCGATCGCGTGGGCCGGTCCCTTCGTGATGAACACCAAGTCCGAGGTGCTGGACGCCTACACCGACTTCCAGAAGGGCCGGTTCGGACACATTCCAGCGTGAGATCGTCGCCGCTGGTTGAGGTGCGAGGCCGCCCGCGGCCGAGCCTCGAAACCACCGGCGGCCTTGGTTTCGAGGCTCCTGCCTGAGACGCCCATCGGCGACCGCGTGCGGGTCGCACCTCAACCAGCGGCATAGGCTCCCACGGCATGGCCTGCCTCTACCGCGACGCGTTCGGCATCCCGCACCTGAGGGCGGACTCGATCCTCGACCTCGCGCACGCCCAGGGACGGGTGACCGTCGCCGATCGGGCCTGGCAGCTCGAGTGGCTGCGGCGCCGCGCGAACGGCACGACCGCGGAGGTCGCGGGCGAGCCCGGACTGTCCTGGGACCGGTTCTCGCGGCGGATGCGCACGGTCGAGACGGCGCAGCGGGCGTTCGCGGCGTGCACCGAGGAGACGCAGCGGTTCGTGTCGGCGTACGTCGACGGGGTCAACGAGGCGCTCGCGGAGCTGGACCCGGGGACGGTGCCGGAGCTGAGCAGGCTCCGGATCGCACCAGGGGAGTGGGAGCCGTGGATGCCGCTGGCGACCTTTCTCGCCCAGCACCTGCTCTTCGCCAACATCGGCGGCCTCCTCTGGAAGCGTCTCGCAGCCGACGTGCTCGGCGACGACGTGCGCTTCCTCTCGCACCAGGACCCCACCGCCTCCGGCAGCAACGCGTGGGCGGCCGGTGGCGAGCGGACGGCGAGCGGGCTGCCGCTCATCGGCGGTGACCCGCACCGGATCATCGAGCAACCCGGCGTCTACCAGCAGGTGCGGCTCGCTTGCGAGGACCCGGTCGATCGTTTCGACGTGGTGGGCTACACGTTCGTCGGGGTGCCCGGGGTGCAGCACTTCGCGCACGCGGGCGAGGTGGCCTGGGCGATCACGAACGCCTGCGCCGACTACCAGTACGTGACCGACGACGACGGGTCGGACGTCGTCGAGCGGCACACCGAGACGATCCGCGTGCTCGGAGCCGACCCGGTGGAGATCGACGTCGTCGCGACCGCCCGTGGGCTGGTCTTCGAGGACGGCCTGGCGGTCCGCACCAGCTCGTGGGAGCTCGGCGAGCTCGGCTTCGACGCGATCCTCGGGCTGCTGCGGGCGCGGACGGTTGACGACGTCGACCGCGCGCTCGACAGTTGGGTGGAGCCGGTCAACAACGCCGTCATCGCCGACCGCGCGGGTGCGGTGCGCTACCGGATCGCCGGCCGGGTCCCGGTGCGCGACGGCTCGGGGGCCTGGGCCGGGTGGCTCACCGAGCCGAACCGGGCCGACGTCCCCCGCGACGGCCACGTGGTCACGGCCAACGAGTGGCGCGGACCCGAGTCCGATGCGATCGGCACCGTCTTCGCGGCGCCGTACCGGGCCGACCGGCTGCATGCCCTCCTGGACGGCCGCAGCGGACTCACCCGGGACGACTACGTCGCGTTCCACAACGACGCGCTCCTGCAGACGGTGCCGATGGTGACCGCGCTGGTGCCGGGAGCGTTCGACGACTTCGACGGCGTGATGGACAGCGGCTCGGCAGGGGCCGCGCGCTACGCGGCCTTCCGCAGCGCACTCGTCCGGCGCCTCTGCGACGAGCCGGTCTTCGCGAAGCTCTTCGACCCGCCCGCGGACCACCAGCACGAGGAGATCTTCGCGCCGTGGCTCAACGCGGCGTACCGGATCGGGCTCGCGCTCCCGCGTCTCGCCAACGAGACGACGGCCGGGCACCGGCCGTTCGGGATCGACCTCGTCGCGCACGCGCAGGCCGCCCTCGCCGAGGTCGACGCCGCCGGCACCCCGGCGACGTGGGGCGACACCCACGTCACCGACCCGGTGCACTGGTTCGCACTGCTGACCGGCCACGACTACGACGCGCTCCCACGGCTGCCGCTGTCCGGCGACGCCGACTGCGTGCGGTGCTGCGTGTCCTACCCAGCGATCACCGACGAGTGCAGCCGCGGCTCGGTGGCCCGCTACGTCTGGGACCTCGCCGACCGCACCGTCGGCGGCTGGGTCGTCCCCACCGGAGCCGACGGGCGACCCGGCGACGCCCACCACCACGACCAGCTCCCGTTGTGGGCGGCCGGCGAGCTCGCGCCGATCGTCGACGACTGGGACGTCCTCACCGAGGTCGGTCGGTGACGTCCTTCTCGAAGAAGTGGGTGGCGTGCGGGTCGCTACCGGGATACCGCGGCACCGCCCGATAGCCCGAGCGTTCGTACATCGCGATCGCCTCGGCGAGCACCTCGTTGGTGTCCAGCACCAGGCGGGTGCAGCCGCGCTCCCGAGCGAGCGCCTCGAGGTGGCGCAGCATCCGCGACCCCAGGCCGGCGCCCCGCCAGTCGGGATGGACCCACATCCGCTTGATCTCGATGGCGTGCTCGTCCACTGCCGGTGCCGGGCGGATGCCGCCGTACGCCACCGGCTCACCGTCGCTGCTGGCGAGGACGTACGTCGAACCGGGCCCTGACGCTGCTGCTGCGACCGGATCGCCGGGCGCGTAGCCGGTGGGGAACCGCTCGTCGATCTCGGCGAGGTAGCGCCCCAGCGCCACTCGCGCGCCAGGATCGTCGGCCGCCACCTCCCGCAGCCGCACGGTCGCCGCGCGGACCAGCAGGTCGGCCGTCGCGAGCGCCTCGGCCAGCCGTTCGCGCTGGCGGTCCGTGAGCGGAGCGACGATCCGCGTGGCCAGCTCCTCGGACCGGTCGTCCAGCTCCTGGCGGGCGCCCCGCCCCGCGTCCGTGAGGAGGACGACGCGCCGGCGCTGGTCGTCCGGGTCCGGGCGGGTGGTGACCAGGCCCTCCGCCTCCAGGCTGCGCAGCATCCGGGAGAGGTGACCGCTGTCGAGGTCGAGCCGCTCCCGCAGGTCGCGCACGGTGACGCCGTCGACCGGATCGCCGGCGCCGATCTCGAAGAGCAACCTGCTGACCGCGAGCGGCCGGCCGGTGCCGAGGAACGACTCCTCGAGCACGCCGATCCGCTGGGTGTAGGTCCGGTTGAAGCGGCGCAGGACTGCCGTCGTACTCACAATGTCTGACCTTAGTCAGAGAACAGGCTGCGGGGAAGCGTGGCCGTGACCGACCTGGGCGAGACCGGCAGCGATGGTCGCCTGGTAGCGGAGGCTCGGCGCCCTCCGCTCGCGGCGGTGGTGAGCCCGGCGAGCGGTGAAGGTGACGACCGGGGTGCCGTCGAGGCTCCGGGTGGTCACCAGCGTCTCGTAGCGCCCGCTGCCGAGCGAGTGGCTGCCGTCACCCGACCGACTGACGATGGTGCGGATCCGGTGCTCGAGGTCGGGGCGGTTGCCCGGCTCGTCGTGCATCTCCTGGGTGATCAGGTCGGCCAGCTGCTGCACGGTGATCAGCCATCCCCGGGCGGCCACCGGGCCCGGAGTCGCGGGGTCGTAGAACGCCATCCCCCCGCCCCAGACGGTCGACATCCCCGCGAAGTAGACGCTGCCGGGCAGCCAGAGGGGCTTGGTGGCGGCCGGTGGGGTGGTGTCGCGGCAGCCGGGATGGGTGCGCGTCCCGCCCTCGGGGCAGCCGCCGCGCAGGTAGCAGCCGAACCTCGCCGCATCGGTGTTCGAGCCGTACGCGGCGTACCACACGGGTCTGGTCGGGGTCATGTCGATCTGTACGAGGCTAGTGTCCCGGACTTGAAATCCGCACCGTATCTCGCGCCCCGAGCACGCACCTCTGCGTTGGCCTCGCTCGGAAGACGCCCAGTCTGCCGTCGCGACGCCGCCTTGCGATGCACGCACTCGGACCACGATCTACGGCACGGATTTCGCGCCCGGGACACTGGCGCCGAAAAAGCACGAGGGCCGGATCCGTGGGAATCCGGCCCGCGTGGGGTCTGGGGTGAGTAACGGGACTTGAACCCGCGACATCCGCGACCACAACGCGGCGCTCTACCAGCTGAGCTATACCCACCATGGGCCTGTCGGCCGGGGACGAGTGTAGTGGTCTCAGGCCGTCCCGGCAGAATCGGCATCCGGCTGCGGGCCGGGGCGATCGGCACCGAGCCCGGTGATCGACCCGCCATGCCGCTGCGCGGCGACCGTGGCGGCATCGCTGTCGGGACCGGGCAGCGGCACGAAGACTGTGTCGCGGTAGTAACGGAGCTCCTCGATGCTCTCCTGGATGTCGGCGAGGGCGCGGTGGTTGCCGCGCTTCGGCGGGGCGCCGAAGTAGGCCCGGGGGTACCACCGCCGGGCGAGCTCCTTGATCGAGCTGACGTCGACGATCCGGTAGTGCAGGAACCCGTCGAGCACCGGCATGTCGCGGGCGACGAAGGCACGGTCGGTCGCCACCGAGTTGCCGGCGAGCGGTGGCCGGCTCTCCGCGGGACAGTGCTCCGCGAGGTAGGCCATCACCTGCTCCTCGGCCTCGGCCAGGGTGACCCCGCCCGCCAGCTCGTCGAGGAGGCCCGAGGTCTCGTGCATGGTGCGCACGAAGTCGATCATCTGGTCGAGGGCCTCGGCAGGCGGCTTGACGACGATGTCGATGCCGTCGCCGAGCACGTTGAGGTCGAAGTCGGTGACCAGGGCCGCGACCTCGATCAGCGCGTCGGCGCGGAGGTCGAGCCCAGTCATCTCGCAGTCGATCCAGACCAGTCGCTCATTCACGGGGGGAACCCTACGCGGTGCGCCTCACCGTCTCCTCAGGCTCGGCTCAGGCCAGTGTCCTACGCTCACGGTCCATGGAAGGCAGGGCGCACGCGTGGCTGGGGCTGATCGCCCGGCTGCTCACCGGTGGCGTCTGGATCGTCGCCGGGGCCCTCAAGGTCACCGACCCGGCGGCCAGCATCGCCGCCGTCCGCGCGTACGAGCTGTTGCCGGGTTCGCTGGTCGAGCCGGTGGGCTACGCCCTCCCCGCCGTCGAGCTCGTCGTCGGCGTCGCCCTCGTCCTCGGGGCGTTCACCCGCGGTGCGGCAGTCGTCTCGGCGCTGCTGTTCGTCGCGTTCATCATCGGGATCGCCTCGGTCTGGGCGCGCGGCATCGAGATCGACTGCGGCTGCTTCGGCGGTGGTGGCCCCAAGGAGGACGCCGCGTCGTCGTACCCCTGGGAGATCGCGCGTGACGTCGCCCTGCTGATCGCCTCCCTCTACCTCGTCGTCGTCCGGCGGACCCGTCTCGCCGTCGACAACCTGCTCTTCCCGACCCGCGCCACCGGCGCCGAGGTCCCCGATCCCGACCCCGTCGAACAAGGAAGCTGAATGTCCTCGAAGTCGTCCAACACGTCCAAGGCCGCGGCCCGCACCGCCAAGGCAGCCGAGCTGCGGGCCGAGCAGGAGCGGGCCGAGAAGCGCCGCCGGCTGCTCATGATCGGTGGCGTCGTCGCGCTCTTCGTCCTGATCGTCGGCGGCGCCATCGTGGTGACCGTCCTCAGCAAGGAGGACGTCGAGGCGCCCGCAGCTGGTGAGAGCGAGTACGGCGTCACCATCGGAGATCCCGAGGCTCCGCACGACGTCGTGGTCTACGAGGACTTCCTCTGTTCGCACTGCGCGAAGTTCGAGGAAGCGTCGCACCAGGAGCTTGCCGACCTCGCAGCGGAGGGCAAGGTCTTCGTCGAGTACCGGCCGTTCAACCTGCTCGGTGACAACACCCTTCCCAATGCGTTCGCCGTGGTGTTGGACGAGTCCGGAGCGGAGGTCGCCAAGGAGTTCCACGACCTGTTGTACGCGAACTACGCGGACCACGCAGAGGCGCTCCCGGACGCCGACGAGCTCGTCGACCTGGCCGTCGAGGCGGGTGCTGACGCCGACGCCGTCCGTCCAGGCATCGAGGACCTCGCGCGCGCCGGCTGGGTCGAGGAGGCGACCGAGGAGGCCGCTGACGCAGGGGTCTCGAGCACGCCGACGGTCGTGCTCGACGGCGAGGTGGTCTCCGACTGGTCGAGCGAGCAGGACCTCGCCGACAAGGTCATCGAGGCCGTCGAATGACCGGCCTGCGGGAGGGCTTCGTTGCAGGCCTGCCCAAGGCCGAGCTGCACGTCCACCACGTCGGCTCGGCCTCGCCGCGGATCGTGAGCGAGCTCGCCGCGCGGCACCCCGGCACGGTGCCGAGCGACCTGGAGGAGCTCCGCCGGTTCTTCGAGTTCCGCGACTTCGGGCACTTCGTCGAGGTGTACCTGGCGGTCGTCGACCTGGTGAAGACACCGGAGGACATCCGCTACCTGACCTACGAGGTCGCCCGCGAGCTCGCGGAGGCACAATCGGTCCGCTACGCGGAGCTGACCTGCACGCCGTACACCTCGGTGCTGCCGCACGAGCCCGAACGCGGCATGCCGATCGAGGCCTACACGGAGGCGATCGAGGACGCGCGCGTGGCCGCGGAGCGCGACTTCGGGCTCGTGCTGCGCTGGATCTACGACATCCCGGGGGAGTTCGGGCTGCCTGCCGCCGAGGAGACGGTGCGGTTCGCGGTCGACCACGGGCCGGCCGCGCTGGTCGGGTTCGGGCTCGGCGGCCCGGAGGTCGGGGTCGATCGGCCGCAGTTCAAGCCGCACTTCGACGCCGCGCGCGCCGCCGGGCTGCACTCGGTGCCGCACGCCGGTGAGACCACGGGCCCGGAGACGGTCTGGTCGGCGCTGCGGGACCTGGGCGCCGAGCGTATCGGTCACGGCACCTCTGCTGCCCAGGACCCGGCGCTGCTCGCCCATCTCGCGACGGAGGGCATCCCGCTCGAGGTGTGCCCGTCGTCCAACGTCGCCACTCGTGCCGTCCCCTCGCTGGCGGAGCACCCGCTGCCGGCGTTCGTCGCGGCCGGCGTCGTGGTGACCATCAACTCCGACGACCCCCCGATGTTCGGGACCACCCTCAACCAGGAGTACGGCGTCGCCGCCGACCTGCTGGGCCTCGACGAGGCAGGCGTCGCCGATCTGGCCCGGACGGCGGTGCGGTCCTCGTGGGCGCCGGACGACGTACGACGCCGGATCCTCGACGAGATCGACACCTACTCCGGCGGCTGACGGTCCCGAAAAAGCTCTCGGCCCCAGGGCTCGTACGCTCCGAGCCTGCCGGTCCGCCGGCCTGTCTGCCGAGGTCAAGGGCGAGATAGACCGCCGCCGCGCCGCCACTCGTGGCGCCGCCTAGACCGAGCAGGTGGTCGGTCGGACACGAGGCTTATCCCATCTGATCACTTCCTGGGTTATGCCCAGAGGTGTGCAGGGGACGTGCATAGTGAGATCCACTTCCGAATACGTCGGAAGCGTTGCGCGGTGGCAGGTCCCGGGCGACGGGGGAATGTTCCACGGGGGAGTTTCGAATGACCAGCCATCACGCGACCTTGTCGCGCCTTTCTGCAGGAGTTTTTGCCAGAGTGGTGAGCCTCGCGCTCGCCGGGCTGGTCGTGGTGGCCGGACAGAGCGCAGCGGCCGCGCAAACGCTGACCGATCCCGAACCCCGCTCCGACTACCTGGTCTCGTTCGCGAGCGGCGTGGCCCCCGATGCCAGTGCCAGCACCCTTGCCTCGGCGGAGGCGGTCGTCTCGACAGCGATCCCCGCCCTCCGCCTGTACGGGGTCTCGCTCACTGATGCCGGAGCCCAGGCGCTGCGCGCGGACGAGTCCGTCACGCGGGTCGAGGCCGACCTGGTCCGCGAGGTCCAGGGTGTGCCTGACGACCCGGCGTACGGCGACCAGTGGGCCTTGCCGCAGATCGGCTGGGACGCGGCGTACGGCTCGATCACCCCGAGCGGTTCCGCAACGGTCGCCGTCCTGGACACCGGCGTGAACCCCACCGACGACCTCGCCGGCCAGCTCGTCCCCGGAGCCTCGATGCTCGCGGGCGTCGAGGGGACCAACGACCCGAACGGCCACGGCACCGCGATGGCGAGCATCGTCGCCGCCGGCGTCGACAACGGCACGGGCATCGCGGGCGTCGGCTACCGCGGGGTGTCCGTCATGCCCGTGAAGGTCCTCGACTCCGACGGTCTCGGCCAGGACTCGGCCATCGTCGAAGGTGTCGTGTACGCGGCTGACCACGGCGCCGACGTCATCCTGATGGCCTTCTCCAACCCAGGCCGCAGTGAAGCGCTCCAGGCCGCCGCCGACTACGCCTGGTCGAAGGGCGCGGTGCTGGTCGCCGCTAGCGGCAACGACGGCTCGACCGCGAACACTTTCCCCGCCGGTCTCGCCAAGGTGGTCGGCGTCTCCGCCACCACCCGCGACGACACCCTGTGGAGCGGCTCCAGCTCCGGGGACGGCACCTTCCTCGCCGCCCCCGGTGTGGACATCTCCTCCGGCTCGGGCTCGCTGACCGGCACGTCGGCCTCGGCCGCGATTGCCGCAGGTGCTGCGGCGCTCGTGAAGGCCAACGACCCCTCCGCCTCGAACGGCGTCGTCGTCGGTCGGTTGGCCCGCAACGCCGACCCCGCCGGCACAGTCTCGGACTCCGGCAACGGCCGGGTTAACCTGGCGCGCGCTCTCGAGGACAGCTCCACCGAAGCCGTCGTCCCTGCCGGCGTCGCCGGCGACGGCGGTCCGATTGTGGGGCCGTATGTCGCGGCGGCGCTCGGCGTGACCGCCACCTATTCGTCGACCACGAGCACAATCACGACGACGATAACGGGCGCGGCCGCGAACAAGCGGTACGACATCACATACACGCCCCCCTCAGCCTCGGGCCAGCCACCGCGGGTCTTCTCGTGTGTAGAGCCGGGGGGCAGCGGTGGCAATATCACATTCAGCCACTCGTATGCCTTGCCATCAGGCTTCGCCTCCGGCACGTGGACCATAACGGTCGACGAGTACAACAGCGGTCAAGGTTGCGCGGGCACCAGCAACAGGACCGCGTCCGTCAGCACGACGGCAGTTGTGCTCGCCCCAGCCACCATCTCCGGCGTCGTGTTCAACGACGCGAACAACAACGGCACCCTCGATTCGGGCGAGGCCCTGTCCGGTGCTGTTTTGTCGCTGTTCAAGGACAGCAACGCGAACGGGGCTTTCGACGTCGGCAGTGACACGGCGGTTTCTACGCAAAACAGCACTGGTACTGGCACTTGGTCCTTCGGGTCGCTCGGGCTCAGCACGACGTACTTCGTGCTACGGACCAATCCAACCGGCTATACGTCGTCGAACGCGGTCCCGGGCACGGATTCGAACACGACGACCACCAAGGTGACCAACGATCAGTTGAAGGTGATCGTCAGTGGTAACTCAGGCGCCAGCAGCACCAGCAACAAGTTCGTGGCCAGGATCACCAGCAGGGCTCCGGTGGCGGTCGACGACGCCGCTTCCACGACTGAGGACACCGCGGCGGCGTTCAATGTGATCGGCAACGACACTGACGCTGATGGGGACGCGTTGACGGTGAAGGCGGGTTCGATCTCGGCCCCGGCGCATGGCACCGCCATGTTGGTGACCAGTGGTGCGGACGCCGGGAAGATCCTCTACACCCCGAACGCGAACTATGTCGGTCCGGATTCCTTCACCTACCGGGCCACCGATGGTGGTCTGGACTCGAACGTCGCGACGGTCAGTGTCACGGTCTCGGGGGTCAACGACGCCCCGGTGGCGGTCGATGACGCCGCGGAGACCGCTGAGGACACCTCGGTGGCGAAGAACGTGATCGCCAACGACACCGATGTGGACAACACCACCGCGCAGCTGTCGGTGAAGCCGGGCTCGCTGTCGGCGACCAACGGCACCGCGACCCTGGACGCCGATGGGGTGACCATCCACTTCACCCCGGACGCCGACCTCAACAACGGCAACGTCGACGGGGACGGGTTCACCGTGACCTATCGGGCCACTGACGGCACCGCGGACTCGAACGTGGCCACGCTGAGGATCAGCGTCACCGGTGTCAACGACGCCCCGGTGGCGGTCGATGACGCCGCGGAGACCGCTGAGGACACCTCGGTGGCGAAGAACGTGATCGCCAACGACACCGATGTGGACAACACCACCGCGCAGCTGTCGGTGAAGCCGGGCTCGCTGTCGGCGACCAACGGCACCGCGACCCTGGACGCCGATGGGGTGACCATCCACTTCACCCCGGACGCCGACCTCAACAACGGCAACGTCGACGGGGACGGGTTCACCGTGACCTATCGGGCCACTGACGGCACCGCGGACTCGAACGTGGCCACGCTGAGGATCAGCGTCACCGGTGTCAACGACGCCCCGGTGGCGGTCGATGACGCCGCGGAGACCGCTGAGGACACCTCGGTGGCGAAGAACGTGATCGCCAACGACACCGATGTGGACAACACCACCGCGCAGCTGTCGGTGAAGCCGGGCTCGCTGTCGGCGACCAACGGCACCGCGACCCTGGACGCCGATGGGGTGACCATCCACTTCACCCCGGACGCCGACCTCAACAACGGCAACGTCGACGGGGACGGGTTCACCGTGACCTATCGGGCCACTGACGGCACCGCGGACTCGAACGTGGCCACGCTGAGGATCAGCGTCACCGGTGTCAACGACGCCCCGGTGGCGGTCGATGACGCCGCGGAGACCGCTGAGGACACCTCGGTGGCGAAGAACGTGATCGCCAACGACACCGATGTGGACAACACCACCGCGCAGCTGTCGGTGAAGCCGGGCTCGCTGTCGGCGACCAACGGCACCGCGACCCTGGACGCCGATGGGGTGACCATCCACTTCACCCCGGACGCCGACCTCAACAACGGCAACGTCGACGGGGACGGGTTCACCGTGACCTATCGGGCCACTGACGGCACCGCGGACTCGAACGTGGCCACGCTGAGGATCAGCGTCACCGGTGTCAACGACGCCCCGGTGGCGGTCGATGACGCCGCGGAGACCGCTGAGGACACCTCGGTGGCGAAGAACGTGATCGCCAACGACACCGATGTGGACAACACCACCGCGCAGCTGTCGGTGAAGCCGGGCTCGCTGTCGGCGACCAACGGCACCGCGACCCTGGACGCCGATGGGGTGACCATCCACTTCACCCCGGACGCCGACCTCAACAACGGCAACGTCGACGGGGACGGGTTCACCGTGACCTATCGGGCCACTGACGGCACCGCGGACTCGAACGTGGCCACGCTGAGGATCAGCGTCACCGGTGTCAACGACGCCCCGGTGGCGGTCGATGACGCCGCGGAGACCGCTGAGGACACCTCGGTGGCGAAGAACGTGATCGCCAACGACACCGATGTGGACAACACCACCGCGCAGCTGTCGGTGAAGCCGGGCTCGCTGTCGGCGACCAACGGCACCGCGACCCTGGACGCCGATGGGGTGACCATCCACTTCACCCCGGACGCCGACCTCAACAACGGCAACGTCGACGGGGACGGGTTCACCGTGACCTATCGGGCCACTGACGGCACCGCGGACTCGAACGTGGCCACGCTGAGGATCAGCGTCACCGGTGTCAACGACGCCCCGGTGGCGGTCGATGACGCCGCGGAGACCGCTGAGGACACCTCGGTGGCGAAGAACGTGATCGCCAACGACACCGATGTGGACAACACCACCGCGCAGCTGTCGGTGAAGCCGGGCTCGCTGTCGGCGACCAACGGCACCGCGACCCTGGACGCCGATGGGGTGACCATCCACTTCACCCCGGACGCCGACCTCAACAACGGCAACGTCGACGGGGACGGGTTCACCGTGACCTATCGGGCCACTGACGGCACCGCGGACTCGAACGTGGCCACGCTGAGGATCAGCGTCACCGGTGTCAACGACGCCCCGGTGGCGGTCGATGACGCCGCGGAGACCGCTGAGGACACCTCGGTGGCGAAGAACGTGATCGCCAACGACACCGATGTGGACAACACCACCGCGCAGCTGTCGGTGAAGCCGGGCTCGCTGTCGGCGACCAACGGCACCGCGACCCTGGACGCCGATGGGGTGACCATCCACTTCACCCCGGACGCCGACCTCAACAACGGCAACGTCGACGGGGACGGGTTCACCGTGACCTATCGGGCCACTGACGGCACCGCGGACTCGAACGTGGCCACGCTGAGGATCAGCGTCACCGGTGTCAACGACGCCCCGGTGGCGGTCGATGACGCCGCGGAGACCGCTGAGGACACCTCGGTGGCGAAGAACGTGATCGCCAACGACACCGATGTGGACAACACCACCGCGCAGCTGTCGGTGAAGCCGGGCTCGCTGTCGGCGACCAACGGCACCGCGACCCTGGACGCCGATGGGGTGACCATCCACTTCACCCCGGACGCCGACCTCAACAACGGCAACGTCGACGGGGACGGGTTCACCGTGACCTATCGGGCCACTGACGGCACCGCGGACTCGAACGTGGCCACGCTGAGGATCAGCGTCACCGGTGTCAACGACGCCCCGGTGGCGGTCGATGACGCCGCGGAGACCGCTGAGGACACCTCGGTGGCGAAGAACGTGATCGCCAACGACACCGATGTGGACAACACCACCGCGCAGCTGTCGGTGAAGCCGGGCTCGCTGTCGGCGACCAACGGCACCGCGACCCTGGACGCCGATGGGGTGACCATCCACTTCACCCCGGACGCCGACCTCAACAACGGCAACGTCGACGGGGACGGGTTCACCGTGACCTATCGGGCCACTGACGGCACCGCGGACTCGAACGTGGCCACGCTGAGGATCAGCGTCACCGGTGTCAACGACGCCCCGGTGGCGGTCGATGACGCCGCGGAGACCGCTGAGGACACCTCGGTGGCGAAGAACGTGATCGCCAACGACACCGATGTGGACAACACCACCGCGCAGCTGTCGGTGAAGCCGGGCTCGCTGTCGGCGACCAACGGCACCGCGACCCTGGACGCCGATGGGGTGACCATCCACTTCACCCCGGACGCCGACCTCAACAACGGCAACGTCGACGGGGACGGGTTCACCGTGACCTATCGGGCCACTGACGGCACCGCGGACTCGAACGTGGCCACGCTGAGGATCAGCGTCACCGGTGTCAACGACGCCCCGGTGGCGGTCGATGACGCCGCGGAGACCGCTGAGGACACCTCGGTGGCGAAGAACGTGATCGCCAACGACACCGATGTGGACAACACCACCGCGCAGCTGTCGGTGAAGCCGGGCTCGCTGTCGGCGACCAACGGCACCGCGACCCTGGACGCCGATGGGGTGACCATCCACTTCACCCCGGACGCCGACCTCAACAACGGCAACGTCGACGGGGACGGGTTCACCGTGACCTATCGGGCCACTGACGGCACCGCGGACTCGAACGTGGCCACGCTGAGGATCAGCGTCACCGGTGTCAACGACGCCCCGGTGGCGGTCGATGACGCCGCGGAGACCGCTGAGGACACCTCGGTGGCGAAGAACGTGATCGCCAACGACACCGATGTGGACAACACCACCGCGCAGCTGTCGGTGAAGCCGGGCTCGCTGTCGGCGACCAACGGCACCGCGACCCTGGACGCCGATGGGGTGACCATCCACTTCACCCCGGACGCCGACCTCAACAACGGCAACGTCGACGGGGACGGGTTCACCGTGACCTATCGGGCCACTGACGGCACCGCGGACTCGAACGTGGCCACGCTGAGGATCAGCGTCACCGGTGTCAACGACGCCCCGGTGGCGGTCGATGACGCCGCGGAGACCGCTGAGGACACCTCGGTGGCGAAGAACGTGATCGCCAACGACACCGATGTGGACAACACCACCGCGCAGCTGTCGGTGAAGCCGGGCTCGCTGTCGGCGACCAACGGCACCGCGACCCTGGACGCCGATGGGGTGACCATCCACTTCACCCCGGACGCCGACCTCAACAACGGCAACGTCGACGGGGACGGGTTCACCGTGACCTATCGGGCCACTGACGGCACCGCGGACTCGAACGTGGCCACGCTGAGGATCAGCGTCACCGGTGTCAACGACGCCCCGGTGGCGGTCGATGACGCCGCGGAGACCGCTGAGGACACCTCGGTGGCGAAGAACGTGATCGCCAACGACACCGATGTGGACAACACCACCGCGCAGCTGTCGGTGAAGCCGGGCTCGCTGTCGGCGACCAACGGCACCGCGACCCTGGACGCCGATGGGGTGACCATCCACTTCACCCCGGACGCCGACCTCAACAACGGCAACGTCGACGGGGACGGGTTCACCGTGACCTATCGGGCCACTGACGGCACCGCGGACTCGAACGTGGCCACGCTGAGGATCAGCGTCACCGGTGTCAACGACGCCCCGGTGGCGGTCGATGACGCCGCGGAGACCGCTGAGGACACCTCGGTGGCGAAGAACGTGATCGCCAACGACACCGATGTGGACAACACCACCGCGCAGCTGTCGGTGAAGCCGGGCTCGCTGTCGGCGACCAACGGCACCGCGACCCTGGACGCCGATGGGGTGACCATCCACTTCACCCCGGACGCCGACCTCAACAACGGCAACGTCGACGGGGACGGGTTCACCGTGACCTATCGGGCCACTGACGGCACCGCGGACTCGAACGTGGCCACGCTGAGGATCAGCGTCACCGGTGTCAACGACGCCCCGGTGGCGGTCGATGACGCCGCGGAGACCGCTGAGGACACCTCGGTGGCGAAGAACGTGATCGCCAACGACACCGATGTGGACAACACCACCGCGCAGCTGTCGGTGAAGCCGGGCTCGCTGTCGGCGACCAACGGCACCGCGACCCTGGACGCCGATGGGGTGACCATCCACTTCACCCCGGACGCCGACCTCAACAACGGCAACGTCGACGGGGACGGGTTCACCGTGACCTATCGGGCCACTGACGGCACCGCGGACTCGAACGTGGCCACGCTGAGGATCAGCGTCACCGGTGTCAACGACGCCCCGGTGGCGGTCGATGACGCCGCGGAGACCGCTGAGGACACCTCGGTGGCGAAGAACGTGATCGCCAACGACACCGATGTGGACAACACCACCGCGCAGCTGTCGGTGAAGCCGGGCTCGCTGTCGGCGACCAACGGCACCGCGACCCTGGACGCCGATGGGGTGACCATCCACTTCACCCCGGACGCCGACCTCAACAACGGCAACGTCGACGGGGACGGGTTCACCGTGACCTATCGGGCCACTGACGGCACCGCGGACTCGAACGTGGCCACGCTGAGGATCAGCGTCACCGGTGTCAACGACGCCCCGGTGGCGGTCGATGACGCCGCGGAGACCGCTGAGGACACCTCGGTGGCGAAGAACGTGATCGCCAACGACACCGATGTGGACAACACCACCGCGCAGCTGTCGGTGAAGCCGGGCTCGCTGTCGGCGACCAACGGCACCGCGACCCTGGACGCCGATGGGGTGACCATCCACTTCACCCCGGACGCCGACCTCAACAACGGCAACGTCGACGGGGACGGGTTCACCGTGACCTATCGGGCCACTGACGGCACCGCGGACTCGAACGTGGCCACGCTGAGGATCAGCGTCACCGGTGTCAACGACGCCCCGGTGGCGGTCGATGACGCCGCGGAGACCGCTGAGGACACCTCGGTGGCGAAGAACGTGATCGCCAACGACACCGATGTGGACAACACCACCGCGCAGCTGTCGGTGAAGCCGGGCTCGCTGTCGGCGACCAACGGCACCGCGACCCTGGACGCCGATGGGGTGACCATCCACTTCACCCCGGACGCCGACCTCAACAACGGCAACGTCGACGGGGACGGGTTCACCGTGACCTATCGGGCCACTGACGGCACCGCGGACTCGAACGTGGCCACGCTGAGGATCAGCGTCACCGGCGTCAACGACGCCCCGGTGGCGGTCGATGACGCCGCGGAGACCGCTGAGGACACCTCGGTGGCGAAGAACGTGATCGCCAACGACACCGATGTGGACAACACCACCGCGCAGCTGTCGGTGAAGCCGGGCTCGCTGTCGGCGACCAACGGCACCGCGACCCTGGACGCCGATGGGGTGACCATCCACTTCACCCCGGACGCCGACCTCAACAACGGCAACGTCGACGGGGACGGGTTCACCGTGACCTATCGGGCCACTGACGGCACCGCGGACTCGAACGTGGCCACGCTGAGGATCAGCGTCACCGGCGTCAACGACGCCCCGGTGGTGACCCTCTCGGCTGGCAACGACCTGACGGTCAGCGAGGGTACCCAGCACAGCTACGCGTTCTCGGTGACCGATGTCGACAGCACCTCGTTCTCGGTGGTGGCTGTCTCCTGTGGCGCCAACGGCTCCCAGGTCGGCACCACGACCACCACGGCCTCCGGTGGCAGCTTCACCTGCCGGTTCCCCGACGGCCCGGCCTCCTCGACCGTCTCGGTGCAGGTCAAGGACTCCGACAACACCAACAGCAACACCGCCACCCAGACGGTGAACGTGACCAACGACGCCCCGGTGGTGACCCTGGCGGCCGGCAACGACCTGACGGTCAGCGAGGGCACCCAGCACAGCTACGCGTTCTCGGTGACCGACACCGGTCAGGACACCTTCACGGTGGTGGCTGTCTCCTGTGGCGCCAACGGCTCCCAGGTCGGCACCACGACCACCACGGCCTCCGGTGGCAGCTTCACCTGCCGGTTCCCCGACGGCCCGGCCTCCTCGACCGTCTCGGTGCAGGTCAAGGACTCCGACAACACCAACAGCAACACCGCCACCCAGACGGTGAACGTGACCAACGACGCCCCGGTGGTGACCCTGGCGGCCGGCAACGACCTGACGGTCAGCGAGGGCACCCAGCACAGCTACGCGTTCTCGGTGACCGACACCGGTCAGGACACCTTCACGGTGGTGGCTGTCTCCTGTGGCGCCAACGGCTCCCAGGTCGGCACCACGACCACCACGGCCTCCGGTGGCAGCTTCACCTGCCGGTTCCCCGACGGCCCGGCCTCCTCGACCGTCTCGGTGCAGGTCAAGGACTCCGACAACACCAACAGCAACACCGCCACCCAGACGGTGAACGTGACCAACGACGCCCCGGTGGTGACCCTGGCGGCCGGCAACGACCTGACGGTCAGCGAGGGCACCCAGCACAGCTACGCGTTCTCGGTGACCGACACCGGTCAGGACACCTTCACGGTGGTGGCTGTCTCCTGTGGCGCCAACGGCTCCCAGGTCGGCACCACGACCACCACGGCCTCCGGTGGCAGCTTCACCTGCCGGTTCCCCGACGGCCCGGCCTCCTCGACCGTCTCGGTGCAGGTCAAGGACTCCGACAACACCAACAGCAACACCGCCACCCAGACGGTGAGCGTGACCAACGGAGCGCCGACGGCGTACGCAGGCGGTCCCTACAGCGGTCCATGGGGCAGTCCGATCACGTTCAACGGGAACGCGACTGACCCGGG
Organism: Nocardioides bizhenqiangii; assembly: GCF_034661235.1. Taxonomy (NCBI): domain Bacteria; kingdom Bacillati; phylum Actinomycetota; class Actinomycetes; order Propionibacteriales; family Nocardioidaceae; genus Nocardioides; species Nocardioides bizhenqiangii. Next base: position 1,176,998 of record NZ_CP141059.1, read on the forward strand.
TGGTAGCAACGACACGTTGACGTACGAATGGGACTTCGACTACACCGCTGGCAGCTTCACGACCGATGTGTCGGGTGTGGACTTGAAGACTCCGAGCCACAGCTACAACTCCCCTGGCACCTACACCGTAGGTCTGCGGGTGTCGGACGAGGACGGGGCAACCAGTTCCGTCTCCACCGCTCAGGTCACCGTTGGGAAGCGCACGACGACGCTGGCCTACACCGGTGACACCTCGAAGCAGTACACCGATCGCGCGACTGTTTCTGCGAGCCTGACCGACGCCGGTGACGGGACTGGTCTCGCCGGCAAGACCATCACGTTCACGATCGGGACGGGTGGGACGGCTCAGACCGTCTCCGCTGTGACCGATGCGAGCGGAGTCGCAAGTGCAAGCATCCAGCTGAACCAGCAGGCGGTGTCGACGACCGTGACGGCGACGTACGCCGGCGACGCTCGGTACACGGCGAAGTCCGACAGCAAGGGGTTCATTGTCTCGCAGGAGGACGCGTCACTCGAGTACACCGGCGACACGATCGGCGCGACCGGCACCAACCTCACACTCGAGGCGACGGTCAAGGACAGCGCGGCTGGCAGCTACGTGGGCACGGGTGCTGAGCCCGGTGGGACGATCGGCGACATCACCAAGATGTGGATCCGCTTCGATGTCTACTCCCAGACCGCTTGTGGCACCGGGACACCCCTCGCGTCCAAGTTCGCGCAGGTCGTGGACACGGGCACATCAGGAGACGGAGTTGGCTCCGCGCGTACGACGTACACCTCCAGCTCAGAGGCCTCCTACTGCGTGGTCGCCAAGCTCGTGGCTTCCGCCAGCGGAGGGGTCAACGCCTGGTACACCGCGCCCAGTGCCCAGCACGCAGTCGTCACCTTCTACAACAACACCGGTCAGTTCGTGACCGGGGGCGGCTGGATCACGGACCCGAACACCAACCGCGGAAACTTCGGGTTCAATGCGAGGTACCTCAAGAACGGCTCCGCCCAGGGCCAGATGGTCTACGTATACCGAGACTCCTACTCGGGTCCGTGCACGATCAACGGAGTGGCGCAGACGTGCACCAACGTGCCGGCCACCTACGTGATCAAGAGCAACTCGATCACGGCCCTCGGGTTCACCGGGACGGCCTATCCCATCAAGGCGAACCTCCGGGGCAAGGCCACGATCCAGGTCAACCGGGCCAGTGACGGTGCGTCGCTGTGGAGCGAGGGCAACGCCTCGTTCGACGCGACGACCACTGACACCGGCAGGAGCTCGGGGATCGGCAGCGATGAGTACTCGCTCACCGTCATGCGCAACGGAGGGACGAGCCCGTTCAAGTACGTGCCGCCGTCGCTCCTGAAGGGTGGCAACGTGGTGATTCACGTCAAGTGAGCCACTGTCACCCTCGTGTCGCACGGGGCCGTTTCAGTCGTCCTTCGTGTGTCCTCGAGGTCGGAGCGACGGATCCACAAGTAGCGCTGATCAGGGCCGGGACGTCTTGAAACAGGTCTTCCCAACCAGTAGCGCTCAGGGGCGTTGCAGCGGACGAGCTTGAAAAAGCTCTGGGCCCCGGGGGCTCATACTCCCCGGGGCCGGTTCATTTCTAACCCGACCTCGGGGTCGATCGCGGGAGGCGCGCCGCTGCGCCGTTGTGGCGGCGCCCCCGGCAGGAGTCGAACCCGCAACCGTTGGAGTAGAAATCCACTGCGCTATCCATTGCGCCACGGGGGCTTAGTCGGCGTCGAGTATCCCACCCCGGCACCCGTCCGCGCCGCGCCACCGCCGCGCACGCATCTGCGTCGGACGGATGGACAAGGACGCGATCGGCCAAGTACCGGGTATCCCATCCGAGATCGGCGCACCCTCAGATGCGGCCGATTCATCCTCATGGCACCCGGCTGTCGTCTTAAACTGACCGCGGCTCAGCGTTCCTAGGGAGTTGGCCATGCGCGCGTTCCCCGTGCCCGGCGATGTGTTCGGCAACTACGTGATCGAGCGCGAGCTCGGACGTGGAGCCATGGGGATCGTCTACCTGGCACGGCAACCCAGCCTGGAGCGTCGCGTTGCGCTGAAGCTATTGAGCCCGGTGCTGGACGAGCCGTCGTTCCGCAGGCGGTTCGAACGTGAGGCTCGGACCCTGGCTAAGCTGCAGTCGCCGTACGTGGTGGCGGTTCACGACTTCGGGGAGCACGACGGCTGGCTGTACCTGACCAACCCGTACTTGTCGGACGGCGACCTGCAGGCGCGGATCGACGTGCGTCCTTTCGATCCCGGCACGGCGCTGCGGCTCCTCGGGCAGCTCGCGACGGGTCTGTCCGCGGCGCATCAGGCCGGCATCATCCATCGCGACATCAAGCCGTCCAACATCCTTCTCGCCGAGGACCCCGACGGGCTGCGGTTGCTGCTGTCCGACTTCGGCATCGCCCGCGAGATGAGTGCCGGCGTACTGACCACGACGGCCGTTGCGGTCGGGACCCTGCCCTACATGCCGCCCGAGCGTCATGAAGGCAGCGACGCCTCGCCTGCCGGCGACGTCTATGCGCTCGGCTGCGTGCTGTGGGCGATGCTGCACGGTCGACCCCCGTTCCTCAACGACAAGGGCATCTTGCAGCTCAAGGATGTGTTCACCGCGCCTCCTCCGGCGTTCGTCGGCCCACTCGCCCACCACGTCAACGGCATCCTGCTCAGGTGCCTGGCAAAGGATCCTGAGGACCGGTTCACGGACGCACTTCAGCTGCGAGCAGCCCTCGCGGCTGGAAGAGAAGCCGTCGAGAACCGCCATCGGGACGGAGCCGACGGGAAGGCGGCCGACGAGCGAGAGGCCGACGGGGGTGGTGGGCGTGGGCCTGACGAGGCTGACCGGCGAATCGAGCCCGCTCGAACCACGGTGATAGGTCCTCCAGAAAGAGGTTCCACAGGGACTGACGAACGCCCTTCGAAGCGACCTCGACGCATCGCGATGCTCGTCGGCGGGGTGGCCATCGGCGCTCTTGTCCTCGGCGGCATCGGACTCCTGGTCGCGACGACGGGTGACTGGCCGGATGACGCACGAGCGAGCGACTTCTGCGAGGTCCTCGACAAACAAGATGGCCGCGTGTGGGACGACTCTGACCGCACGATCGAGGGCGTGCGCGAGGGCATGGGCGCCATCGCGGAAGTGGGCACGCCGAGCGACGCGCCCGACGGTCTCCGGGCGTTCCTGATGGACCTCGAGAAGGCTGCCGACGAAGCTTCCGACGTCGAGGAATTCGACCGGCGTGCCGAGGAGCTGGAGCCGTCTGACGCGGAAGACGACGAATGGGAGGCGTGGATTGACGACACCTGTTCCTGATGGTCTCGTTCCGGCGCGCATCGCATATAGCTACGCGCGGGGACGAGGGCTCACGCACGTCTGAAACCGGAGCTGTCGCAATGTCGTTGTTCAAGAGGAAGTCCCGCGGTGAGGCTCCTGCCTCCCACGTAACCTCCGGTCTCGCTACCGGGCGAGCGGCCGGCCCCCCGGCGTACTCCGCCTGGCAAAGCGAACATCCCTTGGCGCCAGAGCCCAACCGGCTGGCCTGGATGCAGCCCGTCCTCCTCGACGAGGTGGCCCGGGGGACGGAGTTCGACGGGCTCGTCGGTCGTCACGTCGTCGGCATCGCCGAGTCCTCGGACGCGAGCCTGCCGTACGTGACCGTGGCGATAGACGACCACGATGGCATTGAGGTCGTCATGGTGTGCCAGCGCGGAGGGCGCGACCTTGACCACGTGCTCATCATCGACTCTTCCGGCGGGACCTCTACCCAGGGGCCGCTCCCGTCGGCCGGGTCGCTCGACCAGTGGGCCAGCAAGACCGTCCACGTGCTTCTCTCGTACTTCAGCGGCCCCGGGCGGAACAGGCCCGGTGAAGGCGACAGGGCAGAACAGGCCGCGGCTGATCGTCCGGTGGCCGGGCCGGGCGCGCGCGTCCACACCGCCGAGAGCCCGGCGTACCGCGAATTCGCCACCAGAAGCGCGTCGCCCAGCATCGACTCGTACGTCGTCGGTCAGGTCGTTCACCGGACAGAGCCGCCGGGAGGCCGGATCGAGATCTGGTCCGCCCTCGTCGACCGGTCGCTAGGGCAGGACGCGGTCAATCCGATCCACACTTCCCACGCTGCCGCGGCGTTCGACCGGAACGGCCGACTGGTCGCGATCTACACCGTCGAGACGTCGACGCTGCACGACGAGGTGTTCGCCGTCGTCTACGACGGCAGTCCCGCCCGCCAGTACCAGGACGCACGGAACGACGTCCTCGGTCCCGAGGGGTTCGAGCGCGCCGCGGTCCCCGTCCTCTGCCGGCTCATGGACGACGGCAACTAGTCCGACTCTCACCCGCGCAGGCGGGCCATCCACTCCTCGACGGCGTCGGGCTCTCTCGGCAGCGCGGCAGAGAGGTTGCGGACGCCGTCCGCGGTGACGACGACGTCGTCCTCGATCCGGATGCCGATCCCGCGCAGCTCCTCGGGGACGAGCAGGTCGTCCTCCTGGAAGTAGAGGCCGGGCTCCACGGTCAGCACCATGCCCTCGGCGAGGATGCCGTCGCGGTAGGACTCGGGCGCGGCGCGACCGCAGTCGTGGACGTCCATGCCGAGCATGTGGCTGGTGCCGTGCAGGGTCCAGCGCGAGTAGACCTTGGACTCCGGGTCGAGCGCCTCCTCGACCGGCACCGGCAGCAACCCGAGGTCGTCGAGACCGTGCGCCAGCACCGTCATCGCCGCGTCGTGGCCGGCGAGGAAGGGTACGTCGGGCCGGAGCGCGGCGATGCCGGCCTCCTGGGCCCTCAGCACGAGGGTGTAGAGGTCGCGCTGCAACGGGCTGAAGGTGCCGCTGACCGGCAGCGTCCTGGTGACGTCGGCGGTGTAGAGGTTGTGGCCCTCCACGCCCATGTCGAGCAGCACCAACTGGCCGGGCACGATCGGGCCCGAGTTCTCGATCCAGTGCAGCGTGGTCGCGTGCGCGCCTCCGGCAACGATGGAGTCGTAGCCGATGTCGTTGCCCATCGTGCGGGCGCGGCGGAAGAACGTGCCCTCGAGCCAGCGCTCGCCGTACTCGAGCACCTTGTCCCACTCTGCCGCGGAGTCCTCGAAGCCCAGGGTGGTGGCGTCGCAGGCGGCCTGGAGCTCGCCGAGCTCCCACGCGTCCTTGACCAGCCGCATCTCCGAGACGACTCGCGCCAGGTCGGTGTCGAGCGACTCGTCGGCCGGGACCAGCGAGTCGACCGCGTCGGAGACACCGCGGTGGACGCGGGTCTTCGCCGACTTCGCCAGGGCGTCCGGGAGGTCGTCGACGTGCTTGACCGTCAGGCCGAGCGCGGCCTCGATCTCACCCAGTGACGGGCGACGGCCCGCCCAGAGCGCGCCGTACTGCCGGTCGCGGAAGAACTCGTCGCTCTCACGTCCGGACCGGGGCCGGGCGTAGAGCACCGACGACCCGTCCGGCTCGATCACCAGCGTGGCGTCCGAAGTCTGGTTGCCGCAGAAGTAGGCGTGCGCCGTGTCGGACCGGAACCGGTAGTCGGTGTCGGCCGCCCGCACCTTGAACGTGCCGGCCGGTAGCACCAGCCGCTCGCCCGGGAAGGTCGCCGCCAGCCGGGCCCGCCGCTCGGCGGCCCACGGGGCGATCGGGTGCGGCTCGACCTCGCGCTCGCGGTCGTCCCAGCCGGTCCGCATGAAGGCGGCGTAGGCCTCAGGGACGGCGGGATCGTGCGACTCGGTCTTCGGCTCCTTGGCGACGTGATTCACGTCTCTAACTGTAACTTCCGCGTGTTCGTGCCGGACCGGGCGCAGGGATGCCGCCCCGATAGGCTTCCGCCCGTGTCAGGAGCCCGCCGCGACAGTGTCGCCTTCACGGTCGTCGTGACCGTGGCGGTGGTCATCGGCGCGCTGTTGATGCTCGTGATTCTCGCCCTCTCCGGCGCGCCCGGGATCATGCTCCTGGCCACCGCGCTGGCCGCGCTGCCGGTCGGACCGGTCGTCGCCGTCTACCTCTGGCTCGACCGCTACGAGCCCGAACCCAAGCACCTCCTCGTCTACGCCCTACTCTGGGGTGCGTTCGTCGCCACCATCGCCGCGCTCGTCGTGCAGGGGATCGGCGGATTCGTCGTGGGAGTCACCGACACCGTGTCGCTCGCGGTGGTCGCCCCCGTGACCGAGGAGGCGAGCAAGGGTCTCTTCCTGTTGCTGCTGCTCTGGTGGCGGCGCGCCGAGCTCGACGGCGTCCTCGACGGTCTGGTGTACGCCGGTCTGGTCGGTGTGGGGTTCGCCTTCACCGAGAACATCCTCTACCTGGCGGCGGCGTACGGCGGGACGGACGGCACCGGTCCCGGCGGGGTCGCCGGCGTGACCACGATCTTCGTGATCCGCTGCATCTTCAGCCCGTTCGCCCACCCGCTGTTCACCGCGTTCATCGGCGTCGGGCTGGGTCTCGCCGTGATGTCGACCCGCCGGTCGGTCCGGATCCTCGCGCCGATCGGGGGGTACCTCTGTGCGGTGGCCGCGCACGCACTGTGGAACGGGTCGACCGTCTTCGGGTTCGGCAGCTTCGTCCTCGCCTACGTCGTGCTCATGGTGCCGGCGTTCGTCGGCATGATCGGCCTCGGGGTCTGGGCGCGCACCAAGGAGCGGCAGATGCTGACGATGGCCCTCGGCGACGCGGCGGCGCGCGGCCTGATCCCGGCGACCGACATCGGGTGGATCGTCGACCTGCGGGCCCGGAGGATCGCACGGCGACACGCCCGGATCGAGGGCGGTGACCGCGCCGCTCAAGCGATGCGGGACTATCAGCAGGCCGCGATCGAACTCGGGTTCTTACACCATCGCCTGCTGCGCGGCACGGCACCGAAGGACTGGCAGGCGCGTGGCCAGGACTTCCTGGTGCGCATCCAGGCGTCCCGTCCGGGGTTCGCCTTCCCCGGACAGGTGGTACCCCTACGATGACCGCGTCCCACAGGGGGCAGAGCGACGAGATCGCTGGCAGCCAGATGCTGACCGAGATGGTCCGGCTCCGCGGTGCCCTGCAGACCGCGGCGCTGCCCCTCGACCTCCCCGGCGTCGCGGCTCTCCGCGAGCACCGGCAGGAGGTCATCGACCAGCTCGAGGACTACGTGATACCGCGGCTGATGTCGATGGACGCGCCGCTGCTGGCGGTCGTCGGCGGGTCGACCGGCGCCGGCAAGTCGACGCTCGTCAACACGCTCGTCGGGCACCGGGTGACCACGCCCGGCGTGCTCCGTCCGACGACGCGATCGCCCGTCCTGGTCCACCACCCCGACGAGGGCCAGTGGTTCGGCCAGGACCGGATGCTGCCCGACCTGAAGCGGGTCAGCCACCCGACCAACGACCACGACTGCATCCAGCTGGTCCCGACCGACTCGGTCCCGAAGGGCGTCGCGATCCTCGACGCCCCTGACGTCGACTCCGTGGAGGAGCGCAACCGGATCCTCGCCGGGCAGCTCCTCTCCGCCGCCGACCTGTGGCTCTTCGTGACGTCGGCCGCGCGCTACAGCGACCAGGTCCCGTGGGAGTACCTGAAGCAGGCCGCCGAGCGCTCCACCGCGGTGGCGATCGTGCTCGATCGCACTCCGCCCGACGTCGTCGAGACCGTCTCCGGCCACCTCGCCCGGATGATGGCGGCCCGTGGGCTCAAGGACTCGCCGCTGTTCGGTGTCGCCGAGGGACCGGTCACCGACGACGGACTGCTGCCGCTCGCCCACGTCGCCGAGATCCGGGGGTGGCTCGAGGCGCTCGCCGCCGACACCGTCGCCCGCAGCGCGATCGTGCAGCAGACCGTCGGCGGCTCGATCCGGATCCTGACCCGACGCGTCTACCCGATCGCCGACGCCGCCGAGGAGCAGCTGATCGCCATCGGCGACCTCGCCACGCTCGTCGAGCGGCAGTACGAAATCGTGAGCAAGCAGCAGCTCACGACGACGAGCGACGGCACCCTGCTCCGCGGGGACCTGCTCACCCGCTGGCAGGAGTTCGTCGGCAGCGGCGAGCTGATCCGCTCCCTCGAGGCAAAGGTCGGCTTCGTCCGCGAGCGGCTGGTCAACGCGATCAAGGGCAAGCCGCAGCAGGCGGAGCGCGTCGCGGTCGCCATCGAGACCGGTCTGGAGACCCTCGTCGTCGAGCACGGTGAGCAGGCGGCCGCCCGGGCCGCCGCGGCCTGGCGGGCGACGCCGTACGGCGCCCAGCTGGTCGAGGTCGCGACCGAGGATCTCTCGCGCGCGACGCGCGACCTGCGCCGTCGCGCCGACGCCGAGATCCAAGCCTGGCAGGCCGAGCTGCAGGAGCTGGTACGCAGCGAGAGCGGCGAGGCCCGGACCTCTACCCGTTTCCTGGCCGTCGGGGTCCGCGGGCTCGCGGTCACGCTGGCGGTCGTCGTCCTCGGTGGTGAGCAGCCGCCGGCCGCGGCCGCCGACTCGCTCCGTCTCGGCGCGCGGCTGCTCGAGACGGTGGTCGGTCCGGGCACTGCCGGGATGCTCCGCCACCGGGCCCGGGAGTCGCTGGAGGACCGGATCCGCGCTTTGCTCGCCGGGGAGCGCAACCGTTACGTTGCACCGGCCGACCAGTGGCAGCTGGCGCCGGACGCGGGGGAGCAGCTGAGGGCGGCCGCCCGGCGGGTCGACGACCTGCGGTACGCCGCCACGATGCAGAAGGGCACTGGAGGACACCTGTGACTCAACCGGATGGGGAGACGCGCGCGCTGCGCGAGCTCGCCACCCGCGGGACGACGATCGGCGCGCGCCTGCAGGGACTCGAGCAGGCGGTGTCGGCGGCGCGCGGGCGGCTCGACGACGCCCTTCTCGACGAGACCGAGGCGACCGTCGAGCGGGCGGCCGGCCGGCTGAGGCTGTCTGCCCACCACACGGTGGTCGCGATCGCGGGGGCGACGGGATCGGGAAAGTCGTCGACGTTCAACGCGCTCACCGGGCTCGAGCTCTCGTCCACCGGCGTCCGTCGGCCGACGACGTCCTGGGCGACCGCATGCGTCTGGGGGAACGAGGGCGCCGCAGAGGTGCTCGAGTGGCTCGGCATCCCGCCGCGGCACCAGACGATGCGCGACTCGATGCTCGACACCAAGGTCGATGACAAGGCGCTCGAGGGCGTCGTCCTGATGGACCTGCCCGACCACGACTCGACCGAGGTCTCCCACCACCTCGAGGTCGACCGGCTGGTCGAGCTCGCGGACCTGCTGGTCTGGGTCCTCGACCCTCAGAAGTACGCCGACGCCGCCCTCCACGACCGCTACCTCGCGCCGTACGCGACCCATGCGGACGTGATGCTGATCGTCCTCAACCACATCGACACGATCGCTCCCGAGAAGCGGCAGGGCATGGTCGACGACGTCAAGCGCCTGCTCGCGCTCGACGGGCTCGCCTCGGTGAAGGTCATCCCGGTCAGCGCCCGTGAGGGCATCGGTGTCGAGGAGCTCCGGCAGGAGATCGCGTCCCGCGTCGAGCACAAGCGCAGCACGACCGCCCGCGTGGAAGCCGACGTCGCCGCCGCCGCCGGCCGGCTCGACCGCGCCGGTGGCGACGCCCCGCCCCGGGATGTCTCCGCCCAGCAGGCTCGGGCACTCGAGGAACGCGTCGCCGAGGCCGCCGGTGTGCCGACCATCGCCGGCGCTGTCGAGCGGACGATCCGGAGCCGTGCTGCCAGGGCGGTGGCGTGGCCACCGGCGGTGCTGGTCGCCGGTCTCCGTCGTCGACGTGAGGACGAGCTGCTCGCGGGCTACCACGCCGGCTCGCAGCCGCAGGCCGTCGCCGTCCAGCGGGCGTCCGTCGACAACGCGGTCCGTGAGCTCGCCGACGAGACGGCACAAGGCCTCGGTACGCCGTGGGCGGACGCCGTCCGCCAGGCCGCAACGGCGCGGCTCGAGGAGACCGATGACGCGCTCGACCGAGGGCTGAGCTCCGTGGACCTGGGCGTCGGTCGGCTGCCCGGTTGGGTCGGCCTGGTGCGCGTGCTGCAGTGGCTGCTCTTCCTGGGCGCTGTCGGCGGGGGTCTGTGGTGGGCATGGCTCGCCTCCCAGGGCACGCTCGAAGGCGCGCCGGAGGTGGCCGGCTTCGTGCTGCCGCCGGTCGTGCTGGTCGGCGGGCTGGTGCTCGGACTGCTGCTGTGGCTATGCGTCCGCCCGCTCGTGGGCGGCACGGCGCGCTCCCGGAGGGAGGCCGCCGACCAGGGGTTGCGCGACGTCGTCGCCGACGTGCTGGCCGACCAGGTCGTCGCCCCCACCAACGAGGTGCTGGCGTCGTACTCCGCCTTCCGCTCAGGCATCCAACACGCCCAGCAGTAGAATTTGCCCGAGCGCGTCGCAGATCGTCCGGCTCGCCCGGGCCATCGCTCCGCTCGGCCCAGGGTCGCCGAACGATGCGGCTGCGCCGCCGTGCGCCGCGCTGCCGGGCCGCAGTTGACGCGGTCATGGGTTGCGGCAGCTTGGCGGCTCGCTGCCGCCGGTCAGGCTGCCCGAGCGCGTCGCACGATCGTCCGGCTCGCCGCACCTGAGCCACCAACCGTCCACAGGCCGCTCGCCACGGCGTCTCTCTCCACAGCCGTGGTGCCGGCGCCGGTCGTCCGTCGGCGGCCCCGCGTGGACTCCGTCGTGGCCGGTCGCGAGTGCGGCCGGGGATATCGGAGGCATGACATGACGAACGACACGATGGTCACGGTCCAGGGCTGGCTGGGCAACGAGCCCCAGCTGCGCCAGGTCGCCGGCACGAGCGTGGCCAACTTCCGCCTGGGCTGCACGCCACGCCGTTTCCATCGCGGCCGTCAGGAGTGGGTCGACGGTCCGACCCAGTGGTACAGCGTCAGTGCCTGGCGGCTGCTCGGCGAGCACAGCAAGCGGTCCCTCCACGTCGGCGACCCGGTGATCGTGCACGGGCGGCTCAACCAGCGCAGCTACACGCGCGACGGCGTCGAGGTGACTGCGCTCGAGATCGAGGCGATCACCGTCGGGCACGACCTCACCCGCGGGGTGAGCTCGTTCAGCAAGACGGTCGGCTCTCCGCGGCGCGACGACCGGCCCCAGGAGCCGGCGGTCGCGTCCCCGGAGCAGGACCCGTGGGCGGTTCCCACGGCTCAGTCGCCCGAGGTCGCAGAGGTGGCGGCCGGCGCCGCGTGATGCCCGCCGGCGGTGGCCGGGGCCGGCTCGGCCACCCCGCGCCGGTCCCGGTCACGGCCCGCACGTAGGCTCAGGCAACGTGGCTGAGTACGTCTTCACCCTGCGCAACGTCCGTAAGGCTCACGGCGACAAGGTCGTCCTGGACAACGTGACCCTGTCGTTCCTCCACGGAGCCAAGATCGGCGTCGTCGGCCCCAACGGAGCCGGCAAGTCGTCGTTGCTCAAGATCATGGCGGGGCTCGACCGTCCCAACAACGGTGACGCGATCCTCGACCCCGACGCGACTGTCGGCATGCTCCAGCAGGAGCCGCCGCTGACGGAGGGCAAGACCGTCCTCGACAACGTCGAGGAGGCGGTGGGCGAGATCAAGCAGAAGCTCGACCGCTTCAACCAGATCTCCGAGGAGCTCGGCAACCCCGATGCCGACTACGACTCCCTCCTGGCCGAGATGGGCGACCTGCAGACCGACCTCGACCACGCCAGCGCCTGGGACCTCGACAGCCGACTCGACCAGGCGATGGACGCCCTGCGCTGCCCTCCGCCGGACGCGATCGTCGACAACCTCTCCGGTGGTGAGCGACGCCGGGTCGCGCTGTGCAAGCTGCTCCTGCAGCAGCCCGACCTGCTGCTCCTCGACGAGCCCACCAACCACCTGGACGCGGAATCGGTCCAGTGGCTGGAGGGCCACCTGAAGTCCTACCCCGGCGCCGTCCTCGCCGTCACCCACGACCGCTACTTCCTCGACAACGTCGCGGAGTGGATCGCCGAGGTCGACCGCGGCCGGATCCACGGCTACGAGGGCAACTACTCGACCTACCTGGAGACCAAGAAGGACCGTCTCAAGATCGAGGGCGCCAAGGACGCCAAGCGCGCGAAGATGCTCGAGAAGGAGCTGGAGTGGGTCCGGTCCAACGCCAAGGCGCGGCAGACCAAGAGCCGGGCCCGGCTCGCCCGGTACGAGGAGATGGCGGCCGAGGCCGAGCGCGACCGCAAGATCGACACCTCCGAGATCAACATCCCGGCCGGCCCTCGCCTCGGTGACATCGTGCTCGAGACCAAGGGGCTCACCAAGGGCTTCGAGGGTCGCGTCCTCATCGACGACCTGTCGTTCACGCTGCCCCGCGCGGGCATCGTCGGCGTGATCGGGCCCAACGGCGTCGGCAAGACCACGCTGTTCCGGATGATCACCGGCAGCGAGCAGCCGGACGCGGGCGACCTGACGGTCGGGCAGACGGTGAAGATCTCCTACGTCGACCAGAGCCGCGGCGGCATCGACCCGAACAAGAACGTCTGGGAGGTCGTCTCCGACGGCCTCGACTTCATCAAGGTCGCCAACTTCGAGATGAACTCGCGCGCCTACGTCGCCTCATTCGGGTTCAAGGGTCCCGACCAGCAGAAGAAGGCCGGCGTGCTGTCCGGTGGCGAGCGCAACCGCCTCAACCTCGCGCTCACGCTGAAGATGGGCGGCAACCTGCTGCTGCTCGACGAGCCGACCAACGACCTCGACGTCGAGACCCTGTCGTCCCTCGAGGACGCGCTGCTCGACTTCCCGGGCTGCGCGGTGGTCACCTCGCACGACCGGTGGTTCCTCGACCGCGTCGTCACCCACATCCTGGCGTGGGAGGGCGACAACGACGACCCCGCCAAGTGGTTCTGGTTCGAGGGCAACTTCGCGTCCTACGAGGAGAACAAGGTCGAGCGGCTCGGTGTCGAAGCGGCACGCCCGCACCGGGTCACCCACCGCCGCCTGACCAGAGATTAAGCGCGCGCAGTTGACGCGGTCAGTGGTCGCCGTTGCTTGGCGGCTGCGAGGCCCTACCTGTCGTCGCGCATCTCCCGCTCGGGGTGGTCGGCGATCAGCCGGTCGGCAACGGCGTCCATGACCCTTCCCAGCGCGGCGAAGTCGTCGTCGTCGACGAGGTCGACGAGGTAGTCCCGCACGCCGGTCACGTGGGTCGGCGCGACGTTGCGGAGCAGGAGGTCACCGCGCTCGGTCATCTTGCAGACGACGCCGCGACCGTCGACGGTCGAGCCGCACCGCTCGACGAGGCCTTCCGCCTCCATCCGCTTGACCGTGTGCGTCACCCGGCTGCGGCTGTGGGCGAGCGAGTCGGCCAGCCGTGCCATCCGGAGCGCGCGGCCCTCGGCCTCGGAGAGACGGACGAGGATCTCGTACTCCACCAGGGACACGCCGTGCTGCTTCCGAAGGTCGTCGTCCAGTCGGTCGAAGAGCAACGTGGTGCCGAGCACCAACGCGCGCCACGACCGCTGCTGACGGTCGTCGAGCCACCGGGGCTCACGCCGGAGCCACGCCTCGCGGGTAGCCTCCAGGTCGGGCTCGGTCACCTTCGCAGTCTAAGTCCGCACGGGCCCGCTGTGTGTCGGCTCACCGAAGGTCGCGACGCACCAGGACCCGCGGAAATCCGGCCAGCACCGACGTGGTCTCGGCCGCGACCCGGAACCCGGCCGCCTCGAAGTTCTTCAGCAGACCCGGGTAGGCCATCGTCAGGTCGACCTTCGCGCCCCCGTTGTCGAGCGGGTACGCCTCGACCACCGGCGCCTGGCGGCTGCGGGCGAACTCCACTGCGCCCTCGATCAGCGCGTGCGAGATGCCCTGGCCGCGGTGACCGGGCCGGACCCGGACGCACCACAGCGACCACACCGGCAGGTCGTCGACGTGGGGGATCTTGCGGTTGCGGGCGAACGCCGTGTCCGCGCGCGGCGCGACCGCTGCCCAGCCGACCGGTTCGTCGCCGTCGTACGCCAGCACACCGGGCGGCGGATCGGCGCGGACCAGATCCGCGACGTACTCGCCCCGGGCCGGACCGCGGAGCTCGTTGTTGAGCTTGGACGGGATCCGGTAGCTCAGGCACCAGCACACGTTGGCGTCGGGTCGTTTCGGTCCGAGGACGGCGCGGACGTCGTCGAAGACCGTGGCCGGGCGGACGTCGATGCTCATGCCATCGAGGTGCCGGGGGTTCAGCTGAGCCGCTCGACGATCATCGCCATGCCCTGGCCGCCGCCGACGCACATCGTGATGAGGCCGGTGGTCTTGTCGTGCCAGTCGAGCGAGTTCAGCATCGTGTTCTGCAGCCGGGCACCGGTCATGCCGAACGGGTGCCCGACCGCGATCGCGCCGCCGTTGACGTTGAGCCGGTCGAGGTCGATGCCGAGGTCCTGGTACGACGGCACCACCTGCGCCGCGAACGCCTCGTTGATCTCGACCAGGTCGATGTCGCCGATGGTCATGTTCGCATTGGCGAGCGCCTTCTTCGTGGCCTCGACCGGGCCGAGGCCCATGATCTCGGGGGAGAGGCCGCTGACGCCGGTGGAGACGATCCGGGCCAGCGGGGTCACGCCGAGCTCCTTGGCCTTCGTGTCCGACATGATGACGACGGCGGCGGCGCCGTCGTTGAGCGGGCAGCAGTTGCCGGCGGTGACCACCCCGTCCGGGCGGAAGACCGGTTCCAGCTGCGAGATCGCCTCATAGGTGACGCCCGCCCGGGGGCCGTCGTCCTTGGAGACGACAGTCCCGTCGGAGAGCGTCACCGGCGTGATCTCCCGCTCCCAGAAACCGTCGGCGATCGCCTTCTCGGCCAGGTTCTGCGACCGGACCCCGAACTCGTCGAGCTCCTTGCGGTCCAGGCCCCGCATCCGGGCGACGTTCTCAGCCGTCTGTCCCATCGCGATGTAGACGTCGGGGAGCTGCCCGTCCTCGCGCGGGTCGTGCCAGTCGCCAGAATCAGCGGAGCCGCCCTGGGCCATTCTTTCCGTGCGCTGCTGGGCATCGGCGAAGAGCGGGTTCCTGGTGTTGGGGATGTGGTCCGACGTACCGAACTGGAACCGCGAGACGGTCTCGACACCGGCCGAGATGAAGACGTCACCCTCGCCGGCCTTGATCGCGTGGAACGCCATCCGCGAGGTCTGCACCGAGGAGGAGCAGTACCGGGTGATCGTGGCGCCGGGGATCTCGTAGCCGAGCAGCGTGGTCACGATCCGCGCCATGTTGTTCCCGGCCTCGCCGCCGGGCAGCCCGCAGCCGAGGTAGAGGTCCTCGACCTCGTTGGGGTCGAGTGCGGGGATCTTGTCGAGCGCCGCCTTGATGATGAGGGCGGAGAGGTCGTCAGGGCGGAAGTCCTTCAGCGAACCCTTGTTGGCCCGCCCGATCGGCGTACGGGCGGCAGAAACGATGACGGCCTCGGGCATGGGGCACTCCTCGATGAGCGTGGACGGAACCAGCCCAGACTAGTGGGGCCGGACTGGAACACGTTGCAGTGGTGTCGGACGCCACAGCAGCGACCGGCCGTCGGCACCCGGCCGGCCCGTACGGCGGGCGCGTGCAACGATGCTGAGCGTGCGGCACCGCTATGCCTGCCCGATCCGTTGGGCCGACCTCGACCTGCTCGGGCACGTCAACAACGTGCGCTACGTCGACTACCTGCAGGAGGCGCGGGTGGACCTGCTGCGCGCCCACCGGTGGTCGGGACCGGCCGAGGCGACCGAGTCGCTGGTCGACGCCATCATCGTCATCCGGCACGAGGTGACCTACCGGGCACCCCTGCTCTTCGGCGAGCGACCGGTCCTCATCGAGTGCTGGGTGACCCAGCTGCGGGCCGGATCCTTCACGCTCGCCTACGAGGTCTTCCACGAGGACGAGGACGGCGCTCGGGTCGTCTACCTCGAGGCCAGCACGGTGCTGGCGCCGTTCCGCTTCGACACGGAGAGCCCGCGCCGGCTGAGCGCGGAGGAGCGAGCGGCGCTCGAGCCCTACCTCGAGCCCGTGCAGCGCGAGCGTCCGGCACCGCTGGTCGTCGACCGGGTCCGCGCCCGTCGCTACCCGGTCCAGGTGCGCTTCAGCGACGTCGACGTCTATCGGCACGTGAACAACGTCGTGTACTTCGAGTACTTCCAGGAGGCGCGGATCCGGTTGTTCATGGAGCTGGGGCGCGGTGTGTCACGTGCGCGGACGCTCGAGGTCGTCGTCGCCCGAACCGATGTCGACTACCTCGCGCCGATCACGCTCCGTGCCGACGCTTACGACTGCTGGACGCAGGTCGCGCACGTCGGGCGGACGTCCCTGGTCATCGAGTCGGAGATCGCCGACGGCGACCGGGCGCTCGCCCGGGCCCGGGTCGTGCTGGTGTTCTTCGACCCCGAGACGCAGCGGCCGACCGAGCCGCCGGCCGACTACCAGGCGCGGTTGCGCTCCGCACTGGCCTGAGAAGGGGGAGGCAGCGCGCCGCGGAGCTTCTTGAGGCCCCGGTGCCGCGCCACTCGCACGGCGACCGCGCTGATGCCGAGCGCCTCGGCCGTCGCGGCGATGTCGAGACCGAGCACCTCGAGGCAGGTCACGACGTCCCGCTCGCGGTCGGGGAGGCCCTGAAGCGCCTCCCGCACCCATTCGGCTCCGGCGTACGCCGACTCCGGTCCCGGCACGCTGTGGTCGTCCGTGGGGATCGTCGCGTTCGCGGCGTGACGCCGGCCGGTGCGCCTCCGGGAGTTGGCCGCGTGGTTGCGGGCGATGCCGAACAGCCAGCCGGCGAACTCCGACGAGGTGCCGTGGAAGTCGGCGATCTTCTGGGCCGCGACCAGCCACGCCTCGGCGGCCAGGTCGTCCGCGCTCTCGTCGAGACCCGACGTGCGTGTCTCCAACCACAGGACCAAGCGCCCGGCGTGAGCTCGGTAGAGCTCACGCCAGGCTTCAGGGTCACCGCTTTTGGCCGCGGCGACCAGGTCGTCGTCGGACCTCACCGAGCGTGCTCAGCTCCCATATCCCCGCGCGCTTCGTGCTGGCCGCGGCGCGGCCAGACGTGCACGCACCCGTTCCATTGTGCAACAACCGGATGCGCTGTGCGCGTCCCGATCGCGCGCACTGCTGCCACCCGGTCGAGGGCAAGAGCTGTCGTCGCGCTCGGTCAGCGGCGACCCCTTCCGGGTGCCTGCTTGGCGTGGCCCTTGCCCTTGCCGTGGTGCTTGCCCTTGGCCTGGTGCTTGCCCTTGCCGTGGTGCTTGCCTACGGCATGGTGCTTGCTCTTGCCATGGTGCTCGCCTACGGCGTGGTGCTCGACCGCACCGTACTGCTCGACCTTGTCGTGACCGTTGCCGTGGCCCCGACCCCGACCCTTGTCCTTCGACTCCTCGCCGCTGTGCCGCGACTTGTCGTGACCCAAGGCATGTCCGTTGCCGTTGCCGTTGCCGTCGCTCGTGCCGGCGTGCTCGACGTGGTCCTTGTCCTTGGCCCTGCCCGGGCGGTCAGCGGACGACTTGCTCCCCTTCGGCTGCCGGGGCCGGATGTCCGGGGGCGGCGCCGCCGTGGTCAGCACGGAAGCCTCCGTGCCTGGCAGCCCTGGGGACCATGGGCTGCCAGGCGTGGAGGATCCGACGTCGGGTCGTGGGGCCTCGACGTCGTCTCCAGCACTCGGAACACCGGTCGTCACCTGGGTCGGTCGCTCCGCCGGTCCGGCCCTGAGGTCGGATCCGGGCGAGGCTCCCGCTACCCAGGTCGTCGCACCGATGACGGCGATGATCGCCGCACCGGCGCACGCACGAACGGCGGCGTACCGAGCGGTCCGAACGGCGGGTGACGAGGTGGCGCTGAGCTCCGCCAGCTGGTGGAGCAGCACAGGTCCCGGTTCCAGGGTCGGTGGGGCGACCCGGAGCCGTGGATGGGACCTTCGCGTCATCGTCGTCTCTTCCGCTCGAACTCGGCTTGCATCAAGTACCTGTCGCGAGCGGGGCAAAGTGTTACCACTTCCCGTAATTACCTGGAAGTGGTCTGGACCAGTCGGACGGTCGGCAGAGTCGCGGTCAGCCGGGGGTGTTGACCATGAACGTCGCCGCGTGCGTCACGTAGGCCCAGAACTGGGCGTCCTGCTCGGGAGTCAGCTCGACCGAATCGAGGGCTGCGCGGAAGTGGGTGAGCCAGCGGTCGCGAGCCTCCATGTCCACGGGGAACGGGGCATGCCGCATCCGCAACCGCGGATGGCCGCGGCGCTCCGAGTACGTCGTCGGCCCGCCCCAGTACTGCACCAGGAAGAGGAGGAAACGCTCCTCGGCCGGGCCGAGGTCCTCCTCGGGATAGAGTGGCCGGAGGACGTCGTCGCCGGCCACGCCCTCGTAGAACTTCGCGACGATCCGACGAAAGGTCTCGAACCCGCCGATCTCCTCGTAGAACGTCTGCGCTTCCGTCACGCGTCCATCATCCCGCGTCGGTGGCGGCGCCGTTGTCGGGGCCACCCTGCTCGCCCGCCGCGCGCCGGTCGTCGCGGTGCCAGACGACTCGTTGGGCGAACGGGATCTCGATCCCCTCGTGGTCGAACCGGGCCTTGATCCGCTGGCGGAGCGTGCGGGCGACGCCCCACTGCTGCAGCGGAGCGGTCTTCACCAGGACCCGGATGGTGACCGAGTCGGCGGCCAGCATCTCGACGCCGGTCACCTCGGGCTCCTCGATGATGACGCCCTTGTAGTCCTCGTCCTCCCACATGTCGTGCGCGACCTCGCGGAGCACCCGCTGGACCCGGGCCAGGTCCTCGCCGTACCCGACGCCGACGTCGACCACGGCGCGCGACCAGTTCTTGCTCTGGTTGCCGACCCGCAGGATCTGGCCGTTGGGCACGAACCACACCGTGCCGTTGACGTCGCGGAGCCGGGTCATCCGCAGGGTCACCGCCTCGACGGAGCCGATCGCCTCGCCGAGGTCGACGACGTCTCCGACGCCGTACTGGTCCTCGATGAAGATGAACAGGCCCGAGAGGAAGTCGCGGACCAGCGACTGAGCGCCGAAGCCGAGCGCGATGCCGATGATGCCGGCGCTGGCGATGATCGGGGCGATGTTGACCCCGACCTCGCTCAGGATCATCGTGGTGACCACCGCGATCACGATGATCGTGATCACGCTCTGGAAGATGCCGGCCACCGTCTCTGCGCGTTGCGCCCGGCGCGCGACCGCGGCGGCGTCGAGCCGCTCGGGCAGCACGCCCTTCTCGGCCCGGCGGGCGATCCGCTGGACGATCCGGTGCAGCACCCACCGCAGGACCAGCCCGAGCAGGATCAGGCCGAGGATCGCCAACGGGGTCCCGATCAGCACGTCGGCCCAGTCAGCGAAGCGCTCGCTTCCGCTCCAGTCGTAGACGAGGTCGCAGACCTGCTCGCCATCGGCGCAGGGCTCGGCGGCCAAGGGGGCAGCTGGGGAGAGGGTCGGCATCCCCTGAGTGTGGCAAAGACGCCGCGCGGGTCCGAACTGGCACCACTGTCGGGGCCGGGACCGGAGCCGATATCCTCACGACCGTGACCAGCACCGCCGTACGACGACTTCTCGCCGCCGCCGCTCCCGCGGGGCTCGCCGTGGCCACGATCCTCGCCACTGCTGCTCCTGCGTCGGCCGACACCCCGGAGGGCTGGCCGGAAGAACCGTCCATCGACTTCGTCCAGATGCTGCTGATCCTGGGCGGGATCCCGCTGCTGGTCTTCCTCGCCGTCGTGGCGCTGATCTACGGCCCGCCGCTCGCGCGCGGCGAGTCGGTCAGGCCGGGTGGGGAGCAGCTGGAGAGCCAGTGGCTCGGAGGGCCGCGCAAGTCGGCAGGCGAGCTCGCCGCGCCCGACACCGAGGACTCCAAAGCCGGCGGCGCCGGCGGTCGCTGGTAACCCACGGTGGCTGTCGGGTCCCTCTCCAGCGCTCAGCAGGCCGCGCTCGACGCGACCATCCGGGCGGCCGAGCAGCAGTGCCGCGCCGAGATCTCGGTCTTCGTCGGTCCGATCGAGGGTGACGACCCGCACCGGTTCGCGACCAGCCTGCACAACACGCTCGTGCTGCCGTCGCGCAGCATCCTGGTGATGGTCGACCCCACGCGGCGTGCGGTCGAGGTCATCACCGGCGGGGAAGTCCGCCGCAAGCTCACCGACGCGGAGGCCGCGCTCGCGATCGAGGAGATGACCCGCTCGTTCGCCGACGGCGACCTCGCGGGCGGTCTGACGCGTGGCATCCGGCTGCTCGCCGAACACGCACGGTCGTGACGGTCGTCGAGTAGGAGCGAGCGCAGCGAGCGACGTATCGAGACGCGGTGAGTCGACCGCACCACGGTGAGTGGGCATGGGTGCGACGTCTCGATACGCCCTCGCCTAGCGGCTCGGGCTACTCGACGACCGAGGCGGCGTCCTTCTTCTGGGCGGCGAGGGCGCGAGCCATGTCGGACCGGCCCTCCCGGACGAACCGGATCGCACCCGGGTTGACGCCGTCGGCCTCGGACGCCAGCCAGGCGTCGACCTTGGCGAGGGCCTCCTCGGACGCCAGCACCCGCGGGAAGATGTACTCGAGCGAGATCGCCGCCCGGTGGGCGCCGAGCCGCTCCCAGGCGAGCGGGGCGTCGGCGAGGTAGCGGTCGACGTACGGCGCGAGCAGGTCCTGCTGGCCGTCGCGCATGAAGGAGAGCACGACCTGCTTCGCGGTCTCGTTGGGGACCGAGCCGTCGACCATGGCCAGCTCCCAGGCACGCTCCTTGGCCTCGGCCGTCGGCACCGCGGCCCGGGCAGCGGCGGCGTGCTCCTTGCCGGAGATGGTGTTGTCGTCGGCCAGCTCCGCGTCGATCCGCGCGTCGTCTGCGCGGCCGAGCCGGGCCAGGTTGTTGAGCAGGGTCCACCGCAGGTCCTGGTCGACGGTGAGCCCGTCGAACGTCAGCGATCCGTCGAGGAGGCCCTCGAGGTCGGCAACGGCCTGGTCGCTGTGGGCGGCGCCGGCGTAGGAGCGGGCGAAGGTCAGCTGGTGGTCGGTGCCGGGCTTCGCGTTCTCGAGCAGCTCGCGCAGGCCGCGCTCCCAGCGGTCGCGCAGGGCGGCCTTGTGGGCGGGGGCGGCGTACTGGACGACGGCCTGGGCGGCGAACCCCGGGAACGCAGTGAGACCCCACGAGTCGGTCTCGGCGCCGATGTTGCGCAGGACCAGCTCCACGAAGTCGGTCGCGGACAGCTCGGCGTCGCGGGTCATGTCCCACGCCGCGCTCCAGATCAGGGCGCGGGTGAGGGAGTCGTCGCAGGCGCCGAGGCTCGCGACGGCCGTGGCCAGCGAGCGCTCGTCGAGGCGCACCTTCGCGAAGGTCAGGTCGCCGTCGTTGAGCAGCAGCAGGTCGGGCTGGGCCTTGCCGACGAGCTCGGGGATCTCGGTGACCTCACCCACGACGTCGACCTCGACGTACTCGTCACGAACGAGCCTGCCGTCGGCAGCGTTGTTGTAGATGCCGACGCCGATCCGGTGGCGGCGCAGCGTGGGCTGCTCGTCGGTCGCGGTCTGTTTCACAGCAAACGAGGAATAGGTGGCGGTCCCTGAGCCTGTCGAAGGGTCGGCGAGCTCGAAGACCGGGCTGATCGTGTTGACGCCCGCGGTCTGCAGCCATTCCTGGGCCCAGCCTGAGAGCTCGCGACCCGAAGCCTTCTCGAGCGCGGTCAGCAGGTCGATGAACTCGGTGTTGTCGTAGGCGTGGTCGCGGAAGTACTCCCGCAGGCCCTCCAGGAAGGGCTCCAGACCGACCCACGCGACCAGCTGCTTGAGCACCGCCGCGCCCTTGGCGTAGGTGATCATGTCGAAGTTCACCTCGACCGCGTGCAGGTCGACCATGTCGGTGGCGATCGGGTGCGTGGTCGGGAGCTGGTCGGCGCGGTAGCCGCGCTGCTTGCGCATGTTGGCGAAGCCGGTCCAGGCGTCGGTGTACGACGTCGCCTCGGCCTCGGCGTGGTAGCACGCCCACTCGGCGAAGGACTCGTTGAGCCAGAGGTCGTCCCACCAGCGCATCGTCACCAGGTTGCCGAACCACATGTGCGCCATCTCGTGAAGGATGACCGAGGCGCGGAACTCGTAGAACGAGCGGGACTGCCGCGAGCGCGGGATGTACTCGTCGCGCAGGGTCACGCAGCCGGCGTTCTCCATCGCGCCCATGTTGTACTCCGGCACGTAGAGCTGGTCGTACTTCTCGAACGGGTACTGCGAGCCGAACGCCTCTTCGAAGAACTCGAAGCCCTGCTTGGTGAGGAGCACGATCTCCTCGCGGTCGCGTTCGAGCTCGGCCTTGAGCGACTGGCGCGAGTAGTGACCGAGGGGGATGACGCCGTACTTGCCCTCGTAGGTGTCCTGGAGCTCGTAGTACTCGCCGGCGACGACAGCGGTGATGTAGGTGGACATCCGCTTGGTGGTCGGGAAGCTCCAGAGCGCCACGTCGGTGGTCGAGCCGGCCGAGACCTCGGCCGGGACCGGCTCCGGCGTCGGGGCGTTGGAGACGACCTTCCAGTGCGCCGGAGCGGTCACGTTGAAGTTGAAGACCGACTTGAGGTCGGGCTGCTCGAAGCAGGCGAACACGCGGCGGGCGTCCGGCACCTCGAACTGGGAGTAGAGGTAGACCTTGCCGTCGGCGGGGTCGACGAAGTGGTGGAGGCCCTCGCCGGTGTGCGAGTAGGCGCAGTCGGCGCGCACCACCAGGGTGTTGTTCGCCTGCAGACCGGTCAGCGGGATCCGGCTGTCGACGTAGGACGCGCGGTCGATCGGACTGCCGTTGAGGACGATCTCGTGGACGGTGGCGTCCACCAGGTCGACCCAGGTCTCCGCTCCAGGCTCGCGACACGTGAACGCGATCGTGGAGGTCGACCCGAAGGTCTGGATGCCGCTCTCCTCTGCCTTGGTGAGGTCGAGGTCGACGGTGTACGACGTGACGTCGATCAGCGCGGCACGGGCGGTGGCCTCGTCGCGCGTGAGGTTGCTACCGGGCATGCGCGACATCCTCGCACCGGTACCCGGATTGTCAGACATCGGGGATGCGACCCGCGTCACAATGGAGGAGCCGAAGAAACGCGAACCACAACGGTGTAACTCCCGAATGTCAAGCGCGACACGCCTGTGACGGGTGGGTTTTTCGGGTGTTTTGTTGCTTTCTGGGGCGGAAGTGACCCAGAGTGTCCTCTATGCGCCTCGGACGAACGCTCTGGCGCGGGGGAACCGCGCTGCTCACGAGCACGCTCGTGGCGACCCTCCTCGTGGTCGCGGGGGTGCAGCAGCAGGGCGGTCGCTCGGCACCGGCCGAGAGCCCCGAGACCACCCGGGCTTCCGGGTCGACGTACCTCTGCACCGGCTACGCGGGCTGTCGCAACGCCGGCTACTCCGACGCCGGCTACGGCGCGGTCAACAGCCGGATGTACTGGCGGATGTACAGCGGCCACAACTGCACCAACTACGCGGCCTACCGGATGATCAAGGCCGGGATGTCGACCGAGCGGCCGTGGGACGGCTCGGGCATGGCCTACAACTGGGGCCACGCGATGTCCCACATCACCGACAACCGGCCGAGCGTCGGCGCGGTGGCGTGGTGGGACCGCTACGACAACGGCATCGGTTCGAGCGGCCACGTGGCATACGTCGAGCGGGTGGTCTCCGCCGACGAGATCGTCATCAGCGAGGACTCCTGGAGCGGCGACTTCCACTGGCGCACGATCACCCGCGACAGCGGCCGGTGGCCGACCGGCTTCATCCACTTCGTCGACAAGGCCGTCCAGAACGTCGCGGCGCCCGCGATCACCGGCACTCCGCAGGTCGGCTCTGAGCTGCGCGTGTCCCGCGGTGGCTGGTCGCCGAAGCGCGACCTCACCATCTCCTGGCAGTGGTACGCCGACGGCGTGGCCGTCGCCGGCGCGACCGACCAGACGTTCACGCCGACCGCCGCGGAGAGGGGCAAGCGGATCACCGCCGCCGTGACCGCCCGGCGATCCGGCTACTCGCCCGCGACCGCCACCGCCGCCCCGACGGCGCCGGTCGCGCGCGGAGTGTTCACCGTCCTCGCGCCACCCACCATCACCGGCGACCCGACCGTTGACGAGGTGCTGACGGCGAACCCGGCGACCTGGTCGCCGCCCTCGCGGGACACTCTCTACCGGTGGAAGGCCGACGGCGTCCTCATCGCCGGCGCGACCGGTCGCACCCTCACGCTCACCCGCGACCTGCTCGGCAAGACCATCGTGGTGGCCACCCACGGCCGCCGCGAGGGCTACAGGAATTCCCCGGTCCGCTCGGCTCCTGTCGGGCCGGTCGTCATCGGGGAGATCGTCGCGAGCACACCGTCCACCGTCTCCGGGCGAGCCCGGATCGGCCAGGTGCTGACCGCTCAGCCCGGCGCAGTCCAGCCGACAGATGCGACCGTTGCCTACCAGTGGTTGCGCGACGGGGTGCCGGTCGCCGGCGCGACCGCGGCGACGTACACCCTCTCGAGCGTGGACCTCGGCACGACGATGGCGGCGCAGATCACCCGCTCGCGCCGCAACTACGCCGACCTGGTCGAGACCGTCGCGGTCGCGCGCGCGGTGAGTGCCAAGCCGACGATGACCCTGAGCGCCGTCGGCCGGTCGCGGAAGGCGGTGGTGACGGTGCAGCTCACCGTCCCCGACGTCACCGTCCCCGGACAGGTCACGGTGAAGGTCGGCGGGCAGGTGGCGACGGCCACCCTCGTGGACGGTCGGGCGAGGCTGGTCGTCGGCGGCGTCGAGCCGGGTGACCGGTTGGTCCGGGCGTGGTACGCCGGCAGCGGACCGATCCGTCCCGCGAAGTCGTCGACCACGGTGCGCGTCCTGCGCTGACTCCGCCGGGAATGCGGACTACGGTCCGCTTTGTTGGACCCGGTATGAGCCTCTCGGAGAAGGTCCGCCATCGCGCGGACGTCTGGTTCGACCCGATGTGCCCGTTCGCATGGATCACGTCCCGCTGGATGCTCGAGGTGGAGCAGGTGCGCGACGTCGACGTCGACTGGCACGTGATGAGCCTGGCTTACCTCAACGAGGGCAAGGACATCCCCGACAGCTATCGCGAGCTGCTCGCGCCGGGCTGGGGCCCGGTCCGGGTCCTCGTCGCCGCCGAGGAGCGGCATGGCAGCGAAGCACTGCTTCCCCTCTACACCGCGCTGGGCAACCGGATCCACCGGGAGGGCCGCAGTCTCCACGAGGAGCCCGACCAGGGTCGTGGCCTGGTGGCCGAGGCGCTCGCAGATGCCGGCCTCGACACCGACCTCGCCCAGGCGTTCGACGACGCGTCGTACGACCACGCGGTGAGGAAGTCGCACCACGAGGGGATGGACCAGGTCGGCGACGACGTCGGCACGCCCACGATCGCCGTCAACGGGTCGGCATTCTTCGGTCCGGTCCTGTCGAGGATCCCGCGCGGCGAGGATGCCGGTCGCCTCTGGGACGGGTGCGTCGCCGTCGCGTCGTTCCCCTACTTCTACGAGCTCAAGCGCAGCCGGACCGGCGACCTGGACTTCACCTGAGCTAGGTGTAGTTCGCGGGGAGCTCGTGAACGCGGTCGGCGGGGACGAGGTCTCCGATGCCGGTGTGGGGTCGGTGGTGATTGTAGAAGTGGAGCCAGTCCGGGTAGGTCGCTGAGCGGCGGTATCGGCCAGCACTTGTCGACGATCAACATGGCGAGCCGCTCACGACCGAGTGGTGTCAAAGGCGCGTTAGCGTGAGTCACGAGGACCTCCAGTAGGCGGGTTGGTGTGGTAACCCCTCCGTACTGGAGGTCCTCGCTATTCGTCTACGCCTACCTGCCCACAACCTGTCGAGGAACTACAACTAGCTCACGCCGCGGGTGGACTCGAGGTCGTACTCGAAGCTCTTCGAGAAGCTCAGGTCAACGGTCTCGCCGCGGTACTCGAAGGTGGCCTGGACGAGAAGCGGCGTGTGCGTGCCGGTGGTCGTGTTCAGTTCCCCGTCGGGGGCCGACTCGGTGGCCGGCCTCGGGTCGCCGCTCTCGGTGACACTGCCCTTGACGACCGCCAGGTCGCCGTCCACCTCGAGCCCGACGTTGAGGACGCCGTCGATGACGTACGGGTCGCGGCCCTCACCGGCGCCGATCGCGTGCTTGCCGTCGGGATCGCCGATCACCATCTGCAGCGAGTTTCCGTACTTCCGATTCTCGTAGACGAAGACCGCCACGGGCTGGCCGCGCCACGTCCCTGTGCCCTCGAGGACGATCCCCCGCTCACTGACGGTCGAGGCTTTCGACTGGTCCTTGTCTACTGCAGCCTGCGCGGAGCTCGAGCTCGAGCTGGCCTTCTGCTCGGCGCCCGGGCCGTCGTCTCCGGAGGCCTGCACGGCGCCGAGTGCAAGTGCGCCGGCGAGGACGCCGCCCAGGATGAGGGAGCGCGTCGCGGTGGTGGATCGCATGATGATTTCTGCCTTTCAGGAATTGGTACTCGTAGGACGCCACCCGTGCCGCGATAGTTGGAATCTCACGGATGGCCTACGTCACACCGCCCGGCGTCTGAGGCATCGCCCGTTCAAGCCGCGACGACACGAGGAGCGTCACTGCCGCTCTCGGCAACAGCCGTCACAGGCCGAATGCCGATCGACCGGACTCGCTGGCCGGCGACGATGCCGCCCAGCACCCGTGCTCACACCCGCCGCGGACGGCACCAGCGTGGTGCGAACGATGACCTACCGGGCCACCAACGTGGGGGCTCGACTGCTGGACTGGGTCTATCTGAGACGACACAACATCACCCAGTCCGACCACGCCATCCAGGGTCTCAAGCGGCTGCTGCGAGAAAGACCGTCAGGAGTCGGGCGGGCGAGCAGGCTGAACCTCGTTCTGCCGCCTGAGCCAGTGACGGATGGTCAGCCTGGCTGGGAGATGATCATCGTCCAGCACGAAGGTGCGATCGAGAGGGCCCCACCGAGCGGGCGACGGCGAGTACCCCGCGGCGATCGGCCTCGCCGAAGCAATCATCGCCGGCCAGCAGGCCGAGATCGACGAGATTGACGAGATTGACGAGATGTTGGCTCCCGAGCTCGCCGCCGCTCCAGTTCACACTCCTCCCGCGTAGTCCCGACGTCGTGCGGCCTACTCGGCCGTCGGACGCTGCTAGCTCCTACGGGCTGTCTGCCGCGGACAGCGGTCGGACAGTCCGGAGCAAGCCCGATGGCTGAAGGTCGTGACATCCCAAGACACCACGACCCGGAGGCGGTGAGACCGATGCACTCGATCACCACGAACACAACCAGCACCACCCACAGGCGGGCGCGCCGAGACGACGCGCCGCCGGTCTGCTGGTGCGGACAGACGCTCGAGTCCGCCAGGCCCGGCCACTGCCGCCGCTGCGGCGCGGCGAGCGTGTCTCACTCCCGCCTGGTCCCCCTCTCCCACGCCGGCTAGGCCCACCCATCAACGGGTGCCGCGACCGGCGGCCCGCACCCTGTACCCACCTGGAGTCACCATGAGCAGCACGCAGTTGAACGAGTACCTGGTCTCGGCAGGCGCCTACCAACCCCGCCACCGACCACCGGGCCCGCGCGGAAAGGGCAGGCGCGACCGGCGCTGGTTCCAGCGCAACACCATCCGTACGCAGGACTGACGCGGTCAGGTCAGGAACTCGCGTCGCTCATGGGGCGGCGCCGGTCGGTGGTAACGGCTCCTGATCTCTCTCGCCTCGTGCAACAACCGGTCGGCCTCCTGGACATCTTGGCGGTCGCGTGCCAGCCGCGACAGGCCTTCGATGGCTGCGGCGGTCACGCTCGGTTCGCCGAGCCGGCGCCCCAAGGCAAGGGCGTCCTGGTAGTGCGCCGCAGCCGAGTCGACCTCGCCCTGTGCTTCATCGCACCGTCCCAGCCCGGCCAGCGCGACGCCGACCATCACCAGGGTGCCCAGCCGTTCGAATCGAGTCACCGCTTCCTCGTAGTAGCGGCGGGCTGAGGCCCAGTCGTCGGCCGCCTCCGCGAGCAGGCCGTAGCCGTACCCGGCAAGTACCTCTCCCGCACCGTCGCCGATCTCCTGAGAGGCGGCCGCAGCGCGGTCGAGCAGGTCCCGCGCCGCCTGGAGTTCGCCGATGTGCACCTTCTCGACCGCAAGGTCGGCCAGTGCCCACTGCACGGTGTTCCACAGGCCAGCCGATGCGCCGACGTCGATCGCCTCCTCCAGGACACGCGCGCCCTCCTCGAACCGGCCGAACTGCCGCAGTCCCCAACCGAGGTGGTAAAGCGTCGCGGAGAGGCCCCACGGGTCGTCGAGCTGGCGGAACGACGCCGCGGTCGCCCTGCCGGTGTGCACCGCGGCGTCCACATCGCCGGCCTTCATCGCTGTCTCAAGACGAACGAAGCCGACCACTGCGGGACCCCACGGGTCGCCATCGCGCGCGAACTGCTCCTCAGCTTCGCGCAGAAGAGTCTCTGAACGCTCCCGATGGGCGCCGGTGACGCCCTCGACTGCGAGCAGAACCTTCGACAGCGCCGCGTGCCAGGAGTCACCGAGATCTTCGAAGATCGCGAGGCTCTCCTCCGCGGCTTCGGCGCAGCGTGGATGCGGGTGCACCAGGCAGCCTCTAGGGCGTTCCACGATGGAGACGGCCTGTAGCGCTCGGGCGCGCGCGGCGGGCGAACCCGCGCCGTCTGTGACGAGCCGTCCGAGGACCTCGCGCCCCTCCAGGTGTCGACCCAGGTGCCAGAACATGCCGAGCGACCCAGCTGTCACGAGGGCAGAGTCGATGTCCCCTCCGGGTCGCGACAGCCACGAGATCGCTGCCCGTATGTTGGGTTGCTCCTCGCGAAGCAGCCGGAGGGTCTCACGTTGTCCGTGACCGCGAAGGTCGATCTCTGCCTGTTCGGCGACTCCTCGGAAGTAACGCGCATGGCGCTCGGCCAGCTCCTCGACCTCCCCGGATGCAGCCAGCTGCTCGGTCGCGTAGTGGCGCAGCGTCTCCAGCATTCGGTACCTGGTGGTGGGTCCCGGTTCGGCCGCAATCATCGAGCGTTCGACCAGCCGGCCGATGGTGTCGAGGACCTCCCCGGCCGGCAACGCCGCATCACCGACCACGGCTTCTGCAGACGTGAGCGTCCAACCGCCCTGGAAGACCGAAAGCCGGTTGAACACCGTCCGCTCGACGTCGCTGAGGAGCAGATAGCTCCAGTCGACGGTCGCGCGCAACGTCTGCTGGCGTGCCTCTGCGGTGCGAGTCCCTGAGGTGAGCAGGGTGAACCGGTCTGCGAGCCGAGTAGCGATTTCGGTCGGCGACATCGATCCGACTCGTGCGGCGGCGAGCTCCAACGCGAGCGGAATGCCGTCCAGGGCGCGGCTGATCCGGCCGAGGGCCTGCAGGTCGCCGCTGTCGAAGACCAGCCCTGGCCGCACGGCGCGGGCGCGTTCGGCGAACAACTGGGCGGCCGGGTAGTCCAGCACGCGGCTGGGCGCGACGCTCTCCGGAGGGGTCTCGAGCGGGCCGACGGTCACCTGCACCTCGTCGGGAACGGCGAGAGCTTCGCGGCTGGTGGCGATGACGGTGATGTGCGGGGAGCGACTGAGGATGTTGTCGATCAAAGCAGCAGCTGTGTCAACGACATGCTCACAGTTGTCGACCAGCAACAACATGCGCCGCTTCGACAAGTAGGAGACGAGCCGCTCGCGCACGTCCCCGACTGCCGCGGACCCGTCGAGCGGGACGCCGAGCGCATCGGCGACTGCGAGCGGCACCTGGTCGCCGCTGTCGACGCTAGCGAGCCGCACACCGAACGCCCCGTCGGGGTAGTCGCGTGAGGTGGCGGCGACGACGGCGAGGGCGAGCGATGTCTTGCCTGCTCCGCCGGGGCCGATGAGCGAGAGCAGTCGAACCTCGCTGAGCAGGCCGGTGAGCGATTCGAGCTGGGTGTCGCGGCCGATGAGCGGGCGGACGACGGTGGGCAGGTTCGTCGGCGCCGTGGGCTGCCCGTCCCCGGTGCTGCGGATCGACGGGGACGGCATCGTCGCCGGCATCGCGGGCTGGGCACCGAGGGACTCGTCCTGGCGCAGGACCCGCTCGTGTAGCGACCGCAGGGAGACCGAGGGTTCCAATCCGAGGGTCTCGTCGAGCTCGTCGCGGGTCCGGGTGTAGACCGCGAGCGCATCGGCCTGTCGTCCGCTGCGGTACAGCGCCACCATCAGCAGTCCGGCGAGCGACTCCATCGTCGGTTCTCGTGCGACCTGCGTCTCCAGGTCGGCAACGACCTCCAGGTGCCGGCCGAGCGCCAGGGCGACCTGGGCGCGTTCGGTGATCGCAGCGAACCGGAGCTCAGTGAGCCGCGACGCCTCCACGGTGGCCCACTGTTCGGTGACGAAGTCGCTGAGCGGATCTCCGCGCCAAAGGGCCAAGGCGTCGTCGTAGGCCTGCAGATGGCCCTGGTGATAGCCGTCTCCCGCGGCGGCTTCCGCGGCCACGGCGCGCGCGGTTCGGATCTGGTATTCGAAGTCGAGCGCGTCGACCTGCGAGGGGTCCACGTCGGCTCGGTAGCCGACCCCGTCACGGGTGACAAGGTCCTCGATCCCCATCGCTTTCAACGCGCGCCGCAGTTTGGAGACCCGGATCTGCAGAGCGTTCATCGGGTCGACCGGGAGCGCGGACTCCGACCACAGCCGGTCGACCAGCATGGTGGCGGGAATCGTCCGACCCGGCGCCAGCAGCAGCTGCACCAGAAGAGCACGTTCGGCGGCACCGGGAAGCTTCGACGGAACCTGGTGGACCAGGATCTCCATCGGCCCCAGTAACCGGAACCGCACCTCGGGCATGGCCGGCCCTCCGTCCTTGATCCCGTCCATCCTCCCCCAACGCGGGTCGACGATTCAGGCGATCCGAAGAGCGCTTACCGCACCAACACGGGGTTCGGCAAGGGGGCCGGCGTGCTACGCCGCGCGGGCCACGCGCCTCACCGAATTTACGAAGCGGTCCGCACAGCTCGGACCGTGAGGATCGTCGCTGCCGCGGTCACCGGCCAACCGAGGCCCACCTTGGCCAGCGCGAGGAGCTCGGGCTCGTCGTTGCGGTAGAACAGCCACTGGACCGAGAACCGCAGGCCGTAGACCAGCGCCCAGCCCAGGGTCGCGGTTGCGAAGACTCTCTGGAGATGCCGGTCGTGACGCCACGCCCGGGCACCGAACAGAGCCGCGTAGGCGCAGCCGACCGCAGGCCGCCCGAGGAGCACCGAGACCGTCAGGACGGCGGCGTAGATGCCGTCGACCACCATGCCGGGGAGGAAGAAGTCGCGGGCGCGGCCGGTCCACAGGGCTAAACCGACGGCGAGGAGTAGCCCGACGAGTCCGCGGAGCACGCCGGCGAGCGGCTGTCCCAATGCGAGCCGTGCGACGCCGAGCGCGAGCGCGGAGGTTCCGGCTGTTGCCGCGGCACTCAGCAAGGCCTGCTCGTCGTAGCCGAGGAGCCCAGCCAGGGCATTCGCGGCTACGAAAACCAGTGGCGGGACGGCACCGTCGACGATCCCCTGCCAGCCGCCGAGCCGGTCGAGCAGGGCCGTCGTATCAAGCGCGGTCGACGTCGCTTCGACCTCGCTCATGGCGCCTGGGGTCGGCCTGAGGCAACCAGTGTCGCGACGGGCTCAGGCACGGGTCCGACAGCAGCTCGGGTCGCGAGGTGTTGGCAGAGGTGGCGCACGACTCGCCGCGCGTCTGGGCCCACTCCTCGCAGGGTCGCGGAGGCGAGCCCGGTCTGGCCCGGGACGCCGACGAACCCCAGGCCCGGGCTGGTTGTGCTGACACCCCGGCGATGTGCCGGCCATCCGTCGCCGGCGAAGGCTTCGGGTGGCAGGTATCCGAGGTCGGGCTGGTAGCCGGTGGCGAAGATCACGGCGTCCACGTCCTCGGTCGGGCCGTCGGTCCACTGCACGCCCGCACCGGTGAACGCCCGGAACATCTCGCGACGGTCGGGGCGCCCGGCAGCGATCGCTGCGGCGTAACGGCCTTGGTCGAGCACGCCGACCGCGCCTCCGGCACGGCGGCCGAGCGGCAGGCGATCAACACCGGACCAGGCGACCCAGTAGTGCAAGTCGACCCCGAGAGGCTGCTGACGACGCAAGCTGACAGGGTTCCTCGTCGCGAGCGTCACGTCTGCGACGTGAGCGAGCTCGTAGGCCACCTGAACCGCGGAGTTGCCTGCGCCTACGACGACGACCCGCTGGCCGGCGAACCCGTCGGGGCGTCGGTATGCCGCGACGTGCATGGCTCGGCCGCCGTACTGCTCGAGCCCGGGCACTCGCGGCACGTACGGGTTGCCGAACCCCCCTGTGGCTGCGACCACGCTCCGGGCTCGAAGAGTCTGGCCATCAAGGAGGTCGACTTCGAAGTGGCTGCCAGGAGCAGTGCGGACCGAGGCAACTCGTGAAGCGGAGCGGATCGGGATGGCGAAGTGCTCGGCGTACGAGCGCAGGTAGGCGGCCACTTCGGATCCGGCCGGGTACCGGCCGGAGTCACCCTCGAAGGGCAGGCCGGGGAGGCTGCTGAAGCGCGCCGGGCTGAACAGGGTCAGCGAGTCGTAGTAGTGCGGCCACGAACCGCCCGCGTCGTCAGCCGCGTCCAACAGCAGGTGCCGCAGGCCGGTGCCGCGCAGCGCGTGACCGGTGGCCAACCCGGCCTGACCGGCGCCTACCACCAGCACGTCGAAATCGGTCATCTCGTCTCCTCGGGCTTGAGAACGACGGCCGCCGGTCCGCGGGGTACGGACCGGCGGCCGCCAGGGGGTGGGGGGTCGGTCAGGATGCTTCGACGGTGAACGGCACGGTGAGGACGTCGCCGTCGGCGAGGCGGAACTGCCCCCACATCTGGTAGACGCCCGGGGCGTCGAACTCGGTGTGCACGTCGAGCTCGGGTCCGAAGTCCTGGCCCGGCGTGGCGAAGACCGGTCTGCCGTCCTCGTCCTCGACTTCCGCGTGTTCGTGGGCGAAGGTGGCGCCGTCGGCGCGCATCACCACGACGTGCCCGGCCGCTGCGAGGAACGGCTGCAGGTCGTCGATCGGTTCGCCCGTGCCGGCGTCGGTGAACGCGAAGTGGAGGTCGCTGCGCTCACCGACGACCGCCTCTCCTTCCAGCTGGACCTCGACGCCGTCGACGACCGTCGTGCGGGGTCCGGCGGCGAGCTTGACCGGCTCCGGCGCGGTGCCGGTGACGGTGACCAGCTGGCGTTGGTGCACGTCGTTCATCTCACCGCGCTGCCGGAACTCTGTGTTGACGATGTAGGCGCCGCCGGTGGGGAAGGTGATGTCGACTGCCAGCTCACCGGGATCTCCCGTCGGCTCCGGGTGCACGTGGGCGAAGGTGCCCAGGTCCTCCCGGGTGGCGATCAGGTGCATCCAGGCCTCGTGGCTGCGGTTCAGGTCGGAGACCGGCTCACCGGACTCTGCGTCCACAACCGTGGCAGTGACCCGGGTCGGTACGCCGGCACGGGTGGTGTCGGGGACGTCGAGCTGCACGTCGAGTCCGACGTCGTGCGCCTCGGTCGCCGGAATCTCGGCGGTCATCATCTCGCTCATCGCCGGTCGCATCGGCATGCCGGTGCTCTGCATCCACGCGAGCTGGCCGTTCATCCCGCGCTCGGCGAAGTCCATCCGGCTGACCGCAGTGAGCGTGCCGCCTATCGCGAGCGCGACGACCGCGACCCCGGTGAGGTAGGCGTATTGCGCGGCCCTGGTCCGGACCGGCGGGTGCAGGATCTCCTCCACCGACGCGGGTCGCTTGAACCGCCGCAGCCGCAGCGCGTTGGACAGCACGCTCACCGAGCTCATCGCCATTGCAGCCGACGCCAGCACCGGGTCGAGCAGCAGCCCGTCCCACGCGTAGAGCGCGCCGGCCGCGACCGGAACGAGCAGGACGTTGTAGCCGAACGCCCACGCCAGTCCTTGCTTCATGGTGGTGACCGTCCGCCGGGAGAGCGCGATGGCAGAGACGATGCCGCGCAGGTCGCCGCCGACGAGGGTGATGTCGGAGGCGGCGATGGCGACGTCGGCGCCGGTCCCGATCGCGATCCCGAGGTCGGCCTGGGCGAGCGCCCCGGCGTCGTTGACGCCGTCGCCGGCCATGGCGACCACGTGACCCTGCTCCTGGAGCCTCACGACGGCAGCGGCCTTGTCGGCGGGCAGCACGTCAGCCATGACGTGGGTAATCCCGACCTGGGCTGCGACGGCTTGAGCGGTGGCGGCGTTGTCGCCGGTGATCATCCAAACCTCGAGCCCGAGCGCCTCGAGTTGGGCGATCGCCTCGGCGGACTCGGCCTTCACGATGTCGGCGACCGCCACCACGGCAGCGAGATCGCCGCCGATGGCGACGTACATCGGGGTCTCACCGCGCGAGGCCGCCTCCTGAGCGACCGTCTCCAGCGGAGTCACGTCAGCGCCGGCACGCAGCATCATCGCTGCGTTGCCGACCTGGACATGCCGGCCGGCGACGCGGGCGTCGATCCCGTGCCCGGGGATGGCCTCGAACGCGTCGAGAACCGGGAGGGTGAGCCCGCCGTCCTGGGCGTGAGTGACGATCGCCTGGGCGACCGGGTGCTCGCTGCCCGACTCGGCTGCGGCGACGAGAGGCAGAACCTCGGCCTCGGTCCAGCCATCCGCGGTGATGACCGCCGTCAGGGCCGGCTTGCCCTGGGTGATGGTGCCGGTCTTGTCGAGCACGATCGCGGTGAGTCGCCGTGCCTGCTCGAGGGCCTCACCGTTGGAGATCAGGATCCCGAGCTCGGCCGCCCGTCCGGTACCGACCATGACCGCGGTCGGCGTGGCCAGCCCGAGGGCGCAGGGGCAGGCGATGATCAGCACCGCGATGGTCGTGGTGATCGCCATCGTGAGGTTCTCGGTGTTCGGCCCGAACAGGGCCCAGAGCAGGAACGTCGCGAACGCGCCGAGGATGACGGCGGGCACGAACACCGAAGAGACCTTGTCGGCCAGACGCTGCATGGGGACCTTGGAGCCCTGGGCGTCCTCGAC
This sequence comes from Nocardioides bizhenqiangii, assembly GCF_034661235.1. NCBI lineage: Bacteria > Bacillati > Actinomycetota > Actinomycetes > Propionibacteriales > Nocardioidaceae > Nocardioides > Nocardioides bizhenqiangii. Next base: position 1,211,877 of record NZ_CP141059.1, read on the forward strand.
GAGGCGGATGATCTGGGCCAGCGCGGTGTCGTCACCGACCGCGGTCGTCCGGATCTGGACCGACCCGGTGGTGTTGATGGTGGCGCCGATGACGGCGTCGCCGGCGGTCTTGTCGACCGGGAGACTTTCGCCGGTGAGCATGCTCTCGTCGATCGCGGTGTTGCCGGCGACGACCACCCCGTCGACGGGGATCTTCTCGCCGGGACGGATCCGGACGATGTCGCCGACGGCGACCTCGTCGACCGGGATGTCGACCTCGACGTCGTCGCGGATGACGCGGGCAGTCTTTGGTGCGAGCCCGACCAGGGCGGTGACGGCGACGGCGGTCTGCTTCTTGGCGCGACCCTCCATCCACTTCCCGGCAAGGACGAGGGCGACGATGATCAGCGACGTCTCGTAGTACAGGTGCAGTGGCATGCCCCACCCTTCGGCGAGGCCGGGCCACAGGGTGACGAAGGTGCTGTAACCCCACGCGACTCCGGTGCCGAGTGCGACCAGCGTCGTCATGTTGGTGCTGCGATGCTTGGCTGCGGTCCAGGCCGAGGCGTAGATGTCCTTGCCGGCCCAGACCTGGACGACGGTCGCGACCACGAAGATCGCCGGCATCAGCAGGTCCATGGTGTCGATGTAGAGCGGGACGTACATCAGCGCCATCAGTCCGAGCCCGGTGGCCAGGGCGACCTGCCACTTGGTCTTCATGCGGGCCAGGTCCCGGTCCCGGGAATCCTCGTCGGTGCTCGCTGGCGCGGAGGTGATCTCTCCGTCCTCCGGGCCGTGCGGGGCACCGCGTTGGTGGGGGGTCGCGGAGTAGCCGGCCTTCGTGACGGCCTTGGTGAGATCCTCGAGCTTGATCAGCTCCGGGGAGAAGGTGATGGAGGCGACCTCGGTGGCGAGGTTCACGCGGGCCTCGGTCACTCCGTCGAGCTTGTCAAGTGCCTTCTCGACCCGGCGCACGCAGGAAGCGCACGTCATGCCACCGATGTCGAGCGTGCAAGTCTCGGTGGCCTGGAGTGGGGCGGTGGTGGTCATGCCGGCTCCTCGGGTCGGTAGGAGGTGATGTCGCGAACGATCCGCGGGTCGGCTGTCTGGCCACTGTCCAAACGGTGTGCTGTCGAGCTCACTGGCCCTCCAGCGGCGTGCCGGTGCGTACCGAGGCGATGACCTCTTCTATGGCCCGCACGGACTCCGCTGCGGGTCCGGCGTCTTCGAGCAGACCGGCGTGGGTGGAGTCCACGGTGCGGTGGACGTGATTGACGGACAGGGCGGCGAGCTGTTCCTGGGCGCCGACCCAACCGTCGGTCCCGACGTTCTCGGAGGCGGTGAGAACGGTCAGGGGCCGTTCGTCGAACGTGGTGAGGGCTTGGGCCTGGGTGAAGACGTCGCGGATGACCGATAGCTCGTCGCGCTGGTTGCTGGCCGCCTTTGTAGTGGAGGTCAGAGCGATGACCTTCTCGGCGTCGGTCGCCGGCAGGTGGGAGGTCCAGGGGATCAGCTCGGCCAGGCCGACGCGGCGGAATGTGGGCATCAGCGCCAGGCCGCGTCGCATCAGCTGGTACTGGCCGGGGTAGGCGGGCATCCGGGTGAACTGCTCTGGGCTGGAGCTGTCCAGCAGGACCATGCCGGCGACCTGGTCGGGGTAACGGGCGGCGTAGGTCAGGGCGTAGGTGCCTCCGGTGGAGTGGCCGACCAGGACGTAGGGGCCGCGCTCGCCGGCCTCCGCGAGGAGGGTGTGGAGGTCCTCGGCGGACTCGATGCCGTCGAGGGGGTCGGCGGCGTTGCCGCTCCAGCCCTGTCCGGCGCGGTCGTAGGCGCAGACACGGGTCGTCTCTGCGACGGGGCCGGTGATCCTGGCCCAGGAAGCGGAGATCTCGCCGAGGCCGTTGGAGAGCACGACGGTCGGTGACCCGTGGCCGCGGCAGTCGATGTGGAGGCGGTGACCGCCAACGTCGTAGAGGTGGCCAGGGGCGGCGTAATCGACCTCGCGGGTGAGCGCGACGTTGGCGTAGGTGGCGCCGATCGAGGTCAGGACCAGCGCTGCGAAGACCGGAGTGAGCACCCAGCGTGCCTTGCCGGCTACCGTGCGGCGCGCCTGGAGGTAGGTCCAGGCTGCGAGGGCCAACAGGAGCGGCGGCCAGATCCAAGTCAGAACGGCGAGGGTCTCATCGCCCGGGTTGAGGATCACCAGCGCGGCGCCTGTGCCGGTCATGGCTGCTGCGGGGACCGCAGCCCAACGCTGCGGCTGTGCGGTGCGGCGCACGCTCCAGACGGCCATCAGAGCCCAGCCGAAACCGAACCCGAGCAGCAGGGCGCCGGTGATGGTGGCCTCGGTGCCGCCGGCGAACACGACGAGGGCGAGGACCAGCGCTCCGGCTGCGCCGGCGGCGAGGGAGGCGACGATCGCGCCGCCGGCACCGTGGCGAGGTTTCGCCTCACCGGCGGCCGGCTCGGGGGCGGGGTGCCGGCGGGTGGGATGGTGGACGCTCATGGTCGTCTCGCTCTCGGGCTGGTGCGGTGCGGGCTGCTGTGACGTGGGTCGGCATGGTGCGGCGCGGTGATGGACGGGCGGGATGCCCTGCAAAGTGGTGCCGCGCTCCGGCGAGGGTGTGGGGTAGCGCTTCGCCGGAGCGCGGGTCGGGGGTCAGGCCAGCGTGTACCCGGCCTCTTCGACCGCCTGTCGCACGTCGGTGGTGGGGAGTGCGCGGTCGGCGGTGACCTGCACCTTGCCGGTCGTCACGTCGACGTGGACGTCGGAGACCCCTTCGAGGGCGCTGACCTCGGCGGTCACCGCGTGGGCGCAGTGGGCACAGGTCATTCCGATGACGTCGTAGGTATCGGTCGTGGTCATGGTCGTTCTCCGTTCTGGTTTGGTTCCCTCTCGGCGGGCGCCGGTGGGGTTGTTCTGCGGCGGGGTCTATGCGACTGCGGGCTCGTCCTGCGGGATCTCTTCTGCTGCGACTGACGGTGTCCGCAGCCAGGCGGCTGCGACCACGGCGCCGAGGGCGGCGATGCCGGCTGCGCCTAGGAGGCCGGCGGAGAACCCGTCGGTGAGCTCGACGACGTCTCCGACGCGGTCCGCACCGAACGCGGTCGCGACCGCGGTCATGGCTGCCAGGCCGAGGGCCGAGCCGACCTGGTAGTTGGTGTTGACGATCCCTGCGGCGAGACCGCCTTCCTCCGGCGCGGCCGAGGACAGGGCCGTGCCGAGGGAGGGGATGAAGGCCATCGCCATCCCGGCCGCAGTGACCAGGGTTGCGGGCAGCACGTCGACGGCGAAGCTGCCGTCGGGGTCGATGAAGGACAGCCAGACCAGGCCGACGGCCAGGGTGGCCAGACCGGTCACGGTCATCGTCTTCGGCCCGAACCGTGCGATGAGACGGGGGGCGACCGCGATCATCCCGACCATGATCGTGACGGTCAGCGGCAGCAGAGCTGCGCCGCTGGCGAACGCTCCGAGGCCGAGGACCTGCTGCAGGTAGAGGTTCACGAAGAAGAACATCGGGATCCAGGCGGCGCCCAGGAAGAACTGGGCTGCGTTGGATGCGGCCAGGTTGGTCGCCTTGAAGATCCCCAGCCGCATCAGCGGCTGCCGCAGACGCGCCTGCAGCGCCACGAACACCGCGATCAGAGCCAGGCCGCCGATGCCGGCAAGCAGCGTGGTTCCCGACGTCCAGCCCTCCTCCGGGGCGCGGACGACGGCGAACACGACGGCGGCGAGGCCGGCGGTAACGGTGATCGCACCGGCCACATCGAGGGATCCGCGCTGGGTCATGCCGGCAGGCATCACGGACGGGGTCAGCAGCAGTACGACGACGGCGAGCGGGACGTTGATGAAGAACACCCACGGCCAGGAGGCGTACTCCGTCAGGACACCGCCGAGGAAGACACCTGCGGTGCCGCCGGCGGGAGCGGCCGCGCCGTAGAGGGCGAGCGCCTTGGTCAGCTCCTTGGGGTTGGCGCCGAAGATCGTGAAGAGCAACGTAAGTGCTGCGGGGGCGATGAGCGCCGAACCGGCGCCCTGAACGGCCCGGCCGACCAGCTCGACGGTGACGTTGCTGGCGAACCCTGCGACCAGCGAACCGGCGGCGAGGACGGCCCATCCGGTGGCGAAGATGCGCCGCGCACCGAACAGGTCAGAGAGCCGGCCGCCGAGGAGCAACAGGCCGCCGAACGCGACGACGTAGGCGTTGAAGACCCAGCTGAGGTCCTGGGGGGTGAAGCCGAGATCGTCCTGCATCTCGGGCAGTGCGACCCCGATGATCGAGGTGTCCATGATGACCATGAACTGGGCGGCGGCGATGAGCCCGAGCGCAAGCCATCGGCGGCTGCTCTGGGTCTCCGCGGCAGGTGTCTTGGCAGACATGATGAGCCTTTCTGGTGACGAACCAGCCGGGATCGGCTGTCTGTCGCAGAGCGTCACGGGCCGGACTTTCCGGTTGCTGTCCCGTCGCTGTTCGCCACAACCTCTGCTTGGTAGGTCGTACCAACGAAGGCGCGGAGCACGTCCGCGGTGACCATCACGCCGCCGAGCCGGACTGTCGACGTGCCAATATCGGCAGCGACCGTCTCCACCCCGGCGACGTCCCGCAAACGTGCGGTGACCTCTCGGATGCAGCGCCGGCAGGTCATGCCGCCGACGAAAAGCGTCATCTGGGCCATTGCTGCTCGCTCTCTCGTGTGTGCGGACCCATGAGCGCATCAACTGTCGGACGTCGTCCTGTCCGGCGGCTGTCCCCCCGACGAGAGGACGGAACAGGCTTCAGACAGCCGCTCCGGGCAACTTCTGCCGAACGCGATATCGAGCCTCAGGAGCACCGATGAACCCCACTCAAGGTGGCGATCAGACCCCCTCCACCCCCAACCCCGCGCTGGTCGCGGCGCTGACGACCGAGCACTACACACTCCAGTCAGCGCGTTCGGCGACTGTGCTTGAGGCCAACGGCCGCAGCCAGCTGTTCCTCGCCGCGCTCACCGGCGCCGTAGTAGCCCTGGCGTTGGTGGCCGAGCTCGGGGGTCTCGGACGGACCTTCACCGTGTTCGCACTGTCGCTGCTTCCGGCGGTTCTCGCCCTCGGTCTCACCACATATGTGCGACTTGCGGACCTCGCGGTCCAGGACGGGCTCTACGCACGGGCCATCGGCCGGATCCGGGCGTTCTACTTCACCATCGAACCGACGGCGGTGTCGTACTGGATGCTGCCGGCCGGCGACGATCCGCACGCCGTCATGCGTCAGGCCGGCCAGCATCACTCCCGCTGGCACCACATGTCGCACGCAGCAACCGCTGTTGCGGCACTGACAGCAGTCGTCGCGGGAGTCCTGTACGCACTGGTCGCACACGTCGGCCGCACCGCGGAACCGCCATTGCTCGGTGGTGGCGCCACGATCGTAGCCATAGGAGTCTTCGCGCTTCTGATGTTCGACCAGGGCCGCCGTTGGCGGAAGGTCGAGGCGGCCCACCCCACGCTGTTCCACGACGACGGGACTCTCGTTGCGCAACCCGCTGTGACCAGCGCGGACCGCGCATTGCGTGCCGTGACGGTGGCGATTGCGTCGTCTGAAGGGCGCATCCGTTAGCGCTCATGAGTCCAGAAATGAATCACCGCTGGACGATCGGGGCGAACAGCCGCCAGACAGCCTTCGGACAGGACGCCGGCGCAGCGTGACGCCTGGGCACCAGACGTCCAGAAGAGAGGCCGAGCCTGTGGAAGCGATCTTCATCTACAGGCGCCTCGCGGCCCCGGTCGCGGCGGTCTGGCGAGCGCTGACCGAGATGTCGTTGAACGACACGGGCTTGACCACGGCGGTAACCGAGGTGCTGGGAGGACAGGCGCCGACGTTCCTCACCTTCCGGCTACTCAGTGGCGCCCCAGTCCGCAGGAACGTCGTCTCAGTCCAGCTGTACCCGGTTCGGCTGGACTCGACCGAAGTGTTCGTGGAAGGCGCCTTCCAGGCTTCGTTGGCGGGAACTGGGGGAAGGGGCCGGCGACGGGTGCGCTGCGTTCTCATCGAGTTGGCAGATCGACTCGACGCCGCGGTTCGGACCGTCGACCATCCCAGGTCGCTAACCGGGCTGGGGGTCGAAGCGGCTGCGCTCTGACACCGCGGCGGCCGGTTGTCTGGCAGCCGGGCAACCAACCCGAAGGGTTCGCTGACCGTCCAAGTCGAGCAGGCCCGGGGGAACGTCGCGGATCGTCCCGACATCAGAACTAGCAACGCCCCAGACCCCGCCCCAGCGTCAGGTTGCGCCGGGACAGGTCCTGGACAGTCATCCGACAGCCGACGAGGCCATGGTGGGCCCCATCCGAAAGGGGAAGCCATGAACGAGGTATCCGCCATCTGCCCCCTCTGTGACACGACCGCCGTCCTACCAGCCGACGCGATGGTCTTGATCGCCGACGACTTCGAGGACGATGACTCGCTTGCGGGCTGGGCAATGTGGACGTGCGACACCTGCGGCGACTGGTCCGCGGTCGCCGTGGGTAGGCGCGAGTTCGTGGCGCTAGAGGTGCTGGGTGGTCGCTTGGACGGCATCGGACATGCCGCCTGGCCGCCAGCTCACTTGGAGCAGCGCCCTGCCGATCGCGAGCTGTGCCTCGACGACCTGATCGAGTTCCACCGGCTGCTCGAGCAGCCTGACTGGTTCGAGCAGCTGCTGCGGTTGGCCGACTCCGCACGTGAGGCGGAGTGACCCAGACTGTTCGAAAAGGAACAGAGAATCGCTTTCTCATTGCATTCTCGTCTGCTTGTGGCCGTGCGCGAGCGGGGTGCGGCGCGCAACCGTCAGCCCTCCTCCCCGTTCCAAGGCTTCGGTGGGCGAGCCGGCCGCGGACCGCGACCGCCGACCACCTCGTCCCTCCTCCAAAGCCCTTTCGGCCGCAACCAGCGCGGCGCGCAACGAACGCTCCGAGGTTCGAGGAGGGTTGCGGCGGCCACCAGACGACCTCGACCGACGGAAACAGCCGGAGTAACGTCGAAACATGGCCACGTCGCTGCAGACCGAAGCCCTGCGCGTGCTCGTCCATGCGCTCGACCAAGCGGGAGACGTGCTCGATCACGTCCACGCCGACAACGTCGGCAACCCGACCCCCTGTGCCGAGTGGGACGTCGGCGCGCTGGCCGACCACCTCGTCCAGGCGCCCCGGAACTTCCTGGCGATGATGCGCGGGGACCAGCTGGACTGGTCGGCGCCGACACCGCACCTCACCGAGGGCTGGGGTGCGACCTACCGCGTGTCCGCCGACGACCTGCTGCACGCGTGGCACGAGCTCGACGGCGACCCGCCGGTGCCTGCGTCGTGGCAGGTCGCCGAGCTCGCGGTCCACACGTGGGACCTGGCGGTGGCGATCGGTTTCCCGCTCGAGCGGCTCGACCCCGAGGTCGCCGAGGCGGGGTTGGCCTTCATGCGGGAGAACATGACGCCGGAGCGTCGTGGTGACGCGTTCGGCCCGGAGGTCGAGCCGCCGGCTGACGCGGGCCCTTACGACCTGCTCGCCGCCTTCGCCGGCCGCCGAGGGTGACCCGCCGGCCCGCCGGATGTAGATCTGACACGCGAGGGATCCGCAGGTACGCCGGTTCTGCCGTGGGATGTCGCATGCTCGATGTCCATGGATTTCTCGGATCTGGCGCTGGGGCGCCGTGACCTGACCAGGCTCGCGACGGCAGCCGCCGCCGCGGTAGGAGCTGCGGCCACAATCGGCGCGCGCGCCACCGCCGCGCCCGCATCGGCCGGCCGGCGGCGGCTGCACCGCCACCCGGACGGCGTCGACGCACTGGACCTCCCGCTGGCGACGCTGCCCGGCCTCGCGCGGCCTGCCGACGGTTTCCGGACCGCGGTCATCGAGACCGAACGGTTCACCGCGCTGGGCGTGACCTGGCGGCGCGGGGACGGCCCGGTGCGCGCCCGCTGGCGCAGGGAGAGCGGCGGCTGGACGGAGTGGCGCCGGCTACCGCGGCTCACGCACGGACCCGACCCCGACTCGCCCGAGGCCGCCGGCGCGCGACGGGCGACCGACCTGGTGTGGACGGGTCCCAGCGACGCGGTCCAGCTCGAGCTCACCGGCGACCACCGCGATTCGATGCTCGCCCTGCTCCGGCCGCGCCGTCGTGCCTCGGACCGCACCGCCGGTCGGCAGGGCTCGGCCGGGTCCAGGGCCTCCGCGCCCGTCGAGGGCGCCGTACCCATGCCCGGCCTGCTGTACCGCAAGGCCTGGGGCGCCGACCCGCGCCTGCGCAACGGTCGACCGGTCTACAACGACCGGATCCGGCAGGTGCACGTCCACCACACGGTCAACAGCAACGACTACCGGCGCGCCGACGTCCCCGGGATGATCCGGGCGATGTATCGCTACCACACGCAGAGCCTGGGCTGGTCCGACATCGGCTACAACTTCCTCGTCGACCGGTTCGGTCAGCTCTGGGAGGGCCGGGCGGGCGGGCCGCGGCGGGCCGTACGAGGAGCGCACACGCTCGGCTTCAACCACGCCTCGGTCGGTGTCGCGGCCATCGGCAACTACGAGACCGGCGCGGTCGGCAAGCCCACCATCCGGGCCCTGGTGCGGGTGGCAGCCTGGAAGCTCGACCCGTACGACGGCCACCCCCGTCGTACCGTGTGGATCCGGTCGGAGGGCAGCGACCGCTACCGCGACGGCCAGCTGGTCGAGCTCCCGACGATCGACGGTCACCGTGACACGAACGAGACCGCGTGCCCGGGCCGCGCGCTCTATCGCGCGCTCCCGGCCGTCCGGCGCCGCACCGCCCGTCGGATGCGGGAATTCCGCGCTGGTTAGGACCCCTAGGATCACGGCATGAGTCGTGTCCTCTCCGCCGTGGCCTGGCCGTACGCCAACGGTCCGCGCCACATCGGCCATGTGGCCGGTTTCGGCGTGCCCTCCGACGTCTTCTCGCGCTACATGCGGATGGCCGGCCACGACGTCCTGATGGTCTCCGGCTCCGACGAGCACGGCACGCCGATCCTGATCGCCGCGGACGAGGCGGGAGTGACGCCCCAGGAGCTCGCCGACGAGAACCACCGGCTGATCGTCGAGGACTTCGTCGCGCTCGGACTGACCTACGACCTCTACACCCGCACGACGACGCGCAACCACCACGCGGTGGTGCAGCAGCTCTTCATCGGGGTCTACGAGAACGGCTACTTCCTCGAGGAGACCACCTTCGGGGCGATCTCGCCGTCGACCGGTCGCACGCTGCCGGACCGCTACATCGAGGGCACCTGCCCGATCTGCGGCTACGAGGGGGCCCGGGGCGACCAGTGCGACAACTGTGGCAACCAGCTCGACCCGCAGGACCTCAAGAACCCCCGCAGCCGGATCAACGGGGAGACGCCGGAGTTCGTCGAGACCCAGCACTTCTTCCTCGACCTGCCAGCACTGGCCGACGCTCTCGGCGCGTGGCTCGACGGGCGTGAGGCGACCGGCCTGTGGCGGCCCAACGTGATCCGGTTCTCCAAGAACATCCTCGAGGAGATCCGGCCGCGCGCGATGACCCGCGACATCGACTGGGGCATCGCCGTCCCGCTCGACGGCTGGCGCGACAACCCGACCAAGAAGCTCTACGTCTGGTTCGACGCCGTGATCGGCTACCTGTCGGCGTCGATCGAGTGGGCGCGCCGGCTCGGTGAGCCGGAGCGGTGGCGTGAGTGGTGGGGCGACCCGGAGGCGCTGTCCTACTACTTCATGGGCAAGGACAACATCACCTTCCACAGCCAGATCTGGCCCGCCGAGCTGCTGGCCTACAGCGGCAAGGGCAGCAAGGGCGGCAGCCCGGGCAAGTACGGCGAGCTCAACCTGCCGACCGAGGTGGTCAGCTCGGAGTTCCTCACCATGGAGGGCAAGAAGTTCTCGTCCTCCAAGAAGGTCGTGATCTACGTCCGCGATCTGCTCAGCCGCTACCAGCCCGACGCGTTCCGCTACTTCGTCGCCGCTGCCGGCCCGGAGAACCAGGACAGCGACTTCACCTGGGCGGAGTTCGTGCGTCGTACCAACGACGAGCTGGTCGCCGGCTGGGGCAACCTCGTCAACCGCACCGCCAACCTGATCCACAAGAACTTCGGTGAGATCCCGGCCGCCGGCGAGCTGACCAGCGCCGACCACGCGGCGCTCGACGCGACCGAGCAGGCGTTCTCGGTGGTGGGCGACCTGATCGGCCGCAACCGGATGCGACAGGCGATCGGCGAGGCGATGCGCGCCGTCGGCGACGTCAACAAGTACGTCTCCGACCACGAGCCGTGGAAGCTCAAGGGGGAGGACGAGCGCGATCGGCTCGCGACGATCCTGCACGTCGCCGCACAGTGCGTCGCCGACCTCAACCTGGTGCTGTCGCCGTTCCTCCCGTTCTCCGCGAACGAGGTCGACAGGGCGCTCGGTGGGCAGGGAAGCGTCGCCCCGATGCCGCGGGTCGAGGAGGCCGAGGACCTCGACGGAGGTGCGCCGTACCCGATCATCACGGGGGAGTACTCCGGGATCCCGCGGTGGCGTCGCCACCCGGTCGAGCCGGGCACTCCCGTCGGCAGGCCGACGCCGATCTTCACCAAGCTGGATCCCTCGGTCGTCGACGAGGAGCTCGCTCGGCTCGAGGGCTCGTAGATGTTGCCGACCGATGAGTCCGGCGTGATCGTCCGGTCTGTGCGGCCATGACCCTCGCGTTCCTGCTCACGTCTCTGGTGATCGTCGCCACCCCCGGCACCGGCGCGCTCTACGCGATCGCGGCGGGCCTGACCCGCGGCGCTCGAGCGGGTGTGCTGGCGGCCTTCGCCGGCACCCTCGGCACGGTGCCGCACCTGGTGGCGGCCGTGACCGGGCTTGCGGCCCTGCTGCACGCCAGCGGGATCGCGTTCGCCGTCCTCAAGTACGCCGGCGTCGCCTACCTGCTCTACCTGGCGTGGACGACGTGGCGCGATCGGGGCGTGCTGTCGGTCGACGACGCCGAGGAGGAGCAGGCGAGCCGTTCGGTGTGGTCGGTCCTCGGCGCCGGCATCACCCTCAACCTGCTCAACCCCAAGCTGACCATCTTCTTCTTCGCCTTCCTGCCCCAGTTCGTCCCGCCGGGCGAGGGTGCGGTGCTCACGATGCTCGGGCTCAGCGCGGTCTTCATGGCGATGACCTTCGCCGTCTTCGCGGTGTACGGCGTCTTCGCCGCCGCTGTCCGGGACCAGGTGCTGCGCCGCCCGAGGGTCCTCGACGTCATGCGGAAGGTGTTCGCGGCGACCTTCGCCGCCCTGGCCGGCCGGCTCGCCCTCGAGTCGCGCTGACCTCGCCCGAATCAGCCGACGATGGCCTGGTAGGCCGTCGGCTCGACCTCGAGCTCGGCCATCCGGGCGGCGTACACGCGCTGGGCGCGCCTCGCCTCACCGTGCCGACGGGCGTGGGCGAGCACCCGGATCAGCTCGTGATGGGTCGGCTCGTCGTACGGGTCGTCGGCGATGACCGCCATCAACCAGCCGACCGCCTGCTCGGTCTCTCCGCCGGCGACCAGGCGTCCGGCGAGGGCGCGCTTGACCTCGACCGCGAGCCGCAGCAGCTCGTCGCGGGTGTCGTCGGCCCAGTCGTCGGCTCCCTCGTCGGCGAGGAACGGCGCGGGGTGGAGTGAGGCGGCCGCCTGCAGCAGCGGTACGGCGTCGGCCGATCCTGTCCGTGCCGCATCGAGCGCGGCCCGGGCGATTCGCTCGAACTCGACGACGTCGACGCTGACCGTCGTCGGGTCCAGGCGGACGTGGCTCCGGTCCGAGACCAGGTAGCGGTCGGCGTCGTGGCGCCGCCCCGGGTCGAGCACGGCCCGCGCCGTCGACAGCGCGACCGAGAGGCGACCGGAGGTGTCGCGCACTCCTGGCCACAGCAGCTCGGCCAGTGCGGCCCGGCTCATCGCACGGCCGCGTCGGGCGGCCAACACCTGCACCAGCTGCCGGCTCTTCCGCGACGGCCACTCCGACGTCACGACGGGCGCGCCCGCGACCGACACGGCGAAGGTCCCGAAGGTGCGGATCGCGACCTCAGGGGCGGCCGCCGCCCCCAGCACGTGGAGCGGCCCGGCGATCCGGTCGGCGTCGGCCCGCACGCCGATCGCACGCAGCGCCTGTCGCCCGGCCTCCTCGGCGCCGCGGTCGCCGGACAGGCGAGCGGTGACGATCCGGTTGACCGCGCTGCGGATCGTGCTGCCGACCTCCTGCCAGGCGTCCGCCGCCTCCGCGAGCCGACCGAGCGCGTCGTGCACGTCGCCGGTGGTCGACCAGCGGGTCAGCGCCCGCAGCTCAAGGGCGTCGGCAAGCTCGTAGAGCTGGTCGCGACGGCCGGCTTCGGCCAGCGCGCGGTCTGCCCACATCCCGGCGCCGTCGAAGTCACCCTGTCCGAGTGCGATCCAACCGGCCGCGCGCAGGGCGATCACGTCGCCGACCGTGTGCGGTTGGTCGACGGCGCGCTTGGCGTAGGCGCGAGCCGCGGCGGGGTCGTCGGAGATGACCGTCTGGGCGAGCCCGGCGAACGCGGACCCGAGCACCTGGGCGTTGCCCGACGTCTCGGCACGCTCGACCGCCTCCCGGTACTTCGCGTGGGCACGGGTCGCGTTGCCGCGCACCCGGTGCGCGTCTGCCTCGAGCAGCAGCGCGAAGGCGAGCATGTGCTCGGCCTCGGCGCTGCGGAACTGCTCGGTCGCGATCGCGATCTCGCCGACGGTCTCCTCGAGCCTGCCCAGTCCGAGCAGGGCCTCGGCGCGGTTGATGCTGACCATCGCGCTGGCCAGGCCCACCGGGTGGTCCTCGCTGACCGCGACCGCGAGGTCGAGCTCGTCGAGCGCCTGACGGAACCGGCCGGCCTCGACATGGCGGGAGCCCAGGTTGTTGCGCACCCTCACCACGGTGATCGCGTCACCGGCTCGCTCGGCATGCTCGAGGGCCTTCTCGTAGGCCCGCAGGTTCGCGGTGCGGTCGCCGGCGTGCGCCTCGACCAACCCGGTGGCCACCCACGCGGCACCGAGGGCGTGGTCGTCGCCGCAGGCTCGGGCGGCGGCCATCGCCTCGTCGGCGACCCGGCGGCCGGCATCGGAGTTGCCCTGCGCCCACAGGACCGCCGCGTGACCGGCCAGGAACCGCGCGCGGTCGACCGGATCGGGATCGGGATCGTCGAGCGCGGCCTCGAAGTAGGCGAGGGCGGTCGGGTACTCCCCGCGGCGGTGGTGAGCCGTTCCGAGCCGCCAGGCCGCCGCCATCGGCAGCCCGTGGCCGGCGGTCTGGATCTCGCTCAGCAGCACGGCCGCACGGTCGAGTAGGTCGCGCCGGGTGCCGCCGATCAGCTCGTCGCGGTGGGCAAGCGCCAGCACAGCAGCGTTCGCCGCTGTCGCGGCGGTGCCAGGGGAGCCGGCTTCGGACACGACAACCGTCCGTCCTCGAGAGTGAACGCCTAGGAGACTAGACCGGTCGCTCGCGCTGCGTGGGCGAATTCGTTTGCTTTGCCTGGGAGTCCGATGTGACGCTCGCGCCCATGGAGCACGCGTTCGAGGTCGATTTCTTCGACGACCCTGCCCACTTCCTCGACCGGGCCGGCGACCGGCTCGCCGCCGAACCGGTCGTCTCGACGGTGGTCGCGACCATTGCCGACCGGATGGCTCGGGGCGGCCCGGTCACTTCGACGGCGCCGTACTCCTGGTTCGCGGTGGTCGCGGACGCTGCCGGCGAGATCGCGGGAGTTGCGATGCGGACGGCACCCTTCCCGCCGTACCCGCCCTACCTGCTGGCGATGCAGGACGCCGCAGCGATCGCCCTCGCCGACGCTCTGGTCGACCGCGGCGAGGAGGTCGGCGGCGTCAACGGCGCGTTCCCGGCGACCCGGGTTGCGGCCGACCGCATCGCCGAGCGCGTCGGCGGCGAGGTCGCGGTGAGCATGCACGTGCGACTGTTCGAGCTCGGCACGCTCGTCGACCCGGCGCCGACGCCCGGCCGGCTCCGGCCGGCGTACGACGACGAGGCGCCCTTCGCGCTCGAGTGGTTCCGCCAGTTCCACGTCGACGCCGACGAGCAGGCCGGTCACGAGGGACTCGCGGACCGCGCCGAGAGCACCACACTCGACGACCTCCGCGAGCGGATCAGCTCGGGCCGGGTCTGGATGTGGGTGGACGACGCTGACATCCCGCTCCACCTGACCGCCGCCAACCCGCCGGCGTACGGCGTCGCGCGGATCGGTCCCGTGTTCACACCGAGGGAGCACCGCGGCCGGGGCTATGCCAGTGCCGCGGTCGCCGAGGTCTCCCGGCGGCTGCGGGCCGAGGGCAGCCGGGTCAGCCTGTTCACCGACCAGGCGAACCCCACGTCCAACGGGATCTACGTGGCGCTCGGCTTCGAGCCGGTCGTGGACATGGTCGAGCTGACGATCCGTTAGGTCGCAGGTGCGCACCCTAGACTCGGCGCTTGCCATGACCGATACCCCTGAGGGCGCTCCGCGCCCGGCCGAGACCTTCGCCGAGGCCGAGGACGCCCTCCTCAGCCGCTGGCCCGAAACCCGACTCGAACCGTCGCTCGACCGGATCCGGGCGTTCACCGAGCTGCTGGGCGACCCGCAGCACGGCTATCGCTCGATCCACCTCACCGGGACCAACGGCAAGACGTCGACGGCCCGGATGATCGACTCGCTGCTCCGCGCCTTCGAGCTGCGCACGGGGCGCTTCACCAGCCCGCACGTGGAGAAGATGAGCGAGCGGATCAGCATCGACGGTGAGCCGCTCGACGACGAGGGTTTCGTCCGGGCGTTCAACGACGTGGCGCCCTACACGCACCTCGTCGACGCGGCGGAGCCGTTCCCGCTGTCGTTCTTCGAGACCATCGTCGGGATGGCGTACGCGGCCTTCGCCGACGCGCCGGTGGACGTGGCGGTGGTCGAGGTGGGCATGGGCGGCTCCTGGGACGCCACCAACGTGATCGACGCCGACGTCGCGGTGGTCACGCCGATCGCGATCGACCACGCCAACTACCTCGGGACGACGTCGGCGGCGATCGCGCTGGAGAAGGCAGGGATCATCAAGCCCGGGGCGACCGCCGTGCTCGCGCAGCAGAGCGACGAGGTCGTCGAGGTGCTGCTGCGCCGGGCGGCCGAGGTCGGGGCGACGGTCGTCCGCGAGGGCACCGACTTCGGGGTGATCGACCGGGTGCCGGCGGTCGGCGGCCAGGCGGTCAGCCTCCGCGGCCTGCGGGGGCAGTACGACGAGCTCTTCCTCCCTCTCTACGGCGCACACCAAGCACAGAACGCAGCGGCGGCACTGGCCGCGGTCGAGGCGCTCATCGGCGGTGACGACGCGCTGTCGGACGAGGTCGTCCGCGAGGCGTTCGCGGCGACGACCTCTCCGGGGCGCCTCGAGGTCGTGCGCCGCAGTCCGACCATCGTTCTCGACGCGGCGCACAACCCGGCCGGCGCCGAGGCGACGGCCGCCGCGCTGGAGGACTCCTTCCGGTTCGACCCGCTCATCGGTGTCTTCGGGGTGATGGGCGACAAGGACGCCGAGGGCCTGCTCGCAGCCTTCGAGCCGCTCCTCGCACACGTCGTGATCACCCAGAACTCCACCGCCCGCGCGATGCCGGCCGACCAGCTGGCCGCGACCGCCGTCGAGGTGTTCGGGGAGGACCGGGTGACGGTGTTCCCGCGGCTCGCCGACGCGATCGACCAGGCGGCCGCGCTGGCCGAGGCCGATACCGGCGACGCCCTCTCGTCGGGTGCGGTGCTGGTCACCGGGTCGGTGGTCACGGTGGGGGAGGCACGGTTGCTGCTCGGCGGCCGGAAGTGACGTCGGCCCGGCGGTCGCTGTGCGCGACGGTGCTCTCGGTCGAGGCGATCACGCTCGGCCTGACCACGCCGGTGATGATCACCCTCGCCGACGTGCCCACGGGCACCGCCCTGGTGATCGGTCTCGGCCTCGCCGTCGGGTGCCTCGTGATCGCCGGGCTGCTCCGCCTGGAGTGGGCGTACTGGCTGGGCCACGCGGTCCAGGTCGCGGCGATCGGGCTCGGGTTCGTCGTCCCGCTCATGTTCGTGCTGGGCCCGATCTTCGCCCTCCTCTGGGGCACCGCCTACGGTGTCGGCCGCAAGATCGAGCGCGAGCGGGCCGCGGCTTACGAGGAGTACGGCGCCGAGCAGCCGCCCGCTGACTGACCGCTCAGGCGTCGGCCGGCTGACGAGTCAACGCCTCGAGCCGGGTCGCGCCCGACGACTGTCCGTCGGCCTCGCGGATCAGCTGGCAGAGCCGCGCCGCGGCAGCGCGGTGGGGGCCGTCGGTGAGCAGCTCCTCGAGAGAGGTCCGGATCTCGCCCGGGCTCGCGTCCCGCGCGAGCAACCGGCCGGCCCCGGCCGCCGCCACCGCGTGCCCGACCATCGTCTGGTCGAGCATCGGATGCATCGGCATCACCGCGAGCGGCAGGCCGTGCGCGAGGGCGCGCATCGCCGTGGCATGACCGCCGTGGCTCATCACAGCGGTCACCTGCGGCATGAGTGCGTCGTGGTCGACGTAGTCGTGCACCTCCACCCCGTCGGGAACCCGCAGGTCCGCGCGCCGGATCACCGGGCCGGTCGTCACGATGACCCGCGCCGGCAACCCGGACGCCGCGTCGAGCAGCGTCTGCATCGCTTCCGTCTGTCCGGGGAAGTTGTAGGTGCTCAGGCTGATGAGAAGCGCGGGCGGGGCCGTGGTCAGGTCTCTGGGCTCGGGGCAGGAGACCACCGGGCCGCAATGGACGGCGTTGCCGGGAAGGGGGCCTCCTCCCGCCGGATCGAGTTCGGCCAGCGACGCGACCAGCGTCAGCGGTGCGTTGTCGAGAGCGTCGTACGGCGCGTAGCCGCGCTGCTCGGCGACCTGCCCGAACGGCGCGCGGAGCCAGCCTTCGCGGAGATAGGCGTAGAAGAGGTGCACGAGAGGCACGTAGGCGATTCCCGAGTCTCGAGCTGCTCCGAGCGCAGCGAGCATCATCGGATCGATGACGACCACGTCGGTCGACTTGCGGTCCATCTCGACGAGGAGATCCTGGGCGACACGGGCGTCGTTGAAGATCTCGACCATCCGTTCCGGCGGGTTCAGGTCCTGGGACGTGAAGGGCAGTGCGCGGTCGAACGCCCGGAAGGGCATCGCGGCCGACGCCGTCGCGGCCCGGTTGCCTTCGTGGCCGAGGAACCGCACCGAGTGGCCGCGGGCCCGCAGCTCGGTGGCGATCCCGATGGCAGGCGGTACGTTGCCGCCGCCGTCCCAGGTGAGGAACAGGAAGTGGGACATGGACTTTCCTTGTCGGTCAGGGGCGCCCGGTCGCGAGCACCGCTTCGACGAGCGCGGTCATGCGCTCCTGGGTCTTGGGCCGGGACAGGCCCCGGTCGTGGCGCAGCAGCTTCCACGTGTAGACGTCCGTTGCGACGACGAGGAGATCGATCGTCTGCTCGTCACGACCGATCAGCGGCTCGAACACCGCGCCCACCCAGTCGCGATGCATCCGTCGGCCCCGCTCGGTGAGGCGGCCGACCTGCGGGTCGGACTTTTCCTGCGCGAGCATCAGCATGGCGATGTCACCGCGCTGCTCGTAGTGGTCCACGAGCACAGCCATCGCGGCGTCCACCTCGCCGACCGGCGCCGGCCGTTCGTCGGCGATCCGGTCGATCGCGTAGTCGATGGCCGCCTCGATCAGGTCCGCCCGACTGCCGAAGTGCCGCAGCACCGTCTGCACGCTCACCCCGGCCGCCCGGGCGACGTCGTCGAGCGATATGTCGGGGAACAGGCGCTGCGTCCCCAGCTCGAAGAGCGCTCCCTGGATACGGGCTCGTGTGTCCTCGACGGCGGCTGCTCGCGCTCGCATGGTGTAGGTCCGCGTAGTTTTCATGTTGGTGACAGGTAATGCCAATCTGTCTTTGATGTCAATCGTCACTGTCATGAATATTCGTGGCGGCCGATCGCGAATCGGCCTCCTCACCCGTGCTAGGTAGAGTTGCCGCCGTGCCAGTGATCATCGACAAGCTCCTCCGCATCGGAGAGGGCAAGATCCTCCGCCAGCTCGAGTCGATCGCGAAGGCCGTCAACGCCATCGAGGACGACTTCGTGGCGATGTCCGACGACGAGCTCCGCGGTATGACCGACGAGTTCAAGAAGCGGCTCGCCGACGGGGAGACGCTCGACGACATCATGCCCGAGGCGTTCGCGACCGTTCGCGAGGCGGCGAAGCGGGTCATCGGCCAGCGGCACTTCGACGTGCAGATCATGGGCGGCGCCGCGCTCCACATGGGCAACATCGCCGAGATGAAGACCGGTGAGGGCAAGACCCTGGTCGCCACGCTGCCGTCGTACCTCAACGCCCTCGAGGGCAACGGCGTCCACGTCGTCACCGTCAACGACTACCTGGCCAAGTACCACGCCGAGTGGATGGGCCGGATCCACCACTTCCTCGGCCTGACGACCGGCGTGATCCTGCCGCAGATGCGGCCGGCGGCGCGGCGCGAGGCCTACTCCTGCGACATCACCTACGGCACCAACAACGAGCTCGGCTTCGACTACCTGCGCGACAACATGGCGGGTTCGATCGAGGAGTGCGTGCAGCGCGGCCACAACTTCGCCGTCGTCGACGAGGTCGACTCGATCCTCATCGACGAGGCACGGACCCCGCTCATCATCAGCGGTCCGACCCAGGACGAGGTCAAGTGGTACGGCGAGTTCGCCAAGATCGCGCAGCAGCTCACGCGTGACGTCGACTACGAGGTCGACGAGAAGAAGCGCACCATCTCCGTGCTCGAGCCCGGCATCACCCGGGTCGAGGACCACCTCGGCATCGACAACCTCTACGAGGCCGCGAACACCCCGCTGATCTCCTTCCTGCACAACTCCATCAAGGCCAAGGAGCTGTTCCGCAACGACAAGGAGTACGTCGTCATGAACGGCGAGGTGCTCATCGTCGACGAGCACACCGGCCGGATGCTGGCCGGTCGCCGCTACAACGACGGTCTCCACCAGGCGATCGAGGCCAAGGAGGGCGTGAAGGTCCGCGAGGAGTACCAGACCCTCGCCACCGTCACCCTCCAGAACTACTTCCGCCTCTACACCAAGCTCTCCGGCATGACCGGCACCGCGCTCACCGAGGCCTCGGAGTTCGACAAGATCTACGGCCTCGGCGTGGTCCCGATCCCGACCAACAAGCCGATGATCCGCCAGGACATGCCGGACCTCGTCTACCGCACCGAGGAGGCGAAGTACAACGCCGTTGTCGACGACATCGTCGAGCGCAACGAGAAGGGCCAGCCGGTGCTGGTCGGCACCGTGTCGGTCGAGAAGTCGGAGTACCTCTCCCAGGCGCTGAAGAAGCGTGGGGTCCCGCACTCGGTCCTCAACGCGAAGGTGCACGCCGACGAGGCCAAGATCGTCGCCCTCGCCGGCCACAAGGGCGCGGTCACCGTCGCGACCAACATGGCCGGCCGCGGCACCGACATCATGCTCGGCGGCTCGATCGAGTTCCTCGCCGACCAGGAGCTGCGCAAGCAGGGCCTCGAGCCGACCGGGGAGACCACCGACGAGTACGACGCAGCGTGGCCCGCGATGGTCGAGCGGATCAAGGACGAGGTCGCGGCGGAGCACGACGACGTCCGCGAGCTCGGCGGCCTCTACGTCGTCGGCACCGAGCGCCACGAGTCCCGCCGGATCGACAACCAGCTGCGGGGACGATCGGGCCGTCAGGGCGACCCGGGCGAGTCCCGCTTCTACCTGTCGCTCCAGGACGAGCTGATGCGGCTGTTCAAGTCCGACTGGGTCGACCGCGTCCTGGTGATGCTGAAGATCCCGGACGACGTCCCGATCGAGAACAAGCGGGTCACCAACGCGATCGCCAGCGCCCAGGGCCAGGTGGAGTCGCAGAACTTCGAGTCCCGCAAGAACGTCCTCAAGTACGACGACGTGATGGACCGGCAGCGCAAGGTCATCTACGGCGAGCGCCGCGAGGTGCTCGAGGGAGTCAACCTCGAGGAGCAGATCCGCACCTTCATCGACGACGTCGTCACCGGCTTCGTCCAGGGCTCGCTCGACCAGTACTCCGAGGAGTGGGACCTCGCGCAGCTGTGGATCGACCTCAAGCAGGTCTGGCCGGTCTCCCTCGACGTCGAGGCCGTCCAGGAGGAGGTCGGCAACCACGCCGTGCTCCACAAGGACGACCTGATCGACAAGCTCAAGGCCGACGCGCACGCCGCCTACGACCGCCGCGAGGAGGAGGTCGGCGAGGAGGTGATGCGCGAGCTCGAGCGCCGCGTCCTGCTGTCGGTGCTCGACCGCAAGTGGCGAGAGCACCTCTACGAGATGGACTACCTCCGCGAGGGCATCTACCTCCGCGCCTACTCGCAGCGCGACCCGCTGGTCGAGTACCAGCGCGAGGGCTACGACATGTTCGCCGCGATGATGGACGGCATCAAGGAGGAGACGGTCGGCTTCCTCTTCAACCTCGAGGTCCAGGTCGAGGACGACGAGCCGGAGTTCCACTACCACGCCGACGGCACCCGCCACGAGGGTCCGATGCACGAGGGCGCGCTCGCCGAGCCGCCGGTCGGCGCTCGGGTGGAGGGGCCCGACCTCGGGCAGATCTCCGCCGCGCTCCAGGCCGCGTCGCAGGAGGAGGAGGAGCCGATGCGGCGCGCGCTGCCGACGCAGGGCGGCCCGCAGATCAAGGCCAAGGGCCTCGAGACTCCGAAGACGCCGCAGTTCCTGTCCTACTCCGCGCCGAGCGACGTGACCGGCGAGCCCGAGGTCCGCGGCAGCGCCGCGTCCAACGCCGACGACGAGTTCGCCGACGTCGGCCGCAACCAGCTGTGCCCCTGCGGCTCGGGCAAGAAGTACAAGCGCTGCCACGGCGCGCCGGGCGGCCCCAGCGGGCTGACGGCGCGGGTCTCCTGACACGTTGAATCGACAGAAATGGTCGGTTGTCATTTCAACCGACCATTTCTGTCGATTCAACGCTATGAGAAGTCGAGGGCGGAGCAGATCCAGCGCTGCTCGATCCGCTCGAACCGGGCCGCGAGGGCACGGGAGCGCTGGCCGTAGCGCACGTGGACGGCCGCCTCGACGGCGTCGGTCCGCACGAAGCAGGTGTGGACGCTCAGCACCCGCGGCTGCACCGGCTGCACCCTGGCCAGGCCCGGCTGGTGGCCACCGGCCCGGGCGACCAGCATGGCGCGCCGACGAAGGTCCTCGTAGACCTCGGGAAGCGTCCACCGCAGGAGCTGCGACACCGGCCGGTCGCCGCCGACGATCTCGACCGCCGCCTGGATGAACCGACGCGTCCACTCCTCGACGACCGCTCGCTGGCGGCGGTCGATCGTCACCACGGCGGCACCGGCGTGGGCCTCGCCGGCGGGGACGGGTGGCTCGCTGCGGGGGAGCAGTGCGAGCGCGAGCGTGCCCTGGGTGGCGGCGACCGGCACTGGCAGCCGGACGTCCATGAGCGGGTGCAACGTGGTGGTCATCTCGGTCCTCCTCGAGCGGACTCTGCTGACGGGTTGGGGGGTTCAACCGGTGGGTGGCAGCTCCAGGAGCTGGCCGGGCAGGATCAGGTCGGGATCGGGGCCGATCACGGCCACGTTGCGGTCGTAGATCCGGTACCAGTAGTCGACGAGGTCGACGACGGTCGCGCTGGGTCCCAGCTGCTCCTCGGCGATCGCCCAGAGCGAGCCGCCCGGCCGGACCCGGACCACGGAGCGGGGCGTGGTGTCCGCGTGGTCCGACGGGCGTCCGTCGCCGGTCGCGCGGTCCGGGAGCGGCAGGCCGGCGAGGGAGTGCGGTGCGACCGGGCGGCGGTCGTCGGCGGACGCCGGGACCGCCGGCGCACCCAGGGCCACCGCCCCGCAGGCGGCCAGCAGGAGCAGCCGCACCGGCCCGGGGCGTCGTACGGCGACCGGGCCGCCGACCGTGAGCACGCGGACCACCACGTCGGTGGTGATCGCCCAGAGCCACCCGGCGGCGACCGTTGACGCCGCGGCGCACCCGGCGACCAGGAGGTCGGCGAAGACGGGGTCCGAATCCAGGAGCCGCGGGCTGGCGGCCACCGTCGGGAGGGAGATCATCCCGATGCCCGCTGCGGCGGTGGTGGCGAGGCACCAGAGCAGCGCGCCTCGCAGTCGCACCAGGTTACGTGCCGTGCCATCCATCCCGAGATCCTTGCGTTTGCTTCTGTTTGACCCAGTGTGGATTCGTTCACGGTGCGCGTCAACGTGCTCTCCACAGCCGAGGTGTGATGGGGTGGAACCCATGGGCTGGGAGGACGAGCTGTTCGCTCTCTTCGATGATCTCGAAGGGCAGGCCGGCGCACTCGCGGCTGCCGAGCGGGGCGCCGAGCACGCCGATCGTAGCCGCGCCGAGTACCAGACCGTCACGCTCGCGAGCCGGCTGATGGCGTCGGCCGGCACCGAGGTCACCCTCGGGATCGCCGGCGTCGGCGCGGTCTCCGGAACTGTCGACCGGGTCGCCGCCGACTGGCTGCTCCTCTCGGCCGGACGGCACGACTGGGTCATCAACGCCGACGCCGTCACGACGGTCGAGCGCGCCTCGGTGCGGTCGATCCCGGAGGTCGCCTGGTCGCCGCTCACGCGGCTCGGCCTGGGCTCCGCGCTGCGCCGGATCGCCGAAGCCGGCGAGCGATGCCTGCTGCACCTGCGCGACGGCTCCCGCCACGAGGGGAACCTGCGTCGGGTCGGTGCCGACTTCTGTGAGCTGGTCGAGGGCGACGACCGGCGGATGCTCCTCGTGCCGTTCAGCGCCCTCGCGGCGGCTCAGTCGCGCGCCGAGGGCTAGGTCGCCTCGAGGTCGTACGGCGGCCGCTCGCCGTCCTCGAGGGTGCGCCGGGGCCGCTTCTCGCCGACGACGGGGTCGTCGTCCTCGTCGGCCATCGCCTCGGCGATGTGCCGGCGGACGATCTCGCGCGGGTCGAGGTCCTTCAGCTCGAGGTCGGCGAAATCCGGGCCGAGCTCGGAGCGCAGCTCGTCACGCGCGTTGTTGGCGAAGTTGCGGAGCTTCCGCACGAACTGGCCGGCCTGCTTGGCCAGGTCGGGCAGCTTGTCGGGTCCGAAGACGAGGACCGCGAGGAACGCGATGACGACGAGCTCTCCGAACCCGATCCCGAACATTGGCCCCCGCCGGTCCTGTGTCCGTCGTCCCGGTCAGAACTTGTTGCTCGGGGTGAGGCCGAGCTGCATGCCGGCCAGCCCGCGACCGCGGCCGTCGAGGCGCTCGGCGATCTCCGTCAGGACGGCCGCCGAGAGCGAGGTCGGGTCTGCCTCGATGACGGGCTTGCCGTCGTCGCCACCCTCGCGGAGGGCGATGTCGAGCGGGATCCGGCCGAGCACGGGCACGTCGTAGCCGAACCGCTGCGAGAGCGTGGCCGCGACCCGGTCGCCGCCGCCGGTGCCGAACACGTCGAGCCGGTGCTCCTTGCCCTCGGGCGTGCAGTGCGGGCAGGGCAGGTAGCTCATGTTCTCGATGACCCCGACGACCCGCTGGTGCATCATCGACGCCATCGTGCCGGCGCGCTCGGCGACCTCAGTCGCGGCGTCCTGCGGCGTCGTCACCACGACCACCTCGGCGCCCGGGAGGTGCTGGCCCAGCGAGATCGCGATGTCACCGGTGCCGGGCGGCAGGTCGAGGAGCAGCACGTCGAGGTCGCCCCAGTAGACGTCGGAGAGCATCTGCACGAGCGCCCGGTCGAGCATCGGACCGCGCCACGCGACGACCTGGTCACGTCGGGGCTTCATCATGCCGATCGAGATCACCGAGACGCCGCTGGCGGTCGGCACGGGCATGATCAGGTCGTCGACCTGGGTGGGACGGGAGTCCGCCACGCCGAGCATCGCTGGCACGGAGTGTCCGTAGATGTCGGCGTCGACGATGCCGACCCTGCGTCCCGCCTTGGCCAGCGCGAGAGCGAGGTTGACGGTCACCGAAGACTTGCCGACGCCGCCCTTGCCGCTGGCGATCGCGTAGACCTTGGTGAGGGAGCCGGCCTGGGCGAACGGGATCTCCCGCTGGGCCTGGCCGCCGCGGAGCTGCTCGTGGAGCGAGCCGCGCTGCTCGGAGGTCATCACGCCGAGGTCGAGGTCGACCCGGCTCACGCCGGCGAGCCCACTGACGGCCGCGGTCACGTCACGGTTGATGGTGTCCTTGAGCGGACACCCGGCGACGGTCAGGAGCACGCGCACCTTCACCACGCCGTCGTCCTCGATGGCGACGGTGTCGACCATGCCGAGATCGGTGATCGGGCGCTTGATCTCGGGGTCGTTGACCGTAGCCAGGGCGGCGTGCACCTGGTCGAGCGTGGGGAGGGCCTGCGTCGTACTCATCGCCACGAGTCTACGGAGCGGCGGCTGGTCGTCGTTACTCGCGGCCTGCGTGAGACGTCCCACCCTCGGCGCTCAGTCCTCGCGCTCGCCCTCGGAGTCGCGGTCCTCGAGGTCGGACAGCAGCGCCCGCAGCTCGGACCGCAGGTAGTCGCGGGTCGCGACCTCACCCAGCGCCAGCCGCAGCGACGCGACCTCGCGGGTGAGGAACTCCATGTCCGCGTGCGCCCGGGTCGCCGCGTCGCGGTCCTGGGCGGCGATCACCCGGTCGCGGTCCTCCTGGCGGTTCTGGGCGAGCAGGATCAGCGGAGCGGCGTACGACGCCTGCAGGCTGAGCGCCAGCGTGAGGAAGATGAAGGGGAACTCGTCGAATCGGAGGTCGCCCGGAGCGAGCGCGTTCCACGTGACCCAGACGATGACGACGATCGTCATCCAGATGAGGAACTTCGCGGTGCCCATGAACCGCGCGAACCGCTCGGCGAAGACGC
This sequence comes from Nocardioides bizhenqiangii, assembly GCF_034661235.1. Lineage (NCBI taxonomy): Bacteria > Bacillati > Actinomycetota > Actinomycetes > Propionibacteriales > Nocardioidaceae > Nocardioides > Nocardioides bizhenqiangii. The sequence continues at coordinate 1,236,684 of NZ_CP141059.1, forward strand.
CGAACGCGTCGGTGTCGTACGAGGGGCGCCGCACCAGCTGGCGACGGAGGGCCTTCGGGGTGTCGAGCCGGTCGACGGGCCGGCGCTTCTCAGCCATGACGTCCCGCCGCTCGCTCGCGCCAGTTGGCGGGGAGCATGTGGTCGAGCAGGTCGTCGACCGTGACCGCGCCGAGCAGGCGGCGGTTCTCGTCGACGACCGGCGCCGCGACCAGGTTGTAGGTCGCCAGGTGCGCCGCGACCTCGTCGATCGTCGCCTCCGGGCGCAGCACCTCCAGCTCGTCGTCGAGCGCGCCGGCGACCAGCGTCGACGGCGGTTCGCGCAGCAGCCGCTGGATGTGCGCGATGCCGATGAGCTTGCCGGTCGGACACTCGAGCGGCTGGCGGCACACGTAGACCAGGGCAGCCAGGGCGGGGGTGAGCTCCGGGTTGCGGACGTGCGCGAGCGCATCGGCAACGGTGGCGTCGGGGCCGAGGATCACCGGCTCGGGCGTCATCATCGCGCCGGCGGTGTTCTCGACGTACTTCATCAGCCGCCGGACGTCCTCGGCCTCCTCCGGCTCCATCAGCTGGAGCAGGATCTCGGCGGTCTCGGGCGGCAGGTCGGCGATCAGGTCGGCGGCGTCGTCGGCCGACATCTCCTCGAGCACGTCGGCGGCGCGCTCGGAGTCGAGCCGCTCGAGGATGCCGACCTGGTCCTCCTCGGGCAGCTCCTCGAGCACGTCGGCGAGCCGCTCGTCGTCGAGCGCCAGGGCGACGGCGGTACGGCGCTCGACCGGAAGGTCGTGGAGCATGCTGGCGGCGTCGGCCGGCCGCATCTCGTTGATGGCCGCGACCAGGTGGGTGGCGCCCTGGCGGTCGTCGGTCCGGGAGAGGCCGACGACGTCGTTCCACTCGACGACGTGGGTCTGTCCACGGCGACGCAGTCCCTTGGACGGCTCCTGGATGGCGACCCGGCTCAGCACCCAGTCGCGGGTGCGGGCGCGCTCCATCGCCACGTCGTAGACCGTGCCGCTCACGCCGGTGCTCTTGATCGTCACCGTGCGGTCGAGCATCTGACCCATCACCAGGGTCTCCGTCGAGCGCTGCTCGAACCGGCGCATGTTGAGCAGACCGGTCGTGTAGACCTGTCCGCTGTCGATCGTCGTCACGCGCGTCATCGGCAGGAACACGCTGCGGCGCCCGAAGACCTCGGCGACCATGCCGAGCACCCGGGGCTGTGCGCCCTCCAGCCGCATGGTGACCACGAGGTCGCGAACCTTGCCGACCTGGTCACCCTGGGGGTCGAAGATCGGCAGGCCCACCAGCCGGGCGGCATAGACACGGGAGGGCGCGACGCTCACGGGTCGAGGCTATCGGCTGGGAAGGCCTGGATCCGGGAGGGCTGCCCCCTCAGCCCTCAGCTCTCAGCCCTTGAGCTTGTATTCCTTCAGGATGGCGCGACCGATGATCATCTTCTGGATGTCGGAGGTGCCCTCGCCGATGAGCATGAACGCGGCCTCGCGGTAGAGGCGCTCGATCTCGTACTCCTTGGAGTAGCCGTAGCCGCCGTGGATCCGGAAGGACGCGTCGACGACCTCGCTGCAGAACTCCGAGGCGAGCATCTTGGCCATGCCGGCCTCGACGTCGACGCGCTCGCCGCGGTCCTTCATGCGGGCGGCGCGGACCATCATCGCGTGCGCGGTCTCGACCTTGGTCGCCATCTCGGCGATGCGGAAGAGGATGGCCTGGTGGTCGGCGATCTGCTTGCCGAAGGCGTGCCGCTGCTGGGCGTAGGCGGTGCCGAGCTCGAAGGCGCGCAGCGCGATGCCGCAGGCGCGGGCGGCGACGTTGACGCGGCCGACCTCGACGCCGTCCATCATCTGGTAGAAGCCCTTGCCGGTCTCGCCGCCGAGGATCTGGTCGGCGCGGACGACGTGGCCCTCGAGGATCATCTCCGTGGTCTCGACGCCCTTGTAGCCCATCTTCTCGATCTTGCCCGGGATGCTCAGGCCGGGAGCGGTCTCGCCGAAGCCGGCCTCCTTCTCGATCAGGAAGGTGGTCATGTTCCTGTAGACCGAGTCGGCGCCCTCGTCGGTCTTGCAGAGGGTCGCGACCAGCCGCGACTCGGCGCCGTTGGTCAGCCACATCTTCTGGCCGGTGATCGAGTAGCTGCCGTCGTCCTGCTTGGTGGCCTTGGTGGCGACCGCGGACACGTCGGAGCCGAGGCCGGGCTCGGACATCGAGAACGCTCCACGCATCTCGCCGGTGGCCATCTGGGGCAGGTACTTCTGCTTCTGCTCCTCGGTGCCGTGCTGCATCACCATGTAGGCCACGATGAAGTGGGTGTTGATGACGCCGGAGACGCTCATCCAGCCACGGGCGATCTCCTCCACGCACAGGGCGTAGGTGAGGAGGGACTCGCCGAGTCCGCCGTACTCCTCGGGGATCATCAGGCCGAAGACGCCGAGCTCCTTGAGGCCCTCGACGATCTCGGTGGGGTACTCGTCGGCGTGCTCGAGCTCCTGGGCGACCGGGATGATCTGCTCGTCGACGAACACCCGGACGGCCTTGAGGATCTCGGTCTGGTCCTCGGTCAGGCCATCGGTCTCACACAGGCGGGGCATCGGTTCCTCTTTCGCTCCGGCACGGATGTCAATCAGGGGCGATCGGACTGTACCCGCGAGTAGCTCGTTCGACCGCCTCCAGGCTCGCGGGCGAGACGTCAGGAGCGCTTGCGCCGCGCTGTGCCCGCGGCGTAGTTGGCCAGGGCTGTGATCGACGCCTCAGCGACGGCGGCCTCGTCGTACGCCGGAAGGGGGCGGGCGCTGGTCTCGTCCGGGACCAGGGCGTCGAGGTCGCCGTGCACCCGGTAGCCCCGCTCGCGGACCGTGGCGACGCCGCGGCGGGCGACCTCCTGCACCCAGTCGAGGTGCTCCGGCGGGAGGGTCAGCCTCGGGCTCGCGCTGCGGGCGAGGACGCCGTTGGCGAACGGCCATCGCACGGCATCGATGTAGTCACGCTTGTAGTCGGGCAGCCGGTCGCCCAGCGCGGCGTTGACCCGGCGGAACACCTCGGACTCAACGACCCCGAAGGAGGCATTGACCGATCCCTTCGGCCGGTTGACCACTGCGCTGGGGAAGCCCACCACCTCTCCCATCAGGTTGAAGACCCCGTCGGGGTCCTGGGAGTACGACGGGACGACGATCACGTGCGTCCGCGACGCGTCCGCGGCCCGTCCCCAGCGGTCGAGGATGTCGACCGGGTCCTGTCGGCGCCAGAACTGGTCCGCCCAGGGTCCCCGCCGCTCCCGGACGTCATCGAGGAACTCCGGGTAGCTGTCGGCGAGCCGGTGCTTGAGGAACTGCTGGTAGTCCGACGGCAACTGCTGGGCCCAGTCGCGCACGGTCAGGACCAGGTGGAGGTCGACCTCGGCCTCGGCGCAGAGCGTCGCGATCGCGTCGACGTCCTCGGATCGGGCCTCGGCCAGGTCCTCGTTGCTCACCAGCAGCACGTCGCCCCCGGTGTCCCGGATGGTCGCCGGGACCTGGCCCAGCGCCTTGGGCCGGTGGTCATCGGCGAAACCGTCGACCGGCCGCCAGCCCAGCGGCCGCAGCAGCCCCGCGATGTGGGCGGGCCGGCCGACGAACGGCAGTCCGACACCCTCGGCGGCGAGCGCCTCCACCGACATCCACAGCCCCGCCTGCAACGACGAGGTGCCGGTCTTGCTGCAGCCGACATGCATCCACAGCCGACGGCGTCCCGGGTGATCTGTCACGCCCGTTAGCGTGCCAGACTCCGCGACGCAGCCGAACGTCGCGAGGGCCGCGCGACCGCCCAGCCGAAGGCGGCGGTGGTCGCCATGCGCGCTGTGCGAGGATCCCGGGGTGGATTACGTCTTCGTCGTGACCTACGGCCGGTCCGGGTCGACGCTGGTGCAGGGCATCCTCAACGCGATGCCGAGGACACTCGTCCGCGGAGAGAACGGTCTCTACGTCCAGCATCTCTTCCGCGCGTGGCAGGCCGCCGACGGGATCCGGGAGAAGCGCAAGGGAAGGTCGGCGCACCGTGCCTCCAACGCCTTCTTCGGCATCAACGCGCTCACCCGTGGTCGGTTCGTCCGCAGCGCCCAGCGGCTGGTCGTCGGCGGGATCCTCGGCAAGCACGACCAGAAGGACTACGACCGGATCGGGTTCAAGGAGGTGCTCTGGCACCAGGTCGCTCCCGACGAGACGGAGCCGTTCTTCGCCTGGCTCGACGAGGTCTGCCCGGGCGCGAAGTACGTCCTGAACTCCCGCGACATCGAGCAGGTCGTCGGCTCCGGGTTCTGGCAGCGGCAGGACGCCGACGCGGCGATGGCCGCGATCCGCCGGGTGATCGAGATCCAGGACCACCTGCGCGCCACGCGCCCTGACCGGGTGCACGAGACGCGCTACGAGGTCATCACCGGCGACGACCGGGCCGCGTCCGACGCCGCGCTGCGGGGGCTGGCGGAGTTCGTGGTCGGCAGCTGCGACGACGCGCTGCTCGAGACGCTCCGCGGCACGCTGGAGGTCGGGCACGGTCCCAACCCCTTCGGCAAGAGCCGTCGGGACAAGAAGGGCGCTTAGGGCGCGCCCCTAGGCCCCATATTCGCTTTCCCGCCCTTGGCCCGCATGTCAGGGTGGACAGACCACTCCGAACGCACGCGAGGAGAGCACCATGGCTGAGCAGGACCCCAACGAAGACCTCAAGGCGAAGATGCGGGCCGCGCTCGACCGCAAGAACCACCAGGAGAAGGGCGTCCACGCCGACGGCCCCGCGCCCGAGAAGGCGCACGGTTCCGAGGTCGTCGGTGGCGCCCCCAAGATGCACCGCCGCAAGGCCGGCGGCGGGGGCTCCTGATCGCGGCTGCCGCAATACCGGCAGAATGACCGCCCGTGAGCAAGACGAACGCGGGCAACTTCTTCGAGGACTTCGCCGTCGGTCAGGTGATCGAGCACTCGACGCCGCGCACGGTGACCGAGGGCGACCGCGCGCTGTACGGCGCCCTGTACCCGACCCGGTTCGCGGTCCCGAGCTCGCAGATGTTCGCAGCGTCCGTCGGCCTGTGCTCGGCTGAAGGGCCGCACCCGGTCGAGGACCTGATCGCCTTCCACATCGCCTTCGGCAAGACGGTCCCGGACATCTCGCTCAACGCGGTGGCCAACCTCGGCTACGCCGAGCTCCGCTTCCACCAGCCGGTGCACCCGGGCGACACCTTGTCCACGAAGTCCGAGGTGATCGGCCTCAAGCAGAACTCCAACGGCCGCTCCGGCGTCGTCTACGTCCGCTCCACCGCCACCAACCAGCGGGGCGAGGTGGCGCTCGACTGGTGCCGCTGGGTGATGGTCCACAAGCGGGACACCGGGCTCGAGGCGCCGGAGACCGTGCTGCCCGATCTCAAGAAGCCGCTGGCCCCCGAGGACCTGGTGATCCCGGCCGGTCTCGACTTCTCGTCCTACGACTTCGTCGCCGCAGGTGAGCCCCACCGCTTCGACGACTACGCGGTGGGCGAGACGATCGACCACGTCGACGGCGTCACGCTGACGGACCCCGAGCACATGCTCGCCACGCGGCTGTGGCAGAACACCGCCAAGGTGCACTTCAACACCGAGGCCCGGCCCGACGGCAACCGGCTGATCTACGGAGGCCACGTGATCTCGATGGCGCGGGCGCTCTCGTTCAACGGCCTCGCCAACGCTCAGCTCATCGCCGCCGTCAACGGCGGCTCGCACGTGGCGCCGGCGTTCGCGGGCGACACCGTCTACGCCTGGTCGGAGGTCCTCGACAGCGCCGAGGTCAGCGACAGCGTCGGCGCCCTCCGGCTCCGGCTGGTCGCGACCAAGGGCAGGGACGAGTCGATGACCCTGCGGAAGGAAGAGGGCGAGTACGCCGACGGCGTCCTTCTCGACCTGGACTACTGGGCCCTCATGCCCCGCTGACTAGCCGGTCGAGGAGGTCGCGCTGGCGACCGTCACGAGACCTGGACGTCCCTGATGGTGTAGGTGACCTCGTCGTCCACGGCGTTCGCGACCTGGTCGACGGCCACGGTGCGCGGCCAGTCCTGGCCGTCCGGCCAGTCGACGTCGACCTGCGCGGCCTCCGTGTCGTTGGCGCGGGCGATCACGTCGTTGATCGTCAGCCAGAGGTACTCCGGAGCGTCGCTGCCCTTCTTCATCCCCTGGCCGCCCTTGGTGATCACCGCGGACGTGACCTCACCGTCCTCGACGGTGACCCGGACCGGCCCGGAGATCGGGCAGTAGCACAGCTGCTCGAGCACGAAGGAGTAGTCGGCGGCGTCGAACTCGGGGTAGCTGCCGGTCGTCGGCTCGCCGGTCGGCTCGGTCGACTCGGTCGTCGTCCCGGAGGTTGCGGTGTCGGTCGCGGTCTCGCGGTCGTCGTCGCCGCTGCAGCCGGACAGGACGGCGAGCGTGACGGCCGTGGCGGCCGCGCTGAGCAGGATCTTCATGGTGGTACGACGGTAACGGCGGGTCGGTGGTTCCGCCCACGGCGCGCGGCAGGTCTCGCTGGCAGGCTGTGCCCATGACGGCGACGGAGCTCTGGCTGGTGCGGCACGGTGCGACCGAGTGGAGCAACGCGGGTCGGCACACGTCGACCACCGACATGCCCCTGCTGCCCGAGGGGGAGGAGACCGCCCGCGCACTCGGGGCCCGTTTGGCGGCGGTGGACTTCCGGCTGGTGCTGACCAGCCCTCGCCGACGCGCGCGGCACACCGCAGAGCTCTCCGGCTTCGCGGATGCCGAGGTCACCGAGGACCTCGCCGAGTGGGCGTACGGCGACTACGAGGGGCTGACCACGCCCGAGATCCGGGCGACGGTCCCGGGCTGGACGGTCTGGAGCCACCCGTCGCCCGCCGGCGAGACCGCTGCGGAGGTCGCGGCGCGGCTCGACCGGGTCGTGGAACGAGCCCGCGAAGGGGGCGGACGCACGCTCGCCTTCGCCCATGGACACTCGCTGCGTGTGCTCGCCGCGCGATGGCTGGGCCTGCCTGCCGAGGACGGCCGGTTGCTGCGACTCGACACGGCCACGGTGTCCGCGCTCGGCTTCGAGCGGGAGTCTCCGGTCGTCCTCCGGTGGAATGCGTAGATGACTCCGTCAGCGGCCGCCGCGCGTGCTGCCTTGACGAGTGAGCCGCGGCGCAGCACGGTGTGACGCATGTCTCTCCGCGTCGGCTGCCCGCGCTGCTCGGCCCCCGTCGCCGAGACCGGGGACGGCGGGTGGAACTGCCCGGAGCACGGAGTGGTCGTGCCGATGTGGCATCCGGACTCGGCGTCGTACGACGACTTCGCCGCCCACCTGGGCCACGCCGGCGTGTTCCCCACCTACCTGCCCTGGCCGCTCGGGCCGGGCTGGACGGTGACCGACTTCGCGTCGGTCGCCGCCGACGGCCGCGACGCCCGCGCCACGATGACCTGCGTCTCGGGCACGAGCGCGCTGGACGGACCGGTCGACGTCATCGTCGTGAGCGAGGAGCCGGGCACCGGGTTGGGTGCGCGGATCGCGGGCCTGGGGCCGCACGGCCGGATCGACCCGGGCGAGGAGGTCGGCGACGGTCCGGCGACGGTCAAGGTGCGGATCGGCAGCTTCCCGGTGGGTCTCTGGCCGGTGTCGGTGAGCGGGTCGGACGGGGAGTGGGACCGGTCGGTCGTCGTCGGTGAGGCCGAGGGTCGCTGGCTGTGGATCGTCCTGCGCCCGGCCTCGGCGATCCTGCTGCTGCGCGACGACTGGATCCTCCGCGACGTCTCCGAGTCCGGCCCGCAGCTGGTCGCACTGCCGTTCGGCGGTCCCGCGCCGCCCTGGTGACCCGCGAGGCCACGGTCGGCCGCGCGAGGCGCAGGAGCTGTAGCACTAGCCTGCTCGAGTGCGGATCGACCTTCATGCCCACTCACGGGTCAGCGACGGTACCCAGTCGCCGGCGGAGCTGGTGGAGGCTGCCGCGGCAGCGGGTCTGGACGTGCTGGGGCTGACCGATCACGACATCACGGCCGGATGGGCGGAGGCGGCGGTGGCCGCACGGTCGGTGGGGATCGCGCTGGTGCGGGGGATCGAGATCAGCACTCGGTTCCGCGGCTCCGGGGTGCACCTGCTCGCCTACCTGCCCGATCCGGAGGATCCGGCGCTGGTCGGCGAGCTGCAGCGGATCCTCCAGGGCCGTGACGACCGAGTGCCGGCGATGCTGTCCCGGCTGCGCCGGCTCGGGATCGAGGGCGCGACCGAGGTCGCGCTGGCAGAGGTCACCGTCGACGCGGGCGCGACCGGTCGGCCGCACGTCGCGGACCTGCTGGTGCGGCTCGGCGTCGTGGCCGACCGTGACCAGGCCTTCGAGGAGTACCTGGCCCAGGGGCGGCCGGCGTACGTCGACCGGTACGCCGCCGATCTCGTGCGGATGATCGGCGTCGTGACCGACGCCGGCGGCGTGACGGTCGTGGCCCACCCGTGGGGACGGGGGAGCGCCGACGTGCTCGACGAGGAGGCGTTCGCCGTGCTGACCGATGCCGGGCTGTTCGGGATCGAGGTCGACCATCTCGACCACGATGCCGGCCAGCGCGAGCAGCTGCGTGCGATCGCCTCCCGGCTCGGGCTGGCGGTAACCGGGTCCAGCGACCACCACGGCACGGGCAAGGTCGACCACCACCTCGGGGTGGAGACCACCGCGCCCGACCAGCTCGAGCGGATCGTCGCGCGGGCAGCCGAGCTCGGGTCCCCGACGAGGATCGTGGGCCCTGAGGTGCAGTCGTGAACATCGTCGACGGCGTGCTCCTGGTCGAGGTCTTCGTGACCCTCTTCGTGATCATGGACCCGGTCGGCACCGTGCCGATCTTCCTGACCCTCACCAGCGGCCGCAGCGCCGCGACCTCGCGGCGGTACGCGTGGCAGGCGGTCGGCGTGTCCTTCCTGGTGATCACGGCCTTCGCGTTCTTCGGGCAGCAGATCCTCACCTACCTCCACATCTCGCTGCCGGCGCTCCAGTGCGCCGGCGGTCTGCTCCTGCTGCTCGTCGCGCTGGAGCTCCTCACCGGCAACGAGAGCGAGCCGACGGCGAACCAGGACGCCAACGTCGCCCTGGTGCCGCTCGGCACGCCGCTCCTGGCCGGGCCCGGCGCGATCGTCGCGACGATGCTGTTCGTCAAGGGGATCGACGACGCCCAGGAGCTCACCTCGGTCGCGCTCGGGATCGTCGGCGTGCACCTCGCCCTCTGGGCCGCGATGCGCTACTCGCTGCCGATCCTCAAGGTGATCCGCGAGGGCGGCGTCCTGCTGGTGACCCGGATCGCCGGTCTGCTGCTGTCGGCGATCGCGGTACAGCTGGTCGCCGACGCCGTCCGCGCCTTCATCGCCGGCGAAGGTTGAATCGAAGAGAATGGTCGCTCGAGATGACAGACATGGCGACCCGCCCCGGCCGTCGTTGTCATTTCGACGGACCATTCTTGTCGATTCGGGCTACTTGCGGCCCATGGACTGAAAGCGCTGCAGCACCGGGCGGGGCACCAGGCGGGTGGCGGTGACGATCCCCTTGTAGCGCTTGCTCGGGATCGACAACGCCCTGCCCCGGTCGAAGTCGGCGAGCGCGTCGCGCACCACACGGTCGGCCTCGAGCCACAGCGCCTTCGGTGCGGACGAGTCGCGGTCGACGCCGAGCCGCTGGTGGAACTCCGTCTTCACGAAGCCGGGACACAGCGCCATCACCTTCACCCCGCGGTCGGCGTACTCACCGTGCGCCCAGGCGCTGAAGCTGTTGACCCACGCCTTCGCGGCGCTGTAGGTGCCGCGCGGCAGGAACGCGGCCACGCTCGAGACGTTGATGACGCCGCCCCGGCCGCCCTCGACCATGCCCCCGAGCGCCGCGTGGCTCAACCGCAGCACGGCCCGCACGAGGACGTCCTGCTGCCGCTGCTCGGTGTCGATGTCGTTGTCGAGGAAGCCGCCCTTGAGCCCGAACCCCGCGTTGTTGACCAGCAGGTCCACCGGGCGGTCGCGGTCGGAGAGCCGAGCCTCGACCGTGCCGAGCTGCTCGGGGTCGGTGAGATCCGCGGTGAGCACCTCGACCTCGATGCCGTACGCCGAGCGCAGGTCGGCGGCGACCTCCTCGAGCCGGGCGGTGTCCCGCGCCACGAGGACCAGGTCGTCGCCGCGGGCGGCGAGCTGTCGGGCGAACTCGTGGCCGATCCCGGCGGTCGCGCCGGTGACGAGGGAGGTCGACATGGTGCCCAGTAAAACAGGTCGGGAAGCCAGGTCGGTCACCCAACCACGCCACCGCGTCCGGCATGATGTCCCTCGATGAGCAAAAGGGACCCCCGCCCCCAAGTCCTCGCCGTCGCCAACCAGAAGGGCGGCGTCGCGAAGACGACGAGTGTCGCATCGATCGGCGCAGCGCTCGCCGAGCTCGGCCAGTCGGTGCTGCTCGTCGACCTCGACCCGCAGGCGTGCCTGACGTTCTCCCTCGGCATCGACCCCGAGGACCTCGAGATCTCGGTCCACCACGTGCTCACCAAGGGCATCGACGCGTCAGAGGTGATCCTCGAGACCGACGACGGTGTCGACCTCCTGCCCGCGACCATCGAGCTCGCGCGGGCGGAGGCCGACCTGCTCACCCGCACCGGGCGTGAGCACGTGATCCGCGGTGTCATCGAGGACCTTGCGTCCTCCGGCACCTCGTACAACTGGATCCTGCTCGACTGCCCGCCGTCCCTCGGGGTGATGACGGTCGCTGCGCTCACCGCCGCCGACGGCGTCCTGGTGCCGCTGCAGTGCGAGACCCTCTCCCACCGCGGCGTCGGCCAGCTGCTCGACACCGTCCACGACGTACGACGTTTCACCAACCGCGACCTCGAGGTGTGGGGAGTGCTGCCGACGCTGTACGACGGCCGCACCAACCACGCGCGCGCCGTTCTCGACACCATCTCGGAGACCTACGACCTCGAGGTCATCGAGCCGCCGATCCCGAAGACGATCAAGTTCGCCGAGGCGCCCGCCGCCGGGCGGTCGATCCTGGCCACCAGCCGCAGCAGCAAGGGCGCCCAGGCCTACCGCGAGGTCGCCGGCAACCTGATCAAGCGGGCGGCCCGGCGACCGTGAAGCACGTCCGAGAGCCCGGGCAGCACCGGGCGCCACAGCCCGGCCGGCGGCGTGCCGAGCCGCCGGGGAAGCGGCGCGCGGACGTGCGGCCGCGGTACGGACGGATCGTCACCTTCACCGCGGCGGCGACGGTCACCGGTGTCGCAGTGCTCGGCGGCTTCGGGCTGCTCCCGTCCGGACCGGAGGACGCCAGCGCCGCCTCCGGCGCGATCGAGCCGTCCGTCGCCAAGGACCAGCCGGACCCCGGCGCGAGCGCGGCCGAGGGCACGGCCGAGGGAACGGCCGAGGGCACGGGCGACCGCGCGAGCGGCGACGAGCGGACCACCACCCGGCAGACGGCGCGGCAGGTCCCGCTGAGCGTAGGAGCCAGCCGGCAGGGTGAGCGGTCGGCCGCGGACGCCGGCGAGCCCGCGCTGCCCGCCGACTCGGGCACCGGCCACAGGGTCGTCTTCAGCGAGAGCGAGCAGCGGGTCTGGCTGGTCGACGGGTCGGAGCGGGTCATCCGCACCTACCTCGTGTCCGGGAGCGCCTACGACAACCTCGACCCCGGCACCTACGAGGTCTTCTCGAAGTCGCGCTACGCGGTCGGCATCGACGACTCCGGCACGATGGAGTACTTCGTCCGCTTCACCCACGGCGACGCCGGCGCCGCGATCGGCTTCCACACCATTCCGGTCGACGAGGGCGCGCCGGTGCAGACGGCCGCCGAGCTCGGCACGCCGCTCTCGCACGGATGCGTCCGCCAGCGCACCGCCGATGCGGTCGCGCTGTGGGACTTCGCTCCGATCGGGACGACCGTCGTCGTCACCGCCTGAGGCCGCGGCGCCCAAAATCGCTCGTGCGGCGGGTCGTCGGCTGTCATCGTTGCGGGTTGTGAAGAGCCGATGAGCTGGGCCGATCGCCTGCGCGCGCTGCGGATGGACCTCACCCCGTGGCGGTCCTCGCGCGACTTCCGGCTGCTGCTCGTCGCGGGCACCGTCTTCTACTTCGGCGCGATGGTCAGCTACGTCGCCATCCCGTTCCAGATCTACACGCTGACCGGCTCGAACTTCGCCGTCGGCGCCATCGGACTCGTCGAGCTGGTGCCTCTCGTCGTCTTCGGGCTGTACGGCGGCGCCCTCGCCGACCATGTCGACCGGCGCAGGCTCCTGGTCGGGCTCGGTGTGGCGCAGGCGCTGCTGACCGCCGTGCTCGCCTGGAACGCGTTCCGTGACGACCCCAGTGTCTGGTTGATCTTCGTGGTCGCGGCGTTCCTGGTCAGCACCGCGGCGATGCAGCGGCCGTCCCGCGAAGCGCTGATGCCGAGGACCGTGGCGCACGGCGAGCTCGCCGCGGCGAACGCACTTTTCAGCTTCGGGATGCAGATCGGCGTGCTCGCCGGCCCGATGCTCGGCGGGCTGCTCGTGGCTTACGCCGGGATCGGCTGGTGCTTCGTCGTCGACGTGGCCGGGCTGCTGGTGGCGACCGTGCTCTACCGGCTGATGCGTCACTACCCCCACCGGGCCGAGACCACGCCGCCGAGCCTCGCCGCGATCCGGGAGGGCATGCGCTACGCGCTGGGGAGGCGTGACCTCCTCGGGACCTACTTCGTCGACATCGCCTGCATGCTGATGGCGCTGCCGGTCGTGCTGTTCCCGGCGTTGGCCGAGGAGGTCTTCGAACGTCCGGAGCTGCTGGGGCTGCTCTACTCCGCCGAGACCATCGGCGCGGTGGTGGCGACCCTGCTGTCGGGCTGGACGACCCGGTTCCACCACCACGGCCGGGCGATCGTCGTCGCGGCGGCGGCGTACGGCGCCTTCGTGGCGGTCGCCGGGCTGATGCCGTCGTTCTGGCTGGTCGTCGTGATGCTCGCCTTCGCCGGTGCGGCCGACATGATCTCGGGGATCTTCCGCGGCACGGTGTGGAGCCAGACCATCCCCGAGTCGATGCGCGGGCGGCTGGCCGGGATCGAGATGCTGTCGTACTCGATCGGCCCGCTCGGCGGCCAGGTCCGCGCCGGGATCACCGCCGACCTGTGGACGGTGCGGGGCGCGATGGCCAGCGGCGGTGCAGCCTGCGTCGGTGCGGTCGCCCTGACCGCGCTGTGGCTGCGGGACTTCTGGTCCTATGACGACCGCACCGACGAGCACGCGATGGCCGAGCGCGCCGCTCGCGCCGACGTGGGGGAGCTGTGAGCATGGATGCCGCCCGATGGACCGAGCCCCGCTTCCTGGAGTCGGCGCGGCAGTGGATCGACGAACAGCTCGCCGGTCACGGGCTCGCGGTGACCGGTGACATCGAGCAGCCGCACGTCATGAAGTGGTCGACCGTCCTGCGGGTGCCGACTGCGGATGGCGCGGTGTGGTTCAAGGCCAACGACCAGTCGCTCCGGCACGAGGCCGGGATCACCGCGCTGCTCGCCGAGCGCCACCCCGCGAACGTGCCGCCGTTGCTGGCGGCCGACCTCGACCGCGGCTGGATGCTGATGGCCGACGCCGGCCGTCGGCTGCGGGAGGTGCTGCCGGAGGACGGGTCGGTCGACCGCTGGCTCGGCGTCCTGCGCTCGGTCGCCGAGATCCAGATCGCCTGCGAGGACTCGGTGGACGAGCTCCTGGCGCTCGGCGTCCCGGACCTGCGGCTGGCGACCCTCCCCGACACCTACGACCGGCAGGCGAGGGAGTTCGATGTCGAGCCGCGGTTCCGCGCGGCGACGCCGTACGTCCGGGAGCTCTGCGACCGGCTGGCGGCGTTCGGCATCCGGGAGACCCTGCAGCACGACGACCTGCACGACGGGCAGGTCTACGTGAAGGACGGCACCCACCTGGTCATGGACTGGGGCGACGCCTGCGTCTCGCACCCGTTCTTCACGCTGTCGGTCACCCTCGAGGGCCAGATCTCCTGGGGACTCGACGACGTCGAGGACTCGGTCGACCTCGCGCCGTTCCGCGACGCCTACCTGGCGCCGTACGCCGCGGCCTACCCGGACCTCACGCGCGACGACCTGCTGGACGCGGTCGACGCAGCCCTCCGGCTCGGCTGGGCCTGCCGGTTCGCCAACGGCATGGTCCCCGGCGAGGACCCCGGCCCGCGGTTGCGGATGTTCCTCGACGGGCGGGCGTAGGACGCCGTCCGATCCCTGTGTCAGGCCTCCGCGGTGGCGGTGGACTGCGGCGCGCCGCCGCCCTGGCCACCCGAGCGGCTGCGCCGGCGACGGCGGTTGCGGTTGCCGCTGCCGGCGGGGCGCTCGCCGGAGCCGGTCGCGGAGTCGGACGTAACGGCGGCGGGCTTCTTGTCGCCACCGGCGGCGCCGGCCGCCTGACCGCCACGGGTGCGGGTGCGGCTGCGGTCGCGGTTCTGGGTCCGCGGCGGCCGGTCGCGCTCCTCGCGCGGCTTGCGCTCCACCGGGGCCGGCGGGACGATCCGGCCCTTGGTGCCCGGCGGGATGCCTTGGTCGTGGAACAGGTGCTCGGAGGTCGAGTAGGTCTCGAGCGGCTCGTCGAACGGCAGGTCGAGTGCCTTGTTGATCATCTTCCAGCGGTGCACGTCGGTGGCGTCGACGAGCGTGATCGCGATGCCCGAGGCGCCGGCGCGGCCGGTGCGGCCGATCCGGTGGATGTAGGTCTTGTCGTCCTCGGGGCAGGTGTAATTGACCACGTGGCTCACGCCGGACACGTCGATGCCGCGGGCTGCGACGTCGGTGGCGACCAGGACCTTGATCTTGTCCTCGCGGAACTTGGTGAGCGCCTTCTCCCGGGCCACCTGCGCCATGTCGCCGTGCAGGGGACTGGCCTTGAAGCCGCGCTCGGCGAGGTCGTCCGCGATCCGCTGCGCCTGACGCTTCGTGCGGGTGAAGACGATCATCTTGTCGGCGTCGACGGCCTGCAGGATGCGGCCGATGATCTCCGGCTTGTCGAGGTCGTGGGCCTGGTAGATGAACTGCGCCGTGGCCGGCACCGTGGCGTTCTCGTACGACGACTCGGCACGGATGTTCATCGGGTGCCGCATGTGGGTCCGGGCGAGGGCCACGATCGCGGCGGGCATGGTGGCGGAGAACAGCATCGTCTGCCGCGTCTCCGGGGTCTGCTTTAGCAGGCGCTCCACGTCCGGCAGGAAGCCCAGGTCCAGCATCTCGTCGGCCTCGTCCAGCACCAGCGCGTGCACGTGGGAGAGGTCGAGGGCCCTGCGGTTGGCCAGGTCGAGCAGCCGGCCGGGGGTGCCGACCACGATGTCGACGCCGGTCTCGAGCGCCTCGAGCTGCGGCTCGTAGCCGACGCCGCCGTAGATGGTGAGGACGCGCATGCCGCGGCCCCGGGAGGCGAGGTGGAGGTCGTTGGAGACCTGGATCGCGAGCTCCCGCGTCGGAGCCACGATCAGCGCCTGCGGCTTGCCCTGCGGGATCTCGGCGTAGTCGGGGTCGCCCGGCGCGACGCTGCGCTGGATGACCGGGATGCCGAAGGCCAGGGTCTTGCCGGTGCCGGTGCGCGCCTGACCGATCAGGTCGGTGCCCATCAGCGCGACGGAGAGGGTCATCTCCTGGATGGCGAACGGGTGGACGATCCCAGCCTCCGCGAGCGAGTCGCAGATCTGGGGCAGCACGCCGAGGTCGCGGAACGTGGGCTTGGTGCCCTCGGCGGCAGTGGCGGTGCTGGTCTCGGGGGTCGTGTCGCTAGTCAGCTTCTTGTCGCTTTCGTGAGTGAGTTCAGCCTGGGCCGAGTTCAGATCGGGTTGCGGCTGATTCACACTCAGCCGCGCACATACGTGGCGCATCCGTTGAGCGCCGGGAGCATTGGCTCGCTGACACCATGGTATCGGTACCCTGCCCGCATGGCTGAATCCGACGGCGCGGCGACCGCCGAGCTCTCCGTGGCCCTGAGCGACCCGGCCTACCGCGAAGCCGTCGTCGACCTCCTCGCCGTCATCGCGTACGGCGAGCTCTCCGCCTTCGAGCGGCTCGTCGAGGACGCCAAGCTGGCGCCTTCCCTGGAGGACCGGCTGGCGCTCGCGCAGATGGCCGGGGCGGAGCTGGCCAAGGTGCAGCCGCTCATCGACCGGATCACTCAGCTGGGCGGTGACCCGTTCGCCTCGATGGCGCCGTTCCACGAGGCGCTCGACGAGTTCCACGCGCACACCGCGCCCTCCGACTGGTACGAAGGACTGGTCAAGGCCTACGTCGGCGACAGTCTCACGCGCGACTTCTACCGCGAGATCGCGGCCTACCTGGACGCCGACACCCGCGACCTCGTCGTCTCCTCGGTCGTGGAGGGCCAGCACGCCGCACTCGCGGCCGACCGGATCCGGGCCGCGATCGCGGCGGACCCGCCGCTCGGGGGCCGCCTCGCGCTCTGGGGCCGCCGGATCATGGGCGAGGCGCTCACCCAGGCGCAGCGAGTGGCTGCCGAGCGCGACGCGCTGACCGCGTTCCTGGTGGGTGGGGTCGACCGCCCCGGGATGGACCTGGCCGCGCTCGGTCGGATGTTCACGCGACTGACGGAGCGCCACTCGGAGCGGATGTCCGAGCTCGGCCTCGACGCGTGAGCGGTTCCGCCGGCGACCTCAGTCAGCACCTGCGGGGCTGAGCGTCTTCTGCCGCGGTTCCCATCCCGGCGGGCCGAAGAGGTAGCCGAGCCGGTCCCGCCAGCTCCGCGCCGCGCGCACGTTGCGCACGATCTTCGCGTAGTCGCCGTACTGCAGCTTGATCATGTTGTAGGTGCCGACCGGCTTGGTGAGGCCGTACTTCGGTCGTTGCTTCTCCTCGACGAAGGTGCCGAACATCCGGTCCCAGATGATGGGGATCCCGGCGTAGTTCTTGTCGAGGTACTCAGGGTCGGAGCCGTGGTGGACCCGGTGGTGGGAGGGCGTGTTCATCACCAGCTCGATCGGGCGCGGCAGCTTTCCGATCACCTCGGTGTGCGTGAAGAACTGGTAGATCAGGTTGAACCCGAACGCGACGTAGATCGTCCACGGCGAGAACCCGAGGAACGGCAGCGGCAGCCAGAAGACGAACTCGAACCAGGGGTTCCACTTCTGTCGCAGCGCGGTGGCGAAGTTCATGTACTCGCTGGAGTGGTGAGCCTGGTGGGCGGCCCAGCCGATGTTGACGCGGTGGACGAACCGGTGCGACAGGTAGAAGGAGAGGTCGACCGCGGCGATCAGCAGGACCCAGTACCACCAGGTGTCGGTCGGCATCTTCAACGCGTCGGGCGTCGCGTACTCGAAGACCGCGATGTAGACGAAGAACGACCCGACCTTCAGCGCCAGGCTGAAGAACAGGGAGATCGCGCCCATGCCCATGCTGGTCCGGGCGTCCCTGCCCTGGTAGCCCGTTGGTGGTCGGTCGTCGCTCTCGTGGTCGAGCCACTTGAGCGCCGCCAGCTCGATGGCGATCGTCAGCAGGAAGAACGGGACCGCATAGGTCACCGGGTTCTTCCACGGGTCGAGCAGGTCGTGCACTCGTCGATGGTAGGCGGCTCGCCCGGTGGGTGGTGCCCGAACCCAGCGCCACGCGCGGCTAGGCTCAGTCGACGTACGCACCGGACTACCCAGGAGCAGCGCAGACGTGGCAGCGATCGAAGCCGTCGGAGCCCGCGAGATCCTCGACTCGCGCGGCAACCCCACTGTCGAGGTCGAGGTGCTCCTCGATGACGGGTCCTTCGCCCGCGCGGCCGTACCGAGCGGCGCGTCCACCGGCGCCTTCGAGGCGGTCGAGCTCCGCGACGGCGGTGAGCGCTACCTCGGCAAGGGCGTCCAGAACGCCGTCAGCGCGGTGATCAACACCCTCGGCCCGGCGATCGAGGGGCTCGACGCCGCCGACCAGCGGCTGATCGACCAGACGATGATCGACGTCGACGCCACACCCAACAAGGCGAAGGTCGGCGCCAACGCGATCCTCGGCGTCTCCCTCGCGGTCGGCCGCGCGGCTGCCGACTCCGCGGACCTCCCTCTCTACCGCTACATCGGTGGCCCCAACGCCCACCTGCTGCCGGTGCCGATGATGAACATCCTCAACGGCGGTGCCCACGCGGACACCAACGTCGACGTCCAGGAGTTCATGATCGCGCCGATCGGCGCACCGACCTTCCGCGACGCACTCCGCACCGGCGCCGAGGTCTACCACGCGCTGAAGTCGGTGCTGAAGAGCCGCGGCCTCGCTACCGGCGTGGGCGACGAGGGCGGCTTCGCTCCCGACCTCGAGTCCAACCGCGCCGCCCTCGACCTGATAGCCGAGGCGATCGACAAGGCGGGCTACGAGCTCGGCAAGGACTTCGGGCTCGCACTCGACGTCGCAGCCAGCGAGTTCTACGACGACGGCTACACGTTCGAGGGCGTCAAGAAGTCGGCGGACGAGATGATCGCCTACTACGGCGAGCTCGTCGCGGCGTACCCGATCGTGAGCATCGAGGACCCGCTCGACGAGGACGACTGGGACGGCTGGAAGGCGATCACCGACGCGCTCGGCGGCAAGACCCAGCTGGTCGGCGACGACCTGTTCGTCACCAACGTCGAGCGACTGCAGCGCGGCATCTCCGGCGGCCAGGCCAACGCGCTGCTGGTGAAGGTCAACCAGATCGGCTCGCTGACCGAGACCCTCGACTCCGTCGACCTGGCGCACCGCAGCGGCTTCCGCTGCATGATGAGCCACCGCTCGGGCGAGACCGAGGACACCACGATCGCCGACCTCGCGGTCGCGACCAACTGCGGCCAGATCAAGACCGGCGCGCCGGCCCGGTCGGAGCGGGTGGCGAAGTACAACCAGCTGCTCCGGATCGAGGACGAGCTCGGCGACGCCGCGCGCTACGCCGGCGCCGCGGCTTTCCCGCGCTACCAGGGCTGACCAGGACCGAAGGACCGGACGACCGAAGGGGGATCGCGTGGCTGCCACACCCGGCGACCGTCGTACCCCTGCGAAGAGGTCGGGTCGACCGAGCCGACCGGCCCGTTCCGGACCCGGCGCTGCCGGACGTCCGGAGCGGAAGCGTGCCGAGCGCGACCGCGCGGCGACCGTCGCCCGGGTCCGTGCCGACGAGCGGCACCGGTCGCGACTCACCGGCCGCGCCGCCATCCTGGTGCTGGTCCTCGCGGTCCTCGCGGTGTCCTACGCGTCGTCCCTGCGCGCCTACCTGCAGCAGCGGCACCAGATCGACGACCTCGAGACGCTGATCGAGGAGAAGGAGTCGGCGATCGACGAGCTCCAGCGTGAGACGGACCGCCGCAAGGACCCGGCGTTCGTCATGCAGGAGGCCCGGAAGCTGGGCTACGTGCTGCCGGGCGAGACGCCGTTCGTGGTCGTCGACGCCAACGGCGACCCGTTGACCGACGCCGAGCTCGACGACCCGTCGTCGTCCGGCGACGACGAGGCACCGGCGTGGTACGACGGCGTGTGGTCCTCGGTCAAGGTCGCCGGCGACCCGCCGACCGAGATCCCGCCGCCCCCGCAGAAGCGGATCGTGGGGTCGGAGGATTAGGGCGTGACCTCGTGACCTCTGCGGACGAGGCGGTGATCGCGGCGCAGCTCGGCCGACCGCCGCGCGGCATCCACGCGATCGGGCACCGCTGCCCGTGCGGCAACCCGGACGTGGTGACGACCGAGCCGCGACTGCCGAACGGGACGCCGTTCCCGACCACGTACTACCTGACCTGCCCGCGGGTGAACTCGCGGATCGGCACCCTCGAGGCATCGGGCCTGATGCGGACCATGCAGGACCGGCTCACGTCCGACCCCGGCCTCGCGGAGGCATATCGGCTCGCTCACGTCGCCTACCTGGCGGACCGGGCCGCGGTGGGTGAGTCGGCCGGGCTGGAGGTCCCGGAGATCGAGGGCATCTCGGCCGGCGGCATGCCCGACCGGGTGAAGTGCCTGCACGTCCTTGCTGCCCACTCCCTGGCCGCGGGGCCGGGGGTGAACCCGCTCGGGGACGAGGTGCTCGAGCTGCTCGGCGACTGGTGGGAGACGGGTCCCTGCGTCACGCCCGAGGCTCCCTCCGGTGGTTGAGGTGCGACGAGTGCAGCGAGGAGCCTCGAAACCGACCACCGTCGCCGCCATCGACTGCGGGACGAACACGATCAAGCTCCTCGTCGGCGACCTGCCTGACGTCGCTGTGCGGGAGAGCCGGATGGTCCGGCTCGGGCAGGGCGTCGACGCGACCGGCAGGCTGGCCCCGGAAGCGCTGGCGCGGGCGTTCGCGGCCATCGACGAGTACGCCGCGCTCATCACCGAGCACGGCGCCGAGCGGGTGCGGTTCTGCGCCACGTCGGCGACCCGGGACGCGGACAACGCGGCCGAGTTCACGGCCGGCGTCCGGGCCCGGCTCGGGATCGAGCCCGAGGTCCTGTCCGGCGACGAGGAGGCCAGGCTCGCGTTCGACGGTGCCCTGCGGGGCACCGACCTGCTCCCGGATCCCGTCCTCGTCCTCGACGTCGGCGGCGGGTCCACGGAGCTGATCCTGGGCGAGCGCCCGACCGGGGACGAGGACGACGCCCTCAGGGCGTACTCCATGGACATCGGCTCGGTGCGCCTCCACGAGCGGTGCCTCGGTGGCGACCCCGCGACACAGGAGCAGATCGCGTCCTGCGTGAGTGCGATCGACGCCGCGCTCGACGAATGCCCCGTCGACCCGGCAGCGGCCGCGGCCGTGATCGGCATCGCCGGCACGGTGACGACGGTCGCCGCCGGCGTGCTCGGGCTGCGGGCCTACGACCGGGACGTCATCCACGGCCAGGTGCTCGACATCGAGGCGGTCCACGGCACGGTCGACGACCTGGTCCACGCCACCCGCGCGCAACGGCTCGCCCTGGGCTACGTGCACCCCGGTCGCGCGGACGTGATCGACGCGGGCGCGCTGATCGTGTCCCGCGTGCTGCGTCGGACGACGGTGGAGACGGTGACGGTCGCGGAGACCGACATCCTCGACGGCATCGCCTGGTCGCTGGTCGACTGACCGGCTCGGCCGACTCGGCCGACTCGGCCGAAACGTCTGCGCGGCGGTCGCGCCGAGCGTAGGTTCCCGCAACATGAGCACAGCCCGAGGCCTGACCGAGCCGCAGGTGCTGGCGGTGGGCCGCGGCCTGCTGACGGAGCTGGCCCGGCTGCACGAGGCCGGGGGCGTCAGCGGCGCCGTCGGCCCGGCGACGGTCCTCGTGAACGACGACGGCGCCGTGCGCCTCGTCGACGGACCCGCGGACCGGGCCTACGCCAGCCCCGAGGTGCTCACGGGGCAGCCGCCGACCGCCCGCAGCGATCTCTACTCCGCGGGCGCGCTCCTGGCGCACCTCTTCCGAGGTGAGCCGACGCTGCCCCCCAGCGTGGCGGACCTCGATCCCGGCGTTGCCTGGCTGCTCGGGCCGGTGCTGGCGGCCGATCCGGCGACGCGGCCGGGATCGGCTGCGGCGATGGTCGCGGCGGTCGACCAGCTCGCCGAGCAGCGGCACGGCGCCGACTGGAGGGTCGCAGCCGGCCTGGCCGGCGCGGCGGGCGTCGCAGGTGCGGTGCCGGTCCTCGTGCTGGCCACCGGGGGCGGGGCGTCCGCGGCGGGCGCTGCCGCCGGCGGTGCGGCCGGGCTCGGCGCGGGCGCGGTCGGAACGGGCGGTGCCGGCGCCGGCGGGGCAGCGGGCGGCGCCGCCTCGGTGGCAGGCACGGGCGCGAGCGGGCAGGTCGCTGCCGCCGGTGGCGTGGTCACGCCGCAGGGCGGAGTGCTGGGAGGCGTCGCGGCGCCGGGCGCGGGCACACCGGCGGCCGCAGGCGGAGCCTCGGCGTCGGGCGCGGCCGGAACCGGCCAGGGAGTCGCCGGCGGCGGCGTCCAAGCAGCGGGCCACACCTCGCACGCGGTCGGTGGCGGGATCTCCAAGGGTCTCGCGGTCAAGCTCGGCGCGGCGGTCGCTGCCGGCGCCGTGGGCGTCGCCGGGACCGCTGCGGCCGTCATCCTGCTGACGGGTGGCGAGACGAAGACGGTCGAGGTGCCCGCCACGTCCGACATCTACCTGGCCGGCGCCAGCGAGGAGATGGAGGCCCAGCTGAGCGACCCCGGCACTCGGCCCGTGTCGGTCGACGTCGACGGCGCCGGCACGGTCTCGTTCCCGTCGGTCGAGGGCGAGCTGTCCGCGTGCAGCGGTTGCGAGCCGGAGTCGCCCGACGGCGGCAACATCTCCTTCGGCTCCACCGGCATCACCGCGTTCAACGGCATCGCCGGCGTCACCTTCGCCGACCGGACCCTGTTCGTCGTCGGCGTGTTCGTCGGCGACGACCAGCCCACGCAACCCGACGACGCCGTGGTCGACCTGAGCGGCGCCGACGACGAGACGACCCAGGAGCCCGGGCTCGGCGAGCCGTTCTTCATCGGCGACGGCGAGACCGGCGACGGCGAGGTCCAGGAGGTCGTCGTACCCGAGGACGCGACGACCCTCTACGTCGGCTTCGCCGACGCGTACGGGTTCTACGGCACACCGGGTGCGTACGGCGACAACGAGGGGTCGGTCGACGTCGAGGTCTCGATCGACTGATTTGGTCTCGATACTCGCCACGGGGTCGCTTGCTTCGCGGCGCATCCCCGTCGGCGCACTCGACCCGCGGCCTGATCCGAACCCTCGCGAGCTCGGGCTCGGGGCCGCTGCCTGGGAGGATGCTGCGCATGACCTCCTTGTACGCCGTCACCGTCCTCGGCCACGACCGACCCGGGATCATCGCCGCGGCGACCGACGGGCTCGCCGGTCTCGGGCTCAACATCGAGGACTCGACGATGACCCTGCTCCGGGGGCACTTCGCGATGATGCTGCTGTGCTCGACCGAGGGTGCCAGCGGGCCGGTCGGCCCCCGCGACATCGAGCAGGCGCTCGCGCCACTGACCGCGGACGGTGACCTCGACGTGGCCGTCCGCCCCGTGACCGACGAGCCGACGCCGGGCACCGGGGGCAGCTCGTGGGTGCTGACCGTGCACGGCGGCGATCGGCCGGGCATCGTGTCCGCCGTCGTCGGGGAGGTGGCCACCGCCGGAGGCAACATCACCGACCTGACCACCCGGCTCGCCGGCGACCTCTACCTGCTCGTCGCCGAGCTCGACCTCCCGGCCGGCGCCGACGCCGCAGCCGTCGAGGCCGCGATCAAGGCCGCTGCTCACGGAGTCGGAGTCACTGCCACGCTGCGGGCGGCCGAGGCCGACGACCTGTGAGCGAGGCGGACAGCGACCGGCTGGCGGCGTGGACCGAGGCCGAGCTCGACCTGGCGGGTCGGGTTCTCGAGGTCGTGCGCGCGCCGGACCCCGTCCTGGCGACGGCCGGCGCGCGCGTCGACCCCGCCGATCCGGTGTGGGTCCAGCTGGCGGCCGACCTGGTCGCGACGATGCGGGTCAGCCCCGGTTGCGTCGGGCTGGCCGCGCAGCAGGTCGGCATCGCCGCGCAGCTCTTCTGCGTCGACGTGTCGGCGCACCCCAAGGCCCGGACCCACCACGGCACCTTCGTGCTCTGCAACGCCGAGGTCGTCGAGGCGAGCCGCAACGACCGCGCCCGCGAGGGGTGCATGAGCGTCCCCGACTTCACCGGCGACGTGAAGCGCGCGAGCCGGCTCGTCGTCACCGGTCAGCTGCCGGGCACCGGTGAGCAGGTCACGGTCGCGACCGACGCGTTCGAGGCCCGGGCGCTCCAGCACGAGATGGACCACTGCCAGGGGCTGCTGTTCCTCGACCGGGTCGCCGGCGCGCACGCCGTACACCCCCGCCAGACGTACTTATGACCGAGACTTGCTGACGGCAGCGCCGACTCGCCCCTGTATCCCAACCGGTTAGAGGAAGTCGCCTTAAAAGCGATTCAGTCTGGGTTCGAACCCCAGCGGGGGCACCGCCCGAAGTACACCCCGACACGGCCGTGCGGCCGGTCCTCAGGACCGGCCGCACGGAGTTCCGCTATGCCGTGCCGAGCTGTCCCGTCACTTCGCGACGAACAGGCCGTCGACGGCGACGCGCTTGCCCTCGGTCACCACCCTGATCACGACCTTGCCGGAGCGGATCTCGTCGAACGTGGCCAGCTTGACGACCCGTCGCTTGCCGGTGCCCTTGAAGTTCACGGTCCTCAGGACCTCGGTGCCGAGCTTGACGACCGCCTTGCCGCCGTTGGCGGACCGGTGGATCACCAAGCCCAGCCGCTTCGCCTTGACGCCGTTGAGGACGAGCCTGGCACCCTTCGTCTTGGTCGTGCTGAGGGTCGTCAGGTAGTGACCGGTGACGTCCGAGACCCGCGTCCAGACGGGGCCGACCAGGGACGCGTCGTCGACCGGCAGGGTTGTGCACCGCTCGGGCGAGCCGGCGCCCAGGTTGTTGACGTTGTCGACGGAGCGGGCGATGAAGCAGTACGTCGAGCCCGGCGTCCCCGTGTACTTGGCGTGATCCACCACCGAGTCGTCGACCGCGTTGGTGCTCTGGCCGAAGCCGGCCTGGTTCCACGCCGCCGACTTCACCGAGACGTCGGTCGTCTTGACGCCGGACACCTCGTCGGCCGCCGTCCAGGCGAGCCGGATCGCGGTGCCCTTCGTGGTGTTGGGCAGCGGCGCGGTGAGGGTAGTCGTCGGGCCGGCGCGGTCGAGGAGCCGGGCGCGGATCTCGTCGAAGCCCACCGCCGGGTCCCAGTACCCGATCAGCGCGGCGTTGCCCGCGTTGTCGACGTCGGCCTCGATCCGGTAGCTGACCTCGTCATAGCCCGCGCCGTGGTTGAGCGTGGAGAAGCTCAGAGCCGGATGAGTGCGGTACTTCGTGATCCGAGTGCCGCCGGAGACGTAGTCGATGAGCTGGGTCCCGCTGTCGCTCACGCTGACCTCGGGGTAGAGGTAAATCCAGCTGTGGTCCGGCACGTTGAGCGAGGTCGCCGGGCCCCATGCGCCGCCGGTGCTCGGCCGGGCCGCGTAGGCGGCGTCGTAGAAGCCGTCGACGTTGGTCTGCCAGGCGACGAGGGTGCGACCGGTCGCGTCGGTGTCGGCCGAGAGGAACGACGTCGTCTTGCCGGGGGCTGAGATGACGCCGAGGCCGGTCCAGCCGGTCCCGGCCTGGTTCTCGGTCGTGGCGTGGACGCGCCAGTCGCTGGAGTCGTCGCCGACCTTGCCGTTGAAGAAGATCGTGCTGCGCCCGGCTCCGTCGATGACGACCTGAGGGTCGCGAGCGGATGCGGTGAGGAACGAGACCTGCTCGGGCTCGTTCCATCCGCCGCCGGGGGTGAACTCGGCCGCGTAGACGCCGTCGATGGACTCGTCGGTCCCATAGGCGAGCACCGCCTGGCCGGCCTCGTTGGCGTCGACGGACACCGATGCCCCGAACTCGGTGGCGATGGCCTTGCCGGTCGTGGCGAGGCCGGGTTCCCACGTCCGGACCTGGACCGTCTCCTTGCCGGCAACGGCGGCGCGGAAGGCTACGTGGAGAGTGCCGTCGCCGTCGATGGCCGACGACACCGAGTCGTACGTCGCCGCGGTGTGCCACAGGTCGATCGCCGGTGACCAGGTGCCGTCGTCCTCGAGTCGGGCGCCGCGCGGTTTCCAGTTGACGCCGTCGTACTGCGCGACCCAGGTCGCGGCGACGTCGCCGTCGTCGTTGGCGACGACCTCGACGTACTCGGTGTCGACGCCCTGAGGGGACACCCAGGTGGCGGGGCCCCACGTCCCGTCCACGGCTACGCGGGCGCGGACCCGGTCCGCGCCGGTGTCGCCGTCGATCCACAGGGCGACCGCGTCGCCGGCGCCGGTGCTGACGACCGACACGTTCCTGAAGCCGGAGTTGTCGGCCGCGAGCGTGAAGG
The DNA here is from genome assembly GCF_034661235.1 of Nocardioides bizhenqiangii. Lineage (NCBI taxonomy): Bacteria > Bacillati > Actinomycetota > Actinomycetes > Propionibacteriales > Nocardioidaceae > Nocardioides > Nocardioides bizhenqiangii. The sequence goes on from NZ_CP141059.1 coordinate 1,262,520, forward strand.
AGTCGTCCCACCCGGCGGCCTGGCCGGGCGCGGGCGGGAGGCCGAGGGCGCCGGCGGCAACGGCCCCGGCGGCCAGGAGGGCCGCGGTGCGGCGGCGGGGGCCGGAGAACTGACTGGTGCTCATGATGATGCCTTTCGGGAAACCCTGGGATCGGGCGGTTCGTGATGACCTCAGACTTCTCCCGCACAGGGGTCGGCTACATCGGGGCCGGCCACGCACCTAAGGCCGCGCGCCACCGATCCAAGGATTCCGCTTGCCTTCAGGTCGACATGAAGCGGCAGAGTGGTCGGCATGACGCACGAGCATCACCACGACGACGCCACCTTGGAGGAGCTGCGCCAGGCGCTGACTCGCGAGTTCTGGGACGAGCGGTACGGCGGCAGCGAGCGGGTCTGGAGCGGGAAGCCCAACCAGCGGCTGGTCGAGCAGACCGCCGACCTGACCCCCGGCCGCGCGTGCGACATCGGCTGCGGCGAGGGCGCCGACGCGATCTGGCTCGCCGAGCAGGGCTGGGACGTCACCGCTCTCGACGTGTCCCGAGTGGCGCTCGACCGGACGGCGCAGCACGCGATCGAGCGCGGTGTCGACCGCCGGGTCAGGGTGGGGGAGTACGACGTGCTGTCCGACCGCCCGCCACGCGCTCCTCGCCGTACCAAAGGCTTCGACCTGGTCTCGGCTCACTTCATGCACGTGCCGCGCGAGGACTTCGACGATGTCTACCGCCGGCTCGCCGCAGCCGTGGCGCCCGGGGGCCGGCTGCTCGTCGTCGCCCACCACCCCGACGACGTAGAGACCGGTGCTCGGGAGTCGCACGGCCGCGGATTGATGTTCCCGCCCGAGCAGGTGCTGGCCGCCCTCGGTGTGGAGGGTGGGGCCTCCGACGACTGGGAGCCCGAGGTGGTCGACGCGCCCGTGCGCGAGCAGCAGATGCCGGACGGCCCGATGCAGGTCCGGGACACGGTCGTCCGCCTCCGGCGGAGGTAGTCACCTTCCCGGCCCCGGTTCGTTGTCCTGACGTGAGCCGACGTAGAACGTGTTCTATCGCGCTGGTCGTTGCCGCCTTGCTGGTCGGCATCACGCCGGGCGCTGACGCCGTTCGCGACGGTCGCTCGGCGGTCACGGCACCTGCAGCCGTGGCCGCCCCTGAACCGGACCTGCCGCAGCTGCGCCGCAAGGGCCGGTGGATGGTCGACCAGCACGGCCGGGTCGTGATCGTGCACGGCTTCAACCTGGTGTGGAAGCGCGCGCCGTACGTCCCGCCGGCCACCCGGGCCGGCTTCACCGCCGCCGACGCTCGCTGGCTGAAGCGCTTCGGCTTCAACGGGGTGCGGCTCGGCACCCTCTGGGCCGGGATCACTCCCGAGCAGGCCGGGGTCGGAGACCCGGCCTACCGCGACCGGTGGCAGCGGGTGATGGACCTGCTGACCGAGCAGGGCATCTGGATGCAGCTCGACGCGCACCAGGACATGTGGCACGAGACGTACGGCGGCGAGGGAGTGCCGGACTGGGCGATGATCCGGCCCGCGCCGTTCCACCTGCTCCCGCCGGTCAACCTGCCGTTCCCGATGGGCTACTGGACGCCCGAGGTGTCGACGGTGTTCGACCAGTTCTGGGCCGACCAGCACGGCCTGCTCGACGGCTGGGTCGCGGCCTGGGAGGTCGCCGCGCGCTGGTGGCAGGAGCAGCCCTACCTGATGGGCTACGACCTGATCAACGAGCCCTGGATGGGCCTGGAGTGGCCGACCTGCCTCCTGGCGGGTTGCCAGGCGTCGTACACCAACGAGCTGCAACCGGCCTACGAGCAGGCCACCGCGGCGATCCGGGCCATCGATACCGAGAACATCGTCTGGTGGGAGCCGCAGCAGTTCGCTGGCGGACAGAAGATCCCGACCTTCCTCGAGCCGATGGCGGGGGAGCGGCGGCTCGGGCTGTCGTGGCACAACTACTGCCCGGACGTGTTCCTCGAGTCGCAGGGGATCCCGGGCGGCGATGTCGAGAACTGCTGGGCGTTCAGCCGCGACCGCAACGCGCACGCGCTCGACCAGGCAGCCGCGATGAGAGCGGTGCCGATGATGAGCGAGTGGGGGGCGACCGACAACCTGCGGGCGATCGAGATCGATGCCGCAGTCGCCGACGAGCACCTGATGGGCTGGCTGCACTGGGCCTACAAGCGCTGGGACGACCCGACCACCGCCGACGACGCCCAGGGCATGTTCGCCGACGACGCCGACCTCACGACCGTCAAGACCGAGAAGCTGCGCCGGCTGGTGCGGACCTACGCGCAGGCGGTCGCCGGCGTCCCGACCGCGATGTCGTTCGACGCCGGCTCCGGTGACTTCCGGTTCCGCTACCGACCGGACCCCGGGATCGCGGCGCCGACGGAGATCTTCGTCAGTCCGCTGCACTACCCCGACGGCTTCCAGGTCAGCGTCACCGGCGGCACCGCCGTCCGCCGACCGGGCCGGATGGTGCACGTCACGCCGGCCTCCGAGGGGCCGGTCACAGTGACCATCACCGGGCGCTGAGCGGGAACGTCCGGGGGTCTCGGAGCGTTGTTCGGGTATCTGACTGCCTAGACTGGGAGTCACCTACTCAGGAATCCCTTCGGAGGAGACCATGCAGAGCAACAACCCCGTGTTCCGTCGGTCGGAGGAGTTCAACCAAGCCTCCCCGTACGGCCAGACGTCGTACCCGGGATACGCGCCGTCGCCGCAGGGCCTCGGCGGCGAACCGGGCTACGCTCCGCCCACCGCCCCGCCGACCGCGGGTCGGATGACGATCGACTCCGTCGTGCAGTCGAGCGCGATGACTCTCGGTGTCGTATTTCTGACCGCCGCGGCGACGTGGGTGCTGACTCCCGCGATCGAGGACGAGGCCGCCGCCGGCACGCTGATGGCCGCGATCCTGATCGGCTCGCTGGGCGCCTTCGCCCTTTCGATGGTGAACTCGTTCAAGCGCGTCGTGAGCCCGCCGCTGGTGCTGGCGTTCGCTGCCCTCGAGGGTGTCGCGCTGGGCGCGCTCAGCAAGTTCTACGACGCCGCGTTCCCGAGCGAGCAGTACGGCGGCATCGTCGTCCAGGCTGTGCTCGGCACGTTCGCGGCGTTCGCGGGCACGCTGGCGGCGTACAAGTTCTTCGAGATCAAGGTCGGCCAGAGGTTCCGCACCTTCGTGATCGCCGCGATGTTCGGCATGGTGGCGCTCAGCATGATGGAGCTCGTGCTCGGCCTCTTCGGGAGCGAGCTCGGCCTCTTCGGCTTCGGCGGATTGGGCCTGATCTTCTCGATCGCCGGCCTAGTGCTCGGCGTGTTCATGCTGATCCTCGACTTCGACTTCATCGAGCAGGGCGTCCGCAACGGCATCCCCGAGAGGGAGTCGTGGCGGGCGGCGTTCGCGCTCACGGTGAGCCTGGTCTGGATCTACACCAACCTGCTGCGGATCCTGGCCATCCTCCAGTCGGACTGAGGTCTCGAGACGCCACCACCGTGACGTATCCGTGGCGCGGGAGGCGAAGGCCTCCTCGACCACAGAAGCAAAGCCGAGGGCCCCGGAGCGATCCGGGGCCTTCGGTCATTTCGGGGACTGGTCGACGCTTCCGACGGCCTCGTGCTCGTCGGGCGCCTCCGCCGCGACCTGCGGCCGGCGGCGCCGGTGGCGCAGCTCGACCCAGAGACCACGGACACCCGCGCGCCTCCCCGCGACCTCGGTGCCGCCGAGCTCGGTGCCCGGCTCGTTGACGGCCTGGACGGCGGCCCGGGAGATCGGCAGCACGCCCTCGCCCCGGTAGGCCTCGAGCGTGATCTCCTCGACGGGCGCCTCGTCGAGGGCGGCCAGCACGGAGGGGAGCAGCACGTTGGCGCAGGCGCGGTAGCCCGCGGCGGACGGGTGGAACCGGTCGGGACCGAACAGGACCCCGGGAGCGGCGGCGAACTCCGGCCCGAGCACCGAGCCGAGCGACACCGTCCGTCCGCCCTCCTCGATGGTGGCGATCGTCTGGGCGGCCGCCAGCCGGCGGGACCAGGTGCGGGCGACCTGCCGCAGCGGCGGAGCGATCGGCTGGATGGTGCCGAGATCGGGACAGGTGCCCACGACGACCTTGGCACTGGCGGCGGTGAGGCGTCGTACGGCCTCGGAGAGGTACCGGACCGACTGCGACGGCAGCACCGTGTGGGTCACGTCGTTGCCGCCGATCATGATCAACACGACCTCGGGCTCGATCGGGAGGGCCCGGTCGATCTGCGCCGCCAGGTCGGACGAGCGCGCGCCGACGACGCAGACCTCCTTGAGGTAGACCCGCCGGTCCGCGTGCCGCGCCACGCCGCTGGCGATGAGAGCGCCCGGCGTCTCCTCGACGCGCTCCACGCCGTAGCCGGCGGCGCTCGAGTCGCCGAGCAGCGCGATCCGGATCGCCGGGCCGGGCCGACCGCGGCCGTACCAGCCGGTCGAGTTCGGCGGCACGTCGTTGGCCTCGCCGATCGTGCGGCGGGCGAGCTTCGCCTCGGCGACCAGCACGCCGTAGATCCCGGCGCCGAGCGCGGAAACGCCGCCGCCGCCGTAGAGGGCGGCAGCGGCCAGCTTCCGTGCCGCTGCTGCTTTCGTCACGCGCCCCACCTTACGGAGCGGGTCCCCCTGGCGGAGGCTCAGGTCAGCCGATCGAGGACGCGCGCGGCCCGCTGCCGCTGCGCCGGTGAGATCCCAGGGTCGAGCCGCAAGGCGTAGGCGAGGTGCCGTCGAGCGGGGCCGGCGAGCCCGAGCGACGCCTCGATCAGTCCACGATGGATCCAGAAGCCGGCGTCCGGGGTACCGAGGCGGGTGGCGATCCTGGCGAACCGCAACCCAGCGCGGCTCTGCCCCGTCCGGTGCAGGGTCCAGCCGAGCGCGTCGGCGGCGGGGATGCCCTTGCGGCTGTCCCACTCGGCCCGCGCTGCGGCCAGGCCGACCTCGGGATCGGCGTGGTCGGCCATGAACAGCGCGACGTCGAGCTCGCGGCCGAGGGAGACGCTGTCCAGCTCGGTGGCGTACTCCTCGAGCGGGTCGAGCTGCTGGTGGGCGAGCCGGTGACGGCCGGTCGCGGCGTAGATCTCCCCGAGCTCGACGTGGTGCTCAGGATGGTCCGCCCTGGCGACCACCCGATCCCAGAGCCGAGCGGCCCGGCCGAGCCGGCCGGTCGCCGTCGCCAACCGGGCCCGGGAGATGAGTGCGGGGAGATAGCCGGGGTCGATGCGACGCACGACCCCGAGCAGCCGCCCGGCCTCGGTCGTGCGCCCGCGGCGGCGCTCGAGGTCGGCGAGGAGAGTCAGCACGTGCGCCCGGTCGCCGCCAGTGGCGGACGTCGCGCTCCGGCGCAGGATGGCCGTGGCTCGCGGCAGGTCGCCGCGCAGCTCGTAGGCGTAGGCGAACCGCACAGCCACCGGGACTCCGGGCTGGCGCCGGTCTGCGGTGCGGAGGGCGGCGAGCTGGTCGGCGTAGCGCCCCAGCTCGGTGAGGGCATCCACGCGGAGGACGAGCGCCGTGGGGTGGAAGGGGTCGATCTCCAGAGCTGCGTCGGCGGACGCCAGTGCGTCCCGGAACTCGTGCTTCACCCCGTGCAGAGCGCTGGTGGCCGTGAGCGCTGCGACGTTGTCGTCCGGCTGGATCTCGAGGGATCGGTCGACCGCCTCCTCGGCCTCGTCGTAGAGAGCGACGTCGCCGTTCACCCGCACCTGCTCGACGTAGGCCAGGGCCAGGGTTGCCCAGGTCAGGTGGTCGTCGGGGACCCGGCGCAGGGTCTCCTCGAGGCGATCGATGACGGCGGTCAGGTTGCGACCGTCTCCTGGTGTGATGCGGAGGTCGGCCGCGATCGGTTCCGCGGACGGGGGATCGGACCGGCTGGAGAGACCGATCCCGCCGGAGACGGCGAGGGCGACGGAGACGGCGAGGACGAGGGCGTACTTCCGCATGGGGGTTCCTGGGGGTTGGGGGCCGCCCGGCCGTGCGTGGATCACGCGCGGCCGGACGGCGATCGGATCAGGCAGTGGCCGGCTGCAGCCGAGGCTGCCGCCGGTGCGCCCGCACCAGCAGCACGGCACCCGCGAGGAGGCCGCCACCCCCGGCACCGGTGAGGATCAGCGGCAGGACGCCGTTGTTGAAGAACTCCTCGACACCGTCCTGCTGGTCCTTCGGCGCCGGCGCCGTCGCCGGGTGGGGCGACGCGTCGCTGCCGCTGGCCGGCAGGGCCAGGTAGGGGAACGTGTCCCTGAACTCCACGTCGTTGGCGTCCACGCCGTCAGCCAGGTCGTTCGGCTGACCCACCAGCTCACCCTCGACGACCTGCAGCGCGATGTCGATGACGTCGTCCGCCAGGCGCCGACCGTTCGGGAAGCCCTGGTTGTCCCCGCCGATGACACCGAGCGAGTCGGGGTCGTCCGAGACCGGCGTCGTCATGTTGAGTCGCAGCTGCTCACTCGGAGTGACGCCGGCGGGCTTGTTGAGCCCGTCCACGCCGGTGAGGAACACCGAGACGAGGTCGTTGCGCGGCTCCGCGGGCGCGGGCACGCCGTACACCGCCTCGATCAGCTTGGGCAGCTCGGGCTCGGTGACGTAGTCCAGGAACTGGCCGTCGTTGCGCGGGGCAGACGCGTTGAACCTGTTCTTGTCCTTGAGCGGGATGACCACCTCGTTGACCAGCGGCATACCGAGTCGCGAGACCTGACGGTAGCTGCCGTCGACACCGCGGCGGTCCGTAGTGGACCAGATGCCGACGATGGGGTTCGCCGCCGTCCTCCCCTGGAGGGCGAGCTCCGAGCGAGGCACCTGGAGAGCGACCGAGTTCACGTTGAACCCGGCGAGCGTGTCGTCGCCGGACTCGGAGAAGTCGCCCCCGTAGAGCAGGTCGAAGACTCGGAGGTCGAGGAAGAACGGGTCCTCCGCCTGGCCCGCGAACGTGCGGTAGCTGCCGTCCGGCCCGGCCTTGGTCACCCCGGCCGACCGCAGGGCGCCGTAGTTCGGCATCGAGGCTTCCCCGACGTCCGAGGGGACGACCCGGCGCTGCTTGACCAGCACCGTCGTCCGACCGTCGGCCACCTTCTCGAGGCGGTAGGTCTGGTAGTAGTTGAGGTTCACGTCCCGGAGCGACGTCACCGGGCCGGTGGCGTAGAGGAACGTGTCCTCGCTGACGTAGTGGTCCTCGAACGTCCAGCGGAAGGTCACGTCCGGCCTGGCGTCGCCGTCGTTGTCGATCTTGATGTTGTAGCGGGCGTCGGTCGCGAAGGAGTAGAAGTTCGGGCCTCCGGCCGGCTCCTCGAACGGGATCCAGTTGGCGATGAGCGTGACGGTGTTCCGGCGGTCGGGGCTGCGGAACGCGTAGAGGTCGGTCGTGTCGTACTGGGGGAGTCCGGCGATGAGTGGGGCCTCCCGGTGGCTCGAGCTGTTGGCAGGGGTGGGCCCCAGGCCGGCCATGCCGGTGACCAGGAGCGCTCCCCCGACCCCGGTCAACGCCAGCGCGGCCTTCGATCGGCCGGCAACGGTGCGGAATTTCATTGGTTCAGTCCCTTCCCTCGGTGCCGGTCCGTGTGACCCACACCACAAGGCGTGGTTCGGTGCGACAGCGCCGCCGGATTGGTCGGGAAGCGCCCCGATGTCGGGTCGTCTAAGTTGAGGTCATGGAGTACGCCGAGTCCCTCTTGGACCTCATCGGGAATACCCCGCTCGTCCGGCTGAACCGTTGCCTGGACGGCGTCGGCGGCGGGGACGGCAGTGACAGCAAGGGGCCGCTGGTGCTGGCCAAGGTGGAGTACCTCAACCCCGGCGGCTCGGTGAAGGACCGGATCGCCAGCCGCATGATCGAGGCCGCCGAGGAGTCCGGCGAGCTCCAGCCGGGCGGCACCATTGTGGAGCCGACGTCCGGCAACACCGGTGTCGGACTGGCGATGGTGGCCCAGCAGAAGGGCTACCACTGCATCTTCGTCTGCCCCGACAAGGTCAGCGAGGACAAGCGCAACGTGCTCAAGGCGTACGGCGCGGAGGTGGTCGTCTGCCCGACCGCGGTGCCGCCGGAGCACCCCGACTCCTACTACAACGTGTCCGATCGGCTGTCCTCGCAGCCGGGGGCGTGGAAGCCCGACCAGTACTCCAACCCGCACAACCCGCGCTCGCACTACGAGGAGACCGGTCCCGAGATCTGGCGGCAGACCGAGGGCAGGATCACGCACTTCGTCACCGGGATGGGCACCGGCGGCACGATCAGCGGCGTCGGCCGCTACCTCAAGGAGCAGAACCCCGCGATCCAGGTGGTCGGCGCCGACCCCTCCGGCTCGGTCTACTCCGGCGGCAGCGGCCGCCCCTATCTGGTCGAGGGCGTCGGCGAGGACTTCTGGCCCGAGACCTACGACCGCACCGTCGCCGACCGGGTGATCGAGGTGTCCGACGCCGACTCGTTCGCGTTCACCCGGCGGCTGGCGCGGGAGGAGGCGATGCTCGTCGGCGGCTCGTCCGGCATGGCGGCGTTCGCGGCCGCCCAGCTCGCCCGCGAGATCTCCGGGACGCCCGAGGGCGACGACGCGGTGATCGTCGTACTGCTGCCGGACTCGGGTCGCGGCTACCTGACCAAGGTCTTCAACGACGACTGGCTCGCGCAGTACGGCTTCCCCAACGGGCAGCCGCACACCGCCCGCACCGTCGGCGAGGTGCTGCGCGGCAAGACCGGTACGTTGCCCGACCTCGTGCACACCCACCCCAACGAGACCATCGCCGAGGCGGTCGCGATCCTGCAGGAGTACGGCGTCTCGCAGATGCCCGTCGTCCGCGCCGAGCCGCCGATCGTGGCGGCCGAGGTGGCCGGATCGGTCTCCGACCGCGCTCTGCTCGACGCGCTCTACGCCGGTCGCGCCCGACTCACCGACCCGGTGGAGAAGCACATGTCGCCACCGCTGCCGACCGTCGGCTCGACCGAGGACGCCTCCGACGCGGCGGCGATGCTCGAGTCCGCCGATGCCGTGCTCGTGCAGGAGGACGGCAAGCCGGTCGGGGTGCTGACCCGGCAGGACCTGCTGACCTTCCTCGCCCTCGGGTGAGCCCCGGGATGAGCACCACCGTGGAGCTGCCGGCCGGGATCCGGGTCGCGACGGTCGACGACGCCGCCGACATCCTGCGGCTGGTCCGCGAGCTCGCGATCTACGAGCGCGAGCCCGACGCGGTGACGAACACCCAGGACCTGGTCGAGCGCTGGCTCTTCGGCGACGACGCGGTGGCCTCCGCCCTGGTCGCGGAGCTCGATGGCAGGGTCGTCGGGGTGGCGGTCTGGTACCGCAGCTACTCCACCTGGACCGGCGTGCCGGGCCTCTACCTCGAGGACCTGTTCGTCGAGCCCGAGCACCGCGGCCACGGCTTCGGCAAGGCGTTCCTGGTCGCGCTCGCGCGGATCGCGCTCGACCGCGGGTACCAGCGGTTCGAGTGGGTGGTCCTCGACTGGAACACCCCCGCGATCGAGTTCTACGACGCCCTCGGCGGTCGGCCGATGGAGCAGTGGAAGACCTACCGGGTCGAGGGCGACCGGCTCGCCGCGCTGGGGGCGGTCAGGTAGCGACAGGTGTGGTGCCGCGCCAGGCCGAGGCCGTCGTACCACGCGAGCGCGGGCGCGTTGTCGGTCTCGACGTGCAGCCAGACCGTAGTCGCGCCCTGCTCGGCGCCCCACTCGAGGAGCTCGGCGAGGACGGCGGTCGCCAGCCCCTGACGGCGGTGAGCCGGGTCGACCTCGATCGCGTGCACGCCGATCCAGTCGCCGTCGACCGCGGCCTCGCCGCGCGCCCGACCGGCGATCGTCGCGACCGCACGCGGCCCGTCAGCCACGAGCGAGGTCGGCTCGAAGGCGGCACGGAGGAGGCGCCGTACCTGGGTCAGCGACGCCAGCCGGTGCTCGGCGTCGCCGGTGGGATCGACCTCCCAGCCGGCTGCGACGAACGCGTCCTCCTCGGGCGAGCCCGCCTCGACCTGGACGTACGGCGGCCGCCCGCGGTCGTCGTAGAACTGCCGGACGGCGGCGGCCGCGGCCTCGAACGGCAGGCCCGGGTCGCCCATCGCCAGGCACGAGTTGCCGCGACGTCGGAGCCGACCGACGGGCGCGGTGTCGGTCCGCAGCACCCACTCGCCGAGCGGGACCGTCTCGACCGTCGCCCAGAGCGATGCCGTGTGCAGCTCCGCCTCGCGTGCGGACACCCGCATCCGGACCGACGGCCGCGGCGGCACCGGCTTGCCGGAGACGATGTCGCCGATCGCGATCTCGACCGGTTCGCCGTCCTCCGGCCGCACGACGCACCGGCCGTCACCCCACGCGATGCAGACGCCCAGCAGGTCGGTCATCGCCGGTCCACCGGACGGGCCGGTCTCGCCGCGGAGCAGCCGGCGGACCACGATCCGTAGGCCGACGACGTGCGGACCGAGCAGATGCTGTCCCGGATCCCGAGGGTCGTGCGCGGACGTCACCCCCGGGATACTAGGCTGAGCGTGGACACGAACATGTTTCGTGTTTCGCATTCTTTCCGCAGTCATCAGGAGGACCGGTGACCTACGTCATCTCCCAGCCGTGCGTGGACCTCAAGGACCGCGCGTGCGTCGACGAGTGCCCCGTCGACTGCATCTACGAGGGCAAGCGGATGCTCTACATCCACCCCGACGAGTGCGTCGACTGCGGTGCGTGCGAGCCGGTCTGCCCGGTGGAGGCGATCTTCTACGAGGACGACACCCCCGAGGAGTGGAAGGACTACTACGACGCCAACGTCCAGTTCTTCGACGACCTCGGCTCGCCCGGTGGCGCGGCCAAGATGGGCGTGATCGACAAGGACCACCCGTTCATCGCCGCGCTCCCTCCCCAGTCCACTGACCACTGACCCCGTCTCCGAGCGGCTCCCGGACTTCCCCTGGGACAAGCTGACGGCGTACGCCGCGCAAGCACGTGCGCACGCCGACGGCATCGTCGACCTGTCCGTCGGCACCCCCGTCGACCCCACCCCCGAGGTCGCCCAGGCCGCGCTGCGCGAGGCGGCGGACTCGCCGGGCTACCCGATGACCGTCGGCCTGCCCGGCACGCGCCAGGCGGTCGTCGACTGGCTCGCGCGCTGTCACGGCGTGACCGGGCTCGACATCGACCAGGTGTTGCCGGTGATCGGCTCCAAGGAGCTGATCGCGTCGCTGCCGACCCACCTCGGCGTCGGCCCTGGCGACCTGGTCGTCCATCCCGAGCTGGCCTACCCGACCTACGAGGTCGGCGCCGCCCTCGTGGGGGCGCGCACGCTGGCGACCGACTCGCTGACCGCGCTCGGCCCGGAGACCCCGCGACTGCTGTGGATCAACTCGCCGTCCAACCCCACCGGCCGGGTGCTCCCGAAGGAGCACCTCAAGAAGGTCGTGGACTGGTGCCGCGAGCGCGGCGTGCTCCTCGTCTCCGACGAGTGCTACATCGAGTGCAGCTGGGACGCCGACGCGTACTCGGTGCTGCATCCCGACATCTGCGGCGGGACCTTCGCCGGCATCCTCGCCGTCCACTCGCTCTCGAAGCGCTCGAACCTGGCCGGCTACCGCTGCGCGTTCGTCGCGGGTGACCGGTCGGTCGTGGCGGAGCTGCTCGCGGTGCGCAAGAACCTCGGGCTGCAGATGCCGGGCCCGCAACAGCGGGTGCTGGCCGCCGTGCTCGCCGACGACCGGCACAGCGAGGAGCAGCACGAGCGGTACGCCGCTCGCCGGGCCACGCTCAAGGCCGCCCTCGAGGCCGCCGGCTTCAGGATCGATCACTCCGAGGCGTCCCTCTACCTGTGGGCCACCCGCGGCCCGGACGGCCCGGACTGCTGGGAGACCGTCGCCGAGCTCGCCGCGCTCGGGATCCTGGTTGCCCCCGGCGACTTCTACGGCGCCGCCGGCTCCCGCCACGTGCGGGTCGCGTTCACCGCCACCGACGAGCGGGTCGCCGCCGCAGCGGAACGACTGGCCACCCTGGCCTGACCCGATACGGTCGGCGCATGCGCCGCCTGTCCCCGCTGCTCGCGCTCGCGCTGCTGCTCGGTGCCTGCTCGTCGGAGGAGTCGGAGCCGGGGACCGACCGGCCGTCCTCGACGCCGGCGATCCTGATCGACACCGAGACTCCCGAGCCGGACCCGACGACGCCCGTCGCCGGTGACCTCCGCCTCGGGGTCAGCTTGCCCGGCGGATCAGAGGGCGAGTACCTCCTGCACGCCCCTCCGGCCGTCGAGCGCGGACGGCCGCTGCCGTTGGTGCTCGTCTTCCACGGCAGTCCCGGCAGCCCGGAGGAGATGGTCCGGCTCACCCGGTTCGACGCGCTCGCCGACACCGAGGACTTCCTCGTCGTCTACCCCGACTACATCAACGACGTGGAGGACATCAGCGCGCTCATCGACCACGTCGCCGAGGTGTGGCCGGTCGACGAGCGGCGCATCTACGCGACGGGGTTCTCACGCGGCGGCACGACCACCTACGCCGTCGCCGAGCAGCTCGCCGACCGCATCGCCGCCTTCGCTCCCGTCGCCGGTGTCGACTTCGGCGAGTTCGCTCCCGGTCGGCCGACCTCGCTGATCGCCTTCCAAGGCGGCCGCGACCAGCTGGCCGACGCGTTCCCCGACGTGAACCGGGCGTGGGCCCGGGGATCCGGCTGTGGTGACGCCGTCCTGTCCGACGTCGACCTCGGTGGCCGGCCGGCCACCCGGTCCGTCGCGTCCTGCGCGGACGGCGCGTCGCACGTCATCTACCGGATCGAGCGGCTCGGCCACGTGTGGCCGCGAGGGGCGACGGCCCTGATCTGGGAGTTCTTCCAGGCTCACCCGCTCGTCCGGAGCTAGCGGGCGAGACTCTGGACGAACAGCTCGTCGCCCACTGGCGACGACCGCGACATGCCCGTGGAGCGGCACCTCGGGTGAGGTGCCGCTCGACGGGTCGGGGCCGCTGGATCAGCGGGTGGCGCGGATCGTCGGGCTGAAGTCCGCGTTGCACTGGCTGTTCTTCGTGACCTTGGCGTAGAACCTGCCCTCGGTGCCGGTGTTGCCGGTGTTCCAGTCGCCGTCGGAGTCGGTGGTGTCCATGGCGAAGCGGATGTCGTTGCCGCCGCCACGGACGCCGACCTGCTTGTAGACGATGACGTTGCGGTCGGCCTTGCACAGCGCTCGGGTGCTGTTGACCTTGCCGAAGAGGTCGGTGCCCTCGGCCTGGATCGTGACGGTCGACGGGGCGAGCGCGGCCGCGGTGGCCTCCGGGGCGCTCAGGAGGAGCGCGCCGCCGGCGGCGGCCGCGGCGAGACCGAGGAGGGCGGTGGTGGCGGTGCGGATGGGGTTCGACATGGGTTTTCCTTTCGATGGCGAGCACGTCTTGTGTCGTGTGGATGCGTGCTGCCGGCAGGAAAGTTCCCAGGATCGCGAGAGCTTCTTTTTGCGCTCAGCCGAAGACGTCGACGTGGACGTGGTCCCGGTGCTCGAGGATCTCCTGCGAGCCCGAGCTCTCGGGCGGGTCGTAGTCCCGCCATCCGTCACGGCCCGCGGTCCAGATCCGGTCGTCGAAGATGACGGTGCGGATCTCGAGCCGGGCGGCGTTGCCGACCAGGTAGTGGGCGACCGCCCAGCCGCTCGTGCGGTTGGCGTCGTTGACGGGGCGGAAGAACACGTCGATCGCGCGACCCTCGTAGTGCGCCGAGCCCTCCATGTGACCCGTCGACACGCCGCCGGGGGCGAACCCGCCGAGGTCGAGGTCGCCGTACCGGTCCAGCAGGTCCTCGCGTACGGCGTCCGCCCGCGCCGTGAGGCCGGAGTCGACGAGCTCCTCGTCGGCCGAGGGTGCGCCGCCGTCGAGGTCGCAGCTGAAGGCGGCGGGGGAGTAGCCGGTGAGCGCCGAGGCGAGCGCGCGGGCGTCGTCCTCGTGGTCGGCGTAGGCCGAGGGGAATGCCGACCGCTGCACCTCCTGCGCGGCTTCGGTGATCGCCATCTCCTCGTAGCCGTCGACCTGGACCAGGGCGTCGTAGAACGCGTTGGTGGAGTAGACCGGGTCGAGGATCTCCTCGGCGGTGCCCCAGCCCTGGGACGGCCGCTGCTGGAAGAGCCCGAGCGAGTCGCGGTCGCCGTAGTCGATGTTGACCAGCTTCGACTCCTGGAACGCGGTGGCGAGCGCGATCGACACCGCGCGGGCGGGCAGACCTCGCTCGATGGCGATCGCGGCGATCAGGCTGGCGTTCTCCGCCTGCGTGCCTGAGATCTCGACCTCGTGGTCGTCCACGACGGCGGTGCAGTCGCCGTCCGGACCCGAGACGATGTCTTCGACGGCGTTGAAGATGACGACTCCGACGACGGCGACGATCGCCACGGCCAGCAGGCCGACGACGACCGCGACCACGCGTCCTCTCATGCTCCGAGTCTCCGGGAGGGGTGGTTGCGCGGGGGCGGTCAGTTGGCGTGCAGCGCCGCGTTGAGGGCGATGCCGTCGCCGTGCCACGGCACCGCCTCGACGGCACCGGACTGGCTGTTGCGGCGGAACAGCACGTTGCTGGCACCCGAGAGGTCGCGCGCCTTCATCACCCGCGGCGCGGCGCCCGGCAGGTGGACGAGCACCTTGGTGCCGGCAGTGACGTAGCAGCCCGCCTCGACCACGCAGTCGTCGCCGAGCGAGATCCCGACCCCGGCGTTCGCGCCGATCAGGCAACGTCGGCCGATCGAGATGATGTCCTTGCCGCCGCCGGACAGGGTGCCCATGATCGAGGCGCCACCGCCGACGTCGGACCCGTCCCCGACGACCACCCCTGCGGAGATCCGACCCTCGACCATCGACGCGCCGAGCGTGCCGGCGTTGAAGTTCACGAACCCCTCGTGCATGACGGTGGTGCCCTCCGCGAGGTGCGCCCCGAGCCGGACGCGGTCGGCGTCACCGATCCGGACGCCCGACGGCAGCACGTAGTCGACCATCCGCGGGAACTTGTCGACGCCGTACACAGCAACCGTAAGGCCGGCGCCCTTGAGCCGGGCGCGGGTGAGCTCGAAGCCCTCGACCGCGCACGGACCGGCGCTCGTCCACACCACGTTGGTGAGCAGCCCGAAGATGCCGTCGAGGTTGATCTCGTGCGGGGCGCACAACCGGTGCGACAGCAGGTGCAACCGCAGCCAAGCCTCGGTCGTGCTCGTCGGCGCGGCGGAGAGATCGGCGATCTCGACCTCCACGACCCGCTTCTCGACGGCGCGGACCTTGTCGCTGCCCTGCAGCGTGACCAGCTCGTCCGGTGCGGCGGCGTCGTCGGGTTTCCCGCCGAGGGCGGGGCTGGGGAACCAGGTGTCCAGCACCGACTCGTCGGAGGCGTAGGTCGTCAGGCCGAAGCCCCAAGCAGCAGTCACGTGGGTTGAGTCTAGTGGCCGGGTGCCTGCTCCTACTGGCCGGTGCGCCCGTCGATGCACTCCCGCAGCAGGTCGGCGTGGCCGCAGTGCCGGGCGTACTCCTCGATCATGTGGACGACCATGTCGCGGATGCTGACGACGCCGTCGCCGCCGGGCATCGGGAGCTCCCGACCGAGGTCGGCCTCAGGCACCGAGGCGAACCACTCGTCGGCCTTGGTGATCTCTCGCCGCCAGACGTGGAACGCGTCATCGACCGTCTGCTCGTCACCGAAGGCGGCGTTGAAGTCGTGGTCCCTGTCCTCCGGCGTGCGGTAGAGGCGCTCCTCGCCGGTCGCCTGCGCGACCCTCTGGAACCAGCTGTGCTCGACCTTCGCCATGTGCCGGACCAGGCCCAGCAGGCTCAGGTTGCTCGGCGGCACCGACCGCAACGCGAGCTGCTCCGGCGACAGTCCTCGGCACTTCATCTGGAGGGTGAGGCGGTAGTTCGTGAGGTACTCCTGGTAGGTCGCCTTCTCGCCCTGGGGGTTGCCGTAGGTACGGGGATCGGTGGCCTCGTCGGCCCACATGTCGCTCACGGCTCGATCGTACGGACGAGCAGTCCCGGAGGCGTGCCGGCCGGGGACCGGACATCGAGCCGGGCGCTCCCGATCAGCCCGAACACCGCGGAGGCGAACTGATTGGCGGTCAGGCCGGGACGCGCCGTACTCTGGGGGCACAGGCGTTCGAGCCGTCATCAGCGGCGAGCCCCGGGAAGAACGGGTTCCGACACACGGAGCCTCAGTAGAACCCGGCGGGTAGGCCCGTCACAGCCAAGATCGAGTGGCCCGCAAGGGCAAACGAGGTGGTACCGCGGCGAGAGTCGTCCTCGTGTGACGACGACGACCACCGCAGGAGATGCCACCGATGACCTATCCGAAGGTCACCACCGACCCCGACGCCACCGGTCCCGGCAAGGGCGTGCCGTCCTCGCCACGCTTCCCGGCGATCGAGGAGCGGGTGCTGGCGTACTGGGCCGAGGACGACACCTTCCGGGCCAGCGTCGACCAGCGCGACGCCGGTGAGGAGGGCGCCAACGAGTTCGTGTTCTACGACGGCCCGCCGTTCGCCAACGGCCTGCCGCACTACGGCCACCTCCTGACGGGCTACGTCAAGGACATCGTGCCGCGCTACGAGACGATGCGCGGCAAGCGCGTCGAGCGCCGCTTTGGCTGGGACACCCACGGCCTGCCGGCCGAGCTCGAGGCGATGCGGCTCAACGGGATCAAGACCACCGACGAGATCGTCGAGATGGGCATCGACAAGTTCAACGACGCCTGCCGCGCCTCGGTCCTCAAGTACACGGGGGAGTGGCGCGACTACGTCACCCGTCAGGCCCGCTGGGTCGACTTCGACAACGACTACCGCACCATGAACCCCGAGTTCATGGAGTCGGTGCTCTGGGCGTTCAAGAGCCTCTACGACAAGGGACTGGTCTACGAGGGCTTCCGGGTGCTGCCCTACTGCTGGAACGACGAGACGCCGCTCTCCAACCACGAGCTGCGGATGGACGACGACGTCTACCAGGACCGCCAGGACCCGTCGGTGACCGTCGGCTTCGAGGTGCGCACCGACGGCCCGTTCGCGGGCGCCAAGCTGCTGATCTGGACGACGACCCCGTGGACCCTGCCGAGCAACCTCGCGGTGATGGTCGGCTCGGAGATCGACTACGTGATGGTCGAGTCCGACGGCTCCGCCGGCGTCGACCGGTTGGTCCTGGCCGGGGCGCGGCTGGCGTCGTACACCCGTGAGCTCGGCGAGGAGCCCACCGTCGTCTGGCGGGGCAAGGGCTCCGAGCTGGTAGGGCTCTCGTACACGCCGCCGTTCTCCTACTACGCGGGGCACGAGAACGCGTTCCGCGTCGTCGCCGCCGACGAGGCCGTCACCACCACCGACGGCACCGGCCTGGTCCACAGCGCCGGCGCGTTCGGTGAGGTCGACAAGGAGGTCACCGACCGCGAGAAGATCGAGCCCGTGATGCCGGTCGGCAAGGACGGCCGGTTCACCCAGCCCGTCGACGACTACGCCGGGATGCTCGTCTTCGACGCCAACCTGCACATCATCGACGACCTCAAGGCGCGCAGCGGCTCGGTCACGCCCGGCACCGTGCTGGTGCGTCGCGAGACCTACAACCACTCCTACCCGCACTGCTGGCGCTGCCGTGAGCCCCTGATCTACAAGGGCGTGGAGTCGTGGTTCGTCGAGGTCACCAAGTTCAAGCAGCGGATGCTGGAGCTCAACGAGCAGATCCGCTGGGTGCCCGAGCACATCAAGGACGGCCAGTTCGGCAAGTGGCTGGAGAACGCCCGCGACTGGTCGATCACCCGCAACCGGTTCTGGGGCAGCCCGGTCCCGGTGTGGAAGAGCGACGACCCGGCGTACCCCCGGATCGACGTGTACGGCTCGTTCGAGGAGATCGAGCGCGACTTCGGCACCCTGCCGCGCAACCGCGACGGGGAGGCCGACCTCCACCGGCCGTGGGTCGACGACCTGACCCGGCCCAACCCCGACGACCCGACCGGGCAGTCGACGATGCGCCGGGTCGCCGACGTGCTCGACGTCTGGTTCGACTCCGGCTCCATGAGCTTCGGGCAGGTGCACTACCCGTTCGAGAACAAGGACTGGTTCGAGCACCACTTCCCGGCGGACTTCATCGTCGAGTACATCGGCCAGACCCGCGGCTGGTTCTACACGCTGCACATCCTGGCGACGGCGCTGTTCGACCGGCCGGCGTTCTCGTCCTGCATCAGCCACGGCATCGTGCTCGGCTCCGACGGCAACAAGATGTCGAAGTCGTTGCGCAACTACCCCGACGTACGGGAGGTCTTCGACCGCGACGGCGCCGACGCGATGCGCTGGTTCCTCATGGCCAGCCCGATCCTGCGCGGCGGCAACCTGGTCGTGACCGAGCAGGGCATCCGCGACTCCGTGCGCCAGGTGATGATCCCGCTCTGGAACACCTGGTACTTCTTCTCGCTCTACGCCAACGCGGAGGGCTACGAGGCCAACGTGGGCAGCCCGGAGTCGTTCCGCTCCACGGACCCGCTCGACCGCTACCTGCTCGCCAAGACACGGCAGTACGTCGAGCAGCTCACGGTCGAGCTGGACGGCTTCGCGATCGCCGACGCCTGCGAGACCACGCGCGGGTTCCTCGACGTGCTGACGAACTGGTACGTACGGCGCTCGCGTGAGCGCTTCTGGGAGGGGCGTGCCGAGGCGTTCGAGACGCTGGCCGCGGTGCTCGACACCGTGTGCCGGACCGTCGCGCCACTGCTGCCCCTGACGGCCGAGGAGGTGTGGCGCGGCCTGACCGGTGGGCGGTCCGTGCACCTCACGGACTGGCCGGACGCCGCGGCGCTGCCCGCAGACGACGCGCTCGTGGCCGCGATGGACCAGGTCCGTGAGATCTGCTCGGCGACGTCGGCGCTGCGCAAGGCCGGCCGGCTGCGCAACCGGCTGCCGCTCGGCTCGCTGACGGTGGTCGTCGACGACCCGGCAGCGCTCGAGCCGTTCAGGTCGATCGTGGCCGACGAGGTCAACGTGAAGGAGGTCCGGCTGCTGGCGACGGCCTCGGCCGAGGCGGCGTCGTACGGCGTCTCCCAGCGGCTGACCGTCAACGCCCGGGCGGCCGGTCCGCGCCTCGGCAAGGACGTGCAGACCGCGATCCGGGCCGCGAAGTCCGGCGACTGGGAGGCTGTCGCCAGTCCCGAGGGTGGTGTCAGCGTGACAGCCGGTGGCCTCGAGCTCGTCGAGGGCGAGTACGTCCTGGAGACCGTTGTCGGGTCGGAGACCGGCGATTCGGCGACCGGCATGCTCCCCTCGACAAGCTCGGGGAACAGCCGAGGGGGGTTCGTCGTGCTCGACACGGTGGTCACGCCCGAGCTCGCGGAGGAGGGTCTGGCCCGCGACCTGGTGCGTGCTGTCCAGCAGGCTCGTCGTGACGCCGGGCTCGACGTCACGGACCGCATCGCGCTCACCATCGGCGGCTCGGCCGCGGTGCTCGCCGCCGCGCGGGCGCACGAGGGCCTGATCGCGAAGGAGACCCTCGCGACGTCGTGCTCCGTCGCCGGTGAAGCGGCGGGCGGCCTGGTGACCGTCGGGGACGGCGAGACGGCGACGGTGACGGTCACCCGCGCCTGACGGCGCCGCGCTGGCCCGGGCTGCTTGGATGAACGCATGACCGCACCGCCCGTGCTCGACCTGACTGCCGACGCCGTCACCCTGACGCGCCACCTCGTCGACATCGAGTCGGTGTCGCGCAACGAGCAGGAGATCGCCGACCTGGTCGAGGCCGCGTTGCGCGCGCTGCCGCACCTCGCCGTCGTCCGGCGCGGCCACACCGTCGTGGCGCGTACGTCGCTCGGACGGCCGAGCCGGGTGGTGCTGGCCGGCCACCTCGACACCGTGCCGGTCAACGACAACCTGCCCAGCCGTCTCGAGGACGGGGTCCTGCACGGGCTCGGCACCTGTGACATGAAGGGTGGCGACGCCGTCATCCTGCGGCTCGCGGCCACCGTGACCGAGCCGGTGCACGACATCACCTTCGTCCTCTACGAGGCCGAGGAGATCGAGTCCGAGTTCAACGGGTTGCGGCTGCTCAGCGAGTCCGACCCCGACCTGCTGACGGCCGACTTCGCGGTGCTGATGGAGCCGTCCAACGCGGTGGTCGAGGCCGGGTGCCAGGGCACCCTGCGGGTCGACGTCCGCACCCGCGGCGAGCGGGCGCACTCGGCCCGCAGCTGGCGCGGGGTCAACGCGATCCACGCCGCGGCCGACGTGCTCAACCGGCTGCGGCAGTACGACGCCCGCAAGCCCGTCATCGACGGCCTGGAGTACCACGAGGGGCTCAGCGCCGTCGGGATCAGCGGTGGCGTCGCCGGCAACGTGATCCCGGACGAGTGCGTGGTGACCGTCAACTACCGGTTCGCACCGGACCGCTCGGAGGCCGAGGCGCTCGCCTTCGTCACCGACTTCTTCGCGCCGTACGACCTCACCGTGACCGACTCGGCGCCCGGTGCGCTGCCGGGTCTCGACCGGCCGGCGGCGAAAGCGTTCGTCGATGCCGTCGGCGGCCCCGATGGCAAGGTCAACCCCAAGTTCGGGTGGACCGACGTCGCCCGGTTCACGACGCTCGGCGTGCCTGCCGTCAACTTCGGTCCCGGTGACCCGATGCTGGCGCACAAGCAGGAGGAGCACGTGCCGGTGGCGCAGATCGAGAGCTGCGAGCGCGAGCTGCGGGCGTGGCTCCAGGGTGAGGAGACCCAGCAATGACGAGACGGAGCGGCCCCGGCCCGCGTCCCAGCAAGGGACGCCCGGAGGGCTCGACCACCGACCAGCGGCTGCTCGACAGCCGCGGCGACAGCGACTGGGTCCACACCGACCCGTGGCGCGTGCTCAAGATCCAGGCCGAGTTCGTCGAGGGATTCAACGACCTCGCCGAGCTCGGGCCGGCGATCGCGGTGTTCGGCTCCGCGCGGATCCCGCCCGAGAATCCCTCCTACCAGCTCGGGGTGAAGATCGGTGGCGCGCTGGCCGACGCCGGCTTCACGGTGATCACCGGCGGTGGCCCGGGCGCCATGGAGGCGGCGAACAAGGGTGCGACCGAAGCGGGCGGAGAGAGCGTCGGCCTCGGCATCGAGCTGCCCTGGGAGGCCCGGCTCAACGACTACGTCACGTTCGGTCTCAACTTCCGCTACTTCTTCGTCCGCAAGATGATGTTCGTGAAGTACTCCCAGGGTTACGTCGTGCTGCCCGGTGGGATCGGCACCCTGGACGAGATGTTCGAGGCGATGACGCTGTCGCAAACGCTCAAGATCACGACCTTCCCGATCGTGCTGATGGGAGTGGAGCACTGGTCCGGCCTGATCGACTGGATGAAGGGCTCGATGCTCTCCGACGCCCGGATCCGACAGTCCGACCTCGACATGCTGACCCTGACCGACGACGTCGACGAGGCGGTGGCGCTGATGGTGGCCGCTCGCGATCGTCACGCCTGAGCCGAACAGAGGAACGCTGTGCCGCAGACGATGATGTGGGTCTTCGCCGTACTCATCGTGCTCGCGATGGGCGGCATCGCCCTGCTCGCCGCCGGCCGCGGCGAGCCGATGAAGCCGGCGTACGACGACCGGCCGGACGCCCGGGTGCCGCTCGACCGGACGATCACACCGGACGACCTGCGCCGGGTGCGCTTCTCGCTCGCCTTCCGCGGCTACCGCATGTCGGAGGTCGACGCACTGCTCGCGCGAGTGGCGCTCGAGCAGGAGCTTCGCGACCCGCCCCGCCCCGAACCCAGGCGACACCCGGGCCCCGAACCTGCTGGTGATTCGGACGATGCGCCGTCGTTTCCCGTGATGCCGCCACCACCTCCGCCGGAGTGAACATGGGTGCCGCTGCTGCACGGGTCGGGGGGCATGGGCGATAATGGTGCGGCAAGCCCTGAGCAGACCAGGTCTGCCTGTACTGATGGGAAGAGGGGTGCCGCATGGCGGCGATGAAGCCTCGGACCGGTGACGGTCCGCTGGAGGTCACCAAGGAGGGTCGGGGCATCGTCATGCGTGTCCCACTCGAAGGCGGTGGCCGCCTGGTCGTCGAGCTGAACGCCGAGGAGGCAGGTGCCCTCGGTGACGCTCTCAAGAGCGTTGTCGGGTGACGGCCGCTTCGTAGTTAGTGTGGCGACCATCTCTCACGTTCTTCCCAGCCAGGTTTCACCCCCCGAGTTCGCGCTCAGCGATCTCTCCCCTGCCGCCATCGTCGGCGTCGACACGGCGGCCGTGCCTGTCGTGCCAGGCGGTTCCGGTGACGAGCCCGGCATCCTGCTCGGGCCCGGCGCCGCCGACCTGATCGAGTCGATCGGGGTCGACCTGCTCGACGTCGCCGAGCTGCGCGGGATGACCGGTGCGGTCGGCGAGATCGTCGAGGTGCCGGTCCCGCTCGGCACCGACGTCAATCCGTCCTTGCGTCTGGTGCTGCTGGTGGGCGTCGGCGAGGCCCGGCCGGTCGACGTCCGCCGCGCCGGCGCGGCGTTCGCGCGAGCAGTGCGCGATCGCGTCGCCGTGGCCACCTCGATCCCTGCGGTCGCGCCGGACGGCGAGCCGGTCGCCGACGGCGCGGCGCTCGATGCCTTCGTCGCCGGCACCATGCTCGGCGCCTTCGAGTTCCATTGGCGCTCCACCGGACCCGAGCGGCATCCCGCACGCCGGATCGTGATCGCGACCCCACCCGGGTCCCTGGTCGGCGCTGACCACGCCGCGCTGGAGCGAGCCGTCGCGATCGGCGGAGCGGGCTGGCGCTCCCGGATGCTCGCGACAGTGCCGAGCAACCTCAAGAACCCTGCGTGGTTGGCGACCCAGGCCGAGCAGGTCGCAGCCGAGGCCGGCCTCGACGTCCGGATCTGGGACGAGACCGATCTCGAGCGCGAGGGCTTCGGCGGCATCCTCGGTGTCGGCCGCGCGTCGGCGACCCCGCCGCGCCTGATCAGGCTCGACTACACGCCACCAGGCGTGGGCGCTCGCGCAGCGAAGAAGCTGCCGCACGTCGTGCTGGTCGGCAAGGGGATCACGTTCGACACCGGCGGCCTCTCGATCAAGCCCGGACCGAGCATGGTCTCGATGAAGCGCGACATGACCGGCGGCGCGGCGGTGCTCGCGACGATGGGTGCGCTCGCCGACGTCGGCTGCCAGGTCCGGGTGACCGGCCTCGTGCCCGCCGCTGAGAACGCCATCTCCGGATCCGCGATCCGGCCGGGCGACGTCGTCCGGCACTGGGGTGGCCGCACCTCCGAGGTCAACAACACCGACGCCGAGGGCCGGCTGGTCCTGGCCGACGCCCTGGCCTACGCCGCGGCGGAGCTCGACCCCACCGTGCTCGTGGACATCGCCACCCTCACCGGCGGGATGAAGATCGCTCTCGGCCAGCAGATGGGCGGCTACTTCGCCACCGACGACGCGCTCGCCGCTGCGATCCGCGACGCGGGCGAGCGCTCGGGCGAGCCGGTGTGGCGCTTCCCGCTCTACGCGGGCTACGAGGACCGGCTCGCGTCCAAGGTCGCCGACGCCGACAACAGCCCCGGCACACCGCAGGCGATCACGGCCGCCCTGTTCCTCCAGCACTTCACCGGCGGGCTGCCCTGGGTGCACCTCGACATCGCCTCGGTCGGCGACGTCGAGAAGGAGCTGCACGAGTGGACGGTCGGGCCGTCGGGCTTCGGCGCCCGCCTGCTGCTTACCTGGCTCGGGCAGCCCGATCCGCTGGCCGGGATCACCACCGAGGAGAAGAGATGAAGGGTCTGACCGTCCGTTGGTCGCTCGCCGATGCGCCGGAAGGGGTCGAGGAGCAGCTGGCGTCGTACGTCGCCGACACGTCGCACGCCCGCTTCACCGGCATGGCCGGTCTGGCCTTCAAGACCTGGCGGATGGTGCCGGGCGAGTGGTTCGAGGGGTGCTACGTCTTCGGCGACGACGCCGCGCGGGCAGCGTTCCAGGAGACGTTCACGGCCGGGGCCGCAGACTCGCCCGGGTCCCAGATCATCGGCAGCGCGCCGATCCTGATCGAGCCGTGCGAGATCGTGGCCATCGCCGAGGGTGCCGCGGGGTTCGTGGCCGCGGCGCGGGCCTGAGACCGTCGCTTTCGATCCCTCCGACTCCTTGACTTCGAGCGCACTCCAAGTCGGACACTGACCCGATGAGCTACTCGATCGCCGAGGCCGCCGAGCGTTCGGGACTGACGGCGCACACCCTGCGCTACTACGAGCGCGACGGCCTGATGCTGGCCGGCGTCGACCGGTCCGCCTCGGGCCACCGCCGATACACCGACCGAGACCTGACGTGGATCGAGCTGATCACGCGGCTGCGGGCCACCGGGATGCCTATCCGCGAGGTGAGGAAGTACGCCGACCTGGTGCGGTCCGGCGACGGCAACGAGGCCGAGCGCCTGGCCCTGCTGCTGGCCCACCGCGAGCGCGTCGAGGCACAGCTCGCCGAGGTGACCGCCCACCTTCGCGCGATCGACCACAAGATTGGCATCTACGAAGGAAAAGTCGAGCAGGCATCCCTTGACTTGGAGCGCGCTCGAAGCCGTTGAGTAGAGGGCATGACACTCGACTCCCGCACTCTCGGAACTGATTCACCACTCGCCGTCTCCGCCCTCGGACTGGGCTGCATGGGCATGTCGGAGTTCTACGGGACCGCCGACGAGGGCGAGGCGGTCGCGACCATCCATCGCGCGCTCGACCTCGGCGTCACCCTGCTCGACACCGCGGACATGTACGGCCCCTTCACCAACGAGCAGCTGGTCGGCCGCGGGATCGCCACCAGCCGGCACAGCCGCGATGGGGTGCAGATCGCCACGAAGTTCGGCAACGAGCGCCTTCCCGACGGGAGCCGGGTCGGCATCAACGGCAGGCCCGAGTACGTCCGCGCTGCCTGCGACGCGTCGCTGGCGCGGCTCGGTGTCGACACGATCGACCTGTACTACCAGCACCGGGTCGACAAGGCGGTGCCGATCGAGGAGACGGTGGGTGCGATGGCGGAGCTGGTCGCCGCGGGCAAGGTCCGCCACCTCGGGCTGTCGGAGGCCTCCGCGGCCACCATCCGGCGAGCCCACGCCACCCATCCGATCACCGCACTGCAGACCGAGTACTCCCTCTTCACCCGCGAGATCGAGGACGAGATCCTGCCGACGATCCGCGAGCTCGGGATCGGCCTCGTGCCGTACTCGCCGCTGGGCCGGGGCATGCTGACCGGCACGATCACCGAGTCCGGCGGCGCGGCCGGTGACGGCGACCTCCGGCGGTCGGCATACTTCCCGCGGTTCCAGGGCGAAGCGCTGCGCGCGAACCTCGCTCTCGTTGACAACGTGCGCTCCGTCGCGGACGAGAAGGGCGTGTCGCCCGGTCAGGTCGCGCTGGCCTGGGTGCTCGCCCAGGGACCCGACGTCGTGCCGATCCCGGGCACGAAGCGGACGCGCTACCTCGAGGAGAACGTCGGGGCCGCCGCGGTCGAGCTGACGGCCGAGGACCTGGCCGCGCTCGAGAAGGCGGTGCCGCGCGACGCGGTCGTCGGGGATAGGTACGGCGACATGTCGTCCGTCAACGTCTGAGCCGTCCGACGACCGGTCAGTCGTCCCCTTCGGGGACCCATTCCTTCTTCGCGAGCAGCAGTCCGTCGCCGACGGGCAGCAGCAGCGGCACCAGGCCGTCGGTCGCGGTGACCTCCTGCGTGAGTGCCCGGATCGCGACCGTCTCGTCGTCACGCTGAGCCGGGTCGGCGACCCGGTCGTGCCACAGCGCGTTGTCGAACGCCACCACGCCGCCGGGGCGCAGCAGGCGCAGCGCCTCGGCGAGGTAGGCGCCGTACTCCCGCTTGTCGCCGTCGGCGAACACGATGTCGTAGTGGCCGTCGGTCAGCCGGGGGAGCACGTCGAGGGCGCGGCCCGCGATGGTTCGCACCCGCTGCGGCGCGATCCCCTCGTCCCTGAACGACTCGCGCGCGAGCCGCTGGTGCTCGGCCTCGACATCGACCGTGGTGAGCACGCCGTCGGGACGCATGCCGCGCAGCAGCCACAGCCCCGAGACACCCGCTCCGGTGCCGATCTCGACGACGGCGCGCGCCTCGAGCACGGCGGCCAGGAAGCGCAGGGTGGCGCCGGCCCCGGAGCCCACCGCGACGGCGCCGACCTCCTCCGCGCGCGCCCGCGCCGCCAGGAGCACGTCGTCCTCGACGACGTAGGTCTCGGCGAAGGTCCAGCTGGTCGGACTGATCGGATCGAGCGGAGAGGCAGCCACGGCTCCACCGTATCGGTCCCAGACCCCCGTTCTGCGGAGCCCGGGCGGGGAGGCGGCCGCCCGGAACAACCGGGTCGGGACGTTCGTTGGGAGGGCAGAAGTGCTCTCAGGGACCCGCGCCTGCTTTCACAGGGTTTCCTCAGGCCGCAGGACTACCGTCAACTCTCACGAGGAAGGCAGCACCGGGTGCGGAGAAGGGCAGGAACCATGAGGGTCGAGCCGCCGGCTGGTGAGCAGTCGATGGACTGGGAGTCCATCGTCGACCAGCACTCCGACCGCGTCTTCCGCCTCGCGTTCCGGCTGACCGGCAACC
This sequence comes from Nocardioides bizhenqiangii, assembly GCF_034661235.1. Classification (NCBI taxonomy): domain Bacteria; kingdom Bacillati; phylum Actinomycetota; class Actinomycetes; order Propionibacteriales; family Nocardioidaceae; genus Nocardioides; species Nocardioides bizhenqiangii. The sequence goes on from NZ_CP141059.1 coordinate 1,288,994, forward strand.
GCCACGACGCCGAGGACCTCACCCAGGAGGTCTTCGTGCGGGTGTTCCGCTCGCTGCACACCTACCAGCCCGGCACGTTCGAGGGCTGGCTGCACCGGATCACGACCAACCTCTTCCTCGACCAGGCCCGCCGCCGCCAGCGGATCCGGTTCGACGCACTCTCCGACGAGCGTGCGGCGCGGATCGCGAGCGCCGTCGCCGGCCCCGACACCGCGTACGACGACCGCACCTTCGACGACGACGTCGAAGCCGCGCTCGCGGCGCTGCCGCCCGACTTCCGTGCTGCCGTCGTGCTCTGTGACATCGAGGGCCTGACCTACGAGGAGATCGCCGAGATCCTCGGCGCCAAGCTCGGCACCGTCCGCTCGCGCATCCACCGAGGCCGGGCGATGCTGCGCGCCGCGCTGGCCCACCGTGCACCGCAGGGTGCCCGCACCCGCTACGCCGGCCCTGCACCTGTCGCGACCGGGCTGGGGCAGTCATGATGAGTCACCTTGGCGCGCGGGTGAGTGCGCTCCTCGACGGCCAGCTGTCGCAGGCGGAGGCTGAAGAGGCCTGGGCCCACGTCTACGCCTGCCACGCGTGCCGTGACCTCGTCGAGCGCGAAGGCTGGGTCAAGACCCGGCTGGCCGGACTGTGCGGCGATCCGGGCGCTGCGTCCCCTGACCTCAAGGGCTCGCTGCTCACCCTCACCCCCGGTGAGCGGTTCCTCATCGACGCGCGGCGCAGCGGCGGGGTGCGCCGTGGTGTCGGGATGGCAGTCCTCGGTGGCGGTGCGCTCGGTGCAGCGATGGTCGGCGTGCTCGTGCTCGGATTCTCGCCCGGCTCCGGGCCCACCAACGACCGTCGCCCCCCTGCCTCTCGGGTCGAGACGCCGGCCGTGAGTGACGGCCGCGCCAGCCAGGCGCCCGGCGAGCTCGCTCCGGCACGCGCGATCCCCCCGGCCCGCACGACCGGACCGTCGGGCAGCGCTGCGCAGCCGCGCACGGCGGTGCCGGACTGGGTCGAACAGCTCCTCCCGTAGACGACCAAGTCCGAGGTCTCGCACGCTGCGCGACGCTCATCATCCGCGCTGGTGGCGTCGCCGACACTCGAAAGACGCCCAGTCTGCCTTCGCATCGGCGCCTTGCCAGCGCGGCGCTGAGCGCCGCTCGCTCGCACGATCCCTCGAACTCGGTCGTCTCGCCCGGGCCGTGGAGTCGCTGTTGTGACCATCGGCGATGATGGGTCCGTGAACGACGGACCCGAGAACGACCCCGGCGCGACGCCCGCGCCCGGGTCGGCCGTGCCGGAGCAGACCCAGCCGATCGGTGGCCAACGGCCGGCTGCGGAGCGCTGGGCGCCGCCCGGTCAGGGTCCGGTCACCCCCGCCTCCGTCCCCGCTGCGTCCGCACCGCCCCCCGGGCCGCCCCCGACCAGCCCTCCGTCGGGCTACCCGCCGCCGCCTCCGACCCAGGTACTGGCGCCGGCCCACGCGCCCTCCGGGCATCGCCTCGAGCGTGCTCGACCCCCGGGTTGGATGTGGCCGTTCGTCGCGCTGCTCGCGCTCGTCGTCGGCGCCGGCAGCGGCATCCTTGGCGCCATCGCCTACTCCTCGTGGGACGACGACTCCGACGAGCCGGGTGCGTCGTCGCCGAGCAACGTCGACTACTCCGACCTGACGACGCAGCCCCCGCTGCAGAAGCCGGGATCGGTCGCCCGGGTGGCACAGGAGGTGCTCCCCAGCACGGTCCAGATCATCGCCGAGCTCGACGGTGTCGAGGCGGGTGCGACCGGATCCGGCTTCGTGCTCGACGACCAGGGACACATCATCACCAACAACCACGTCGTCGCCGATGCCGCGGAGAACGACGGACCGATCGAGATCGTCGACCAGGACGGCAACCGGCAGAACGCGACCGTCGTCGGGCGCAGTCCCGTCTACGACCTGGCCGTCCTCCACGTCGCCGGTGCGGAGGACCTCAAGCCGGCCTCCCTCGGCCGGTCCCGGACCTTGCGCGTCGGCGAGCCCGTCGTCGCGATCGGTGCCCCGCTCGGCCTGAGCTCCACAGTGACGTCGGGCATCGTGAGCGCGCTGAACCGACCCGTGACGACGGGCAGCACCGCCGACGACTCGTCGTACATCAACGCGGTGCAGACCGACGCGGCGATCAACCCCGGCAACTCGGGCGGGCCGCTCGTCAACCTCCAGGGCCAGGTGGTGGGCGTCAACTCCGCGATCGCGACCAACGGCGGCGGCAGCATCGACGACGAGGCCGGCAACATCGGCGTGGGCTTCGCGATCCCGGTCGAGCAGGTGGTGATCACCGCCGACCAGATCCTGGAGAACGGCGAGGCGCAGTACCCCGTCATCGGCGCCCGGGTGCAGACCGGTGGTCCGGCGGAGTTCGACGGCGCGACCGTCGACGAGGTGATCCCCGACTCGCCCGCCCAGGACGCCGGCCTCCAGAACGGCGACCTGATCACCCACGTCAACGGCGACCGCGTCACCGACGGCATCGCCCTGATCGTGGCGATCCGCACCCACCAGCCCGGCGAGACCATCGAGTTCACCATCAGGCGCGACGGCGACGAGCAGACCATCCAGGTCACGCTCGACGGTGAGGTCGGGTAGGCCTCGTCGTCGGTCGAGGAGGTCGCGCTGCGACCGTCTCTAGACCCCTTGGACCTGTGAGCCCTCGTTGCGGGTCGGCTGGGGTTGCGACCGACAGGCTTTGGACGGGGAGGAGGAGGGGCGCTGGTTGCGCGTCGCCGGCTTGCGGTGGGTTCGGAAGCGCCGCCGGTCGAGGAGGTCGCGCTGTGACCGTCTCGCGACCCCTTGGACCTATGAGCCCACGTTGCGGTCCGCAGGGGTTGCGACCGAAAGGCTTTGGACGAGGGCGCGGAGCGCCGCTGGCGGCGCGCCGCGGCCGGCTCATGGTGGTGCGCCCCGGCCGCTGGTTGAGGTGCGAGGCGCGCAGCGAGGAGCCTCGAAACCAAGGTGCCCGGACCACCTTCCGTCCACAGGCATGGAATCGCGAATGCCCTGTCCACAGGGGGGTTCTGAGCGTTTCGTTGTGTCGGACCATCAGGGTTGAATAGGCCTCATGGATCTCGGGACCGCGCCCCTCTTCGACCTCACCGCCCCCGCGGCGGACCAGGTCGCCGAGCCCGTGGTCCGCACCCGGTCCCAGGAGCTGCTGGCCAGCATCAAGCAGCGCCGCACGGTCATTGCCGACCAGGAGATCGCCACCGTCCGCGAGATCGCCGAATGGGCCGGCGAGCACGTCGTGGCCGACGACGCGGCGGATGTGGCGACGTTGACCGAGCGGGGTCTGGACACCGGGCTCCCGCTCGCCGGGCCCGGCGCGCCCCTGATCAGTGACTTCGCGGTGATGGAGCTCTCCGCGTTGTTGGGGCGGTCGCTGGACTCGGGTCGCAACTACGTCGGCCAGGTCCTCGAGCTCGCCCACCGCCTCCCCAAGACCTGGACCCGCCTCCTCGACGGCCAGGTCCCGGTGTGGAAAGCACTCCGGGTCGCCGACGCCACCCGCCTCCTCCCCGCCGATGCTGTCGGGTTCGTCGACGCCCACCTGGCACCGTTCGCCCACGGGGCCACCTGGGCGCAGGTCGACCGGCTGGTCGAGGAAGCCCTGGTCCGCTACGACCCCGCCGCGGCCGAAGACCGCCGGCGGGAGTCCCGGGACCACCGACACGTCCACACCGGCCTGGACCGGGTCGGCTACAACGGCACCGCCCAGGTCGACGCCACCCTGGACGCCGCCGATGCCCTCGACCTCGAACACGCCATCGCCCGCCGCGCCAAGCTCGCCGGCCAGCTCGGCGACACCGACACCCTGGACGTCCGGCGGGCCAAGGCGCTCGGTGAGATCGCCCGGGAGGACCTGGTCCTCGACCTCGAGGTCGCCGACCCCGACACCGGGGAGATCACCCGGGTCGTCCCCGGCCGGAAGACCGAGCTCACGCTCCACCTCTCCGCCACCGACCAGACCGTGGGCCGGTTCGGCAACACCCGCACCCCCATCTCGGTGGAGCAGGTCAAGGAATGGCTCAACACCCCCCACACCAGCGTGGTCGTGCGGCCGGTGGTCGACCTCGCCGGCCACCAACCGGTCGACTCCTATGAGATCCCCGACCGGATCCGCCGCCAGGTCACCGGACGCGACCACCACTGCGGCTTCCCCTACTGCACCAAACCCGCCGAAGCCTGCGACCTCGACCACATCACCCCCCACGCCGGCGGCGGGCCGACCTGCGCCTGCAACCTCTCCCCGGCCTGCCGCGGCCACCACCGGTACAAAACCTCGGGCCAAGCGACCTACCGGATGCTCAGCCCCGGCACCTACCACTGGACCCTCCCCACCGGGACCTACCTGGTCGACCCCACCGGCACCCACCAACTCACCGCCACACCACCGCCCGAGGACTAGCGACCCCGCCCCGCACCCCGCCACCGGCGGGGCCAACGGCATGCCCACGGCGGTCCGGAAGCCGGTCCTGAAGCCGCAAGCCGCGCACCTGCCGCCACCACCCGTCTCCCTCTGCGGCCGCAACCACAACGAGCACCCCAGACCTCCCCGCGCCCGGGCAGGGCCCGGGGAACCGCACCGCAACCACCGCGGCGTGGCACCACGTCTCCTTCGATAAGAAGCACCCGCAATCAACGTGGCGCGCACGGACGGGCGGGGGGACCGGGCCTACTCCGACTGTTCGGACTCGACGAAGGGGTGCGCCTCGACGTACTCCTCGGTGGCCTTGTAGGCGGCCGCGATGTACTCCTCGAGCCTGTCCCTCTCGACCCGCCACTGACCGCGGCCACCGATCTTGATCGCGGGCAGCTCTCCGCGGCGCACCATCGCGTAGACCTGCGCCGACGAGGTGTTGAGCACCTCGGCGACCTCGGTGAGCGTGAGGAACCGCAACGGGTCGGCCATGTCCCCATGGTTCCATCCGGCACCGCTTGATCGCAGCACCACCCCGCGTCCTGTGGACGAGCACGTGACGCGGCGCCGACGGACCTGCATCATGTGCAGGTGTCCAGTCTCGGGAAGACGGGCACGTCGGCGCCGCCGGCCGCTACGCGCGTGGCCCGGGCGGGTTGGCGTGACCCGCGGTTGTGGATCGGCCTCTTGATCGTGGCCGGGTCGGTGGTGCTCGGGGCGCGGCTGCTCGCCGCGGCGGACGACACCGTGTCGGTGTGGGCGGTCGTCGACGACCAGGGCGTGGGGGCGCCCGTCGGCGCCGACGACGTCGTCGCGGTCAGGGTGCGGTTCGCGGACGACGAGGAGCTCGAGCGCTACCTGTCCGCCGCCGACCCGTTGCCGGAGGGCATGGTGCTGTCGCGGGGGATCGGCGCCGGTGAGCTGCTGCCGCGCGCGGCCATCGACACCGCCCAAGACGCCGGCACCGTCCAGGTGCCGCTCGACCTCGAGCCGCACCGGGTGCCGGGGACGGTCGACGCCGGCTCGGTGATCGACGTCTACGTCGGCGGCCGCGGCAAGGAGGTGCCGCAGGGCCCGGCCTTGTCGGAGGTCACCGTGGTCGCGGCACCGCCGGTCGAGGAGAGCTTCGCCGTGACCGGGACCCGGCAGCTGGTGCTGGCCGTCGACGATGCGGCGGTTGCGCCGTTCCTCGCCCTCCTGGACGGGCAGGACGACCCGGTCGTCCGGGTCGTCCAGCGGTCATGAGGCCGCGGGCATGATCGTCACGCTCCTCGTGTCGACGGGCGCGGCGTGGGAGAGCCGGGCGCTGGCGACACTCACCGAGCACCCGGGCGTCGTCGTGCTCAAGCGGTGCGTGGACATCGACGACCTGCTCGCGACGGCGAGCGCGGGCCAGGCACAGGTCGCCGTCCTCGGTGCCGAGCTCTCCGGACTCGACGGCACGGTCGTCGACCAGCTCCGGCAGTACGGCGTTCGCGCGGTCGCCGTCGCGCCCGACGACGACGTCGCGCGGGCCCGCGCTCACCGGATCGGCATCGACGCCGTCGTGGCGGCCGACCGGATCGACGAGCTTGCCGACGCCGTCGTCCGGGATCCCGGTCCGGCGTTGGCAGCCGCTCCGACGGTCGCGCCGTCGGCGACACCGCCGGCGGCAGGACGGTCGCGACTGTCGGGCCGGGCGATCGCGGTCTGGGGTCCCGGCGGAGCGCCGGGCCGGACCACGCTCGCCACGGCACTGGCCGCCGAGCTGGCGCGACGCCGGCTCACCACCGTGCTCGTCGACGCCGACCCCTACGGCGGCGCGGTCGCCCAGCAGCTCGGCGTGCTCGATGAGGTCTCGGGACTGCTCTCGGCCGCCCGGCTGGTGGCGAGCGGCTCGATCGACGAGCGGTTCGCGACCGTCCAGCGGCGGCTCTCCGACCACCTGCTCGTCATCACCGGCCTGCCCCGCCCGGACCGCTGGGTCGAGGTGCGACCCGGCGCGCTGGCCGCGATCGTCGCGCGCGCCCGGACCGAGGCGCAGGTCGTGATCGACACCGGCTTCAGCCTCGAGCAGGACCCCGCCGCCGACGTCGGTGTGCGCCCCGAGCGCAACGGCCTCACGCTCGAGTCGCTGCAGACCGCCGACGAGATCCTGCTCGTCGGCTCCGCCGACCCGGTCGGCCTGGCGCGGCTCGCGCGCGCCGTCGCGGAGGCGCACGAGGTGCTGCCGGCACCGGTCCTGCGGCTGGTGGTCAATCGGATGCGCCCGACCCTCGGGTGGCGTGAGTCCGACGTGGTGGCGATGCTGGACGGCTTCGGCCGCACCGTCGGCGTGCATTTCCTGCCCGACGACCAGCCTGCGGTCGACCGTGCGCTCGTCGCCGGACGCACCCTCGTCGAGTCGGGCGAGTCACCCCTCACCAAGGCGGTGGCCGGGCTGGTCGACGCGATGGCCGGGGTCCGTGAGGCTCCTACGCGCTGAACAGCAGGTAGAGGCCACCCGCGGTGAAGGCCACCATCGCCGCCAGCAGCGGCAGCTGTCCGGTGATCTGGTGCTTACGGGGGAGCAGCGCGATCGCGCGGTCGTGGGCCAGGACGGCGGCGGCCACGTGGCCGATCACGACCGCGAGCACCTTGACCGTGGCGAGGACGGTCGGGTGGTAGGCGAACCAGTACGAGGGCTCCACCGCTGCCGTGCCGAGGATGTCCCAACCCTTGCCGAACGGATCGCTCGCCCGCGCCAGGGTTTGGGTGCCCACATCGACGAGGAGCGTCAGGTAATGGGCGATGATGTAGCCGGCGACGATCGGCACGATCGAGTGCGCCAGCCGCCGCGGCAGCTCGATCCGCGGCCTCGCGAGCTGCTCGAGGCTCACCCACTGCCACGGTCGCCACGAACGATGGATCAGGAGTCCGGCCCCGGCCGCTCCGGCGGCGAAGATGAGACCGGCGCCGAGGCAGAACCCGAGCAGCGCCAGGTTGTTGAGGGTGTAGCCGGTGATCGACGCCTCCTGGATCGTGCGGATCCAGTAGGTCGACTCGCTGAACGAGTCGAACGCCGTGCTCCCGAAAAGCACCGCCACCACGGCGACCAGGCCCGGCCGGGAGGGGATGGTCGCGGCACCTGCCAGCGGACTGCGAAGCTCCAGGCCGCCCTCGGCGTCGCGTCCGAAGACCGACAGTGAGCCGACCAGGGTCGAGTAGACCTCGAACGGGTCGGCGTGCTCGTAGAAGCGGGACCCGAAGACCGCGCCGCCGACGAGCAGCACGGCGACGTAGATCGCGCACCACAGGCGGACCGTTCCGAGATCGGTCGGGGTCCGGTTGACCAGCTCCATCCACACGAACGAGTAGAGGCCGATCGCCGCCGGCCAGTGACCGAGCCAGGTCGGGTAGTCGAGGACGCCCTGCTCGGGGTCACCGCCCGAGATGCGGGCCAGTCCGGCGTTGATCGTCCGCATCGGGCTGATCGCGCGCCACACCGGTCCGAAGAGGAGCGACGCGAAGACGACACCGACCCACAGCCAGACGTAGATGATGCCGAAGAACGGGTTGGTCAGCTGGTTCTCGCCGAAGATCGCGGTCGACGCGGTGAAGACGAACCCGATCATGCCGATCAGGCGGAGGGCCACCATCCCGTACAACACGCCCGCGGAAGGCGTCTCCTCGACGGCCTCGACGGACTCGACGGCCTCGTCGGTCTCGCCGTCGACCTCCTCGAGCCCGGTGGCGTACCGCGGCGTCCGCCACGCCACCACGAGCACGGTGAAGGAGATGACGAGCGCCGCGACGGCGCCGGAGATCGCGAGGCCGAGCGAGATCGGGAGGTCGGCCTGTCCGCCGATGCCGTGGGCCTCGAGCACCCCGCCGGTCACCGAACCTCGAGCTGGACGATCACCTGGTCGAGGTCGTGCGACTCGACCTCGACGACGCCCGGCTTGTCGATCTGGATCTTGATCGTCTCCGTGCCGGTGTCGTAGGGGATCTCCTGCTCCGGGTCGGAGTGGATGTGGATCTCGCCCGGCTCGTCGGCGGTCACCTCGAGGTCGATCGGCTGGCCGGCGACGACCTCGATCCGTTCACCGTTGGGCTCGACCTCGCCGTTCTCGAACGTGATCTGGACCACGACGGGGTCCTCCGAGCCACCGTCCGTGCCGTTGTTGTCGTCGCTGCCGCACGCCGAAAGCGCTGCTCCCACGAGGAGGGTGAGAGTGATCCACCGCGCCGTCGTACCTCTCACCGTGCTCCTCCTGTCGAGTTCTCGTCCGCAGCGCGCGCGGACGGATGTCAGCGCTGGCACGGTCCTCTGCCAGAATCTCACGCAACAAGTCACGGGGCTCGACGGGGGGCAGGAGCGGAAGGCGGGTAGTGCGGTGGTCGATCGTGTTCGCGCGCGCGACCTGGAGTTCCTGACCGCTGAGACGGCTGAGACGCCGCTCCACAACGCCACGATCGAGATCTTCGACCCGGGCGACTCGGGGTTCGACTACACGCGGCTGGTCGACCTGATCCGTGACCGGATCGCCTTCGTGCCGCGCTACCGCCAGCGCGTCCAGGCGGTGCCCGGCCATCTCGCCGCTCCGCTGTGGGTCGACGACGAGAAGTTCGACCTCGGTTTCCACGTACGGCGGTCCGCGCTGCCGCGGCCCGGTACGTCGGGCCAGCTGCTCGAGCTCGCCTCGCGGATCGTGTCGCGACCGCTCGACCGGACCCGGCCGCTGTGGGAGGTCTACTTCGTCGAGGGGCTCGAGGACGGTCGGGTCGCAGTCCTCTCCAAGACGCACCAGGCGCTCGTCGACGGCGTGCACACCGTGGACCTCGGGCAGCTGCTGCTCGACACCCAGCCCACGCCGCGGGAGTTCGAGCCCGACGACTGGGAGCCGCGCCGGGCCCCGGCGCCGGGTGCGTTGGTTGCCGGTGCGGTCAAGGACGCCGTCACCGACGGGCAGACCGTGGTCAACACGGTGCTCGGCACGTCGCGCGCCGTGCTGCGCACCGCGGACGAGCGCACCCGCGGGGTGCGCAGCGTGCTGGGCGCGGTCACCGGGCGCCGCCCCAAGTCCCGCGGCGTCATCGGCGGCGAGCTCTCGCAGCAACGCCGGGTGGTGACGGTCGAGACCTGTCTGGGCGACTACCGCAAGGTCCGCAAGGTGCATGGCGGCACCGTCAACGACGTGATCCTGGCGACCGTGACCGGCGGCATCCGGTCGTGGCTGATGACCCGGGCCGAGTCGATGGGCGGGATCCGGCAGGTGCGGGCGCTGGTGCCGGTCTCGGTGATCGACGAGGAGCTCGAGGCGACCTCGCTCGGCAGCCAGATCGCGGCGCACTTCGTCGACCTGCCGGTTGGAGAGGCGAGCCCGGTCGTCCGGTTGCACCAGGTCTCGTACTCGTTCCAGGCCCACAAGGAGACCGGCCGCAGCGTGGCGGCGAACCGGCTCGCGGGGGTCGCCGGCTTCGCGCCGACGACGTTCCACGCGATCGGCTCGCGGGTCGCCGCCAACGAGCTGCGACGCGGTTACCAGCTCTCGGTCACCAACGTGCCCGGACCGCAGGCGCCGCTCTACGCCGCGGGCGCGGAGATGCTCGCCAGCTATCCCGTCGCGCCGCTGCTGCCGGGTCATCCGCTGGTCATCAGCGTGACGTCCTACAACGGTGGCGTCTTCTACGGCATCACTGCCGACCGCGACCTGGTCCCCGACGCCGACCTGCTCGGCATCTGCCTGCGCGAGGCTCTCGACGAGCTGCTCGAGGTGTCGTCGGCGGGTCGACAGCGCGCGCCCCGCGGTCGCCGTACGGGATCGACGAGGTCCTCGGCACGGTCGTCGGCGCGGTCTGCGGCGGCCAAGCCGAGGGGCAAGGGCACCAGCGGCTGACGCTGGTTGGGTCCCGCCCGAGTTGTCTGACAACATCGGTCGTATGGACGCCATCACGTTGCCCCCGGCTCCCGTCAACGAGCCGAACCTGACCTACGCGCCCGGCACCCCGGAGCGCGACGCGCTGGCTGCCGAGATCGACCGGCAGCTAGCGACCGAGCACCCGATGGATGCCTACATCGGCGGCGAGTGGGTGGCCGGCGGCGGTGCCGAGATCGCGGTGGTGCAGCCACACGACCACGCACACACGCTCGGCGTGCTCAAGGGTGCGACCCAGGCCGACGCCCAGCGCGCGATCGATGCGGCAACCGATGCTGCTCCGGATTGGCGGGCGATGCCGTTCGACGAGCGGTGCGCGATCATCCTCAAGGCCGCGGAGCTGCTCGCCGGGCCGTGGCGGCAGCGGCTCAATGCCGCGACCGTTCTGGGCCAGTCGAAGACGGCGTTCCAGGCCGAGATCGACGCCGCTTGCGAGCTGATCGACTTCTGGCGGTTCAACGTCCACTACGCCAGGCAGATCCTCGCTGAACAGCCGATCGCGAACAGCCCCGGCATCTGGAACCGCACCGACCACCGTCCGCTCGAGGGCTTCGTCTACGCGATCACGCCGTTCAACTTCACCGCGATCGCGGGCAACCTGCCGACCGCCCCGGCGCTGATGGGCAACACGGTCGTCTGGAAGCCGAGCCCGTCCCAGCAGCACTCGGCCAGCGTGATCATGCAGCTCCTGGTCGAGGCCGGCATGCCGCCGGGCGTCATCAACATGCTGCCCGGCCACGGGATCCCGGTCTCGGAGGTGGCGCTCGCGCATCCCGACCTGGCCGGCATCCACTTCACCGGGTCGACGCCGACCTTCCAGCACCTCTGGCAGACCGTCGGCAGCAACCTGCCCTCGTACAAGACCTATCCGCGGCTGGTCGGCGAGACCGGCGGCAAGGACTTCGTCATCGCCCACCCGAGTGCCGACCCGGCGGTGGTGACCACTGCGCTGATCCGGGGCGCGTTCGAATACTCGGGGCAGAAGTGCTCCGCCGCCTCCCGGGCCTACGTGCCGCGGTCGGTGTGGGAGCGGATGGGCGACGACCTGATCGCCAAGACCGACGCGCTGTCGATGGGCAACCCGACCGACTTCTCGCACTTCCTGGGTGCGGTGATCGACGACCGGGCGTTCAAGAAGCACACGGCCGCGATCGAGCGTGCCAAGGCCACGCCCGGTCTGCAGGTCGTCGCGGGTGGTACGACGGACGACTCGGTCGGCTGGTTCGTGCGGCCCACGATCGTGGTCGGCGAGGACCCGGCCGACGAGGTGTTCTCGACCGAGTACTTCGGCCCGATCCTGTCGGTCCACGTCTACGACGACGCCGACTTCGAGAAGGTCGTGCTGCAGGCCGAGTCCGCATCGCCGTACGCGCTCACCGGGGCGGTCATCGCCCAGGACCGCGAGGCGATCGCGTGGGCCCGGACGGCGCTGCGGTTCGCGGCCGGCAACTTCTACATCAACGACAAGCCCACCGGGGCCGTCGTCGGGCAGCAGCCGTTCGGCGGCGGGCGCGCCTCGGGCACCAACGACAAGGCCGGCGCCGCCAGCAACCTGCTCCGCTGGACCTCCCCGCGGTCGATCAAGGAGACGCTGTCGCCGCCGACCGACCACACCTACCCCTACATGGGCTGAGCCGGCCTGCGAAACTAGGGAGGTGACTCCCTGGCACCTCGGCACCCTCCACCCGGTGGAGCAGGTGCTGACGATCGTGCTGGCGTTCGGCCCGTTCCTCCTGCTGGGAGCAGTGATCGTGGTCCAGCGGCGCAGGGACGCGCGCGAGGATGCCGAGCAGTCCCGGGAGCTGGACTCCTAACGCGCCAGCCAGGCCACGCCGGCGCGGTGCTCGGCGCGGAGTGCACGGCCGAGGTTCTTGCCGATCAGGTCCTCGATCTTGCCGGCGACCAGCGGGATCTTCACGGTGATGTCCATGGTGACCGTCTCGGTCGTCACCCCGTCCGCCTCGGTGAGGACAGCCGTCCCGACCATCTCCCCGGGCTTGCCGGGGATCGTCACGTGGATGTCGCCGTGCTCGAGGCTGGTCCAGGTCTCCGACTGCACGATGTCGACCTCGGAGCCGACGAGCTTCTTCGCGAAGCCAGGCGACCCTTCGGTGGGCTGGCTGTACTCGATGCGCACCTCCAACGGGTCGCCGTGGACGCCCTTGACCGTCACCGCGTACTTGGTCGCCCGCGTCGCGACGCAGACCTCCTCTCGGAACGACTGGTCCGCGAGCATCGCGGCGACGTCGGAGAGCGGGGCCTCGTAGACGAGCTCCTTGACGATCCGGGTGGACATCAGCGACCTCCCTCCAGCCAGGCGACACCAACGGCCTGCTCGATCTCCAGTCCCTTGCGGATGTTGTCGGCCATCAGGTTCTCGAGCTTGCCGCCGACGATCGGCACCTTCACGGTCACCTCCAGGTCGGTCACGTGCCGGGTGGTGGTCCCGTCCGACTCGAGGCTCACGGTTCCGGTCGCCTTGGTCGGCTTGCCCGGCGCGACGATCTCGATCGTCCCCGTCGACGGGGAGGACCAGACCTCGGTCACGATGGCGCGCGTCGTGTCGCCGGCGATCTTCTTCGCGATCGCCGGCAGCCCGGCGGTGTTCTGCACCTGGTCGATGACGACCCGGCTGCCGGTGCCGTCGGGCCCGTCGGGCGTCACCGTCACCGTTGACGACACCACGCCCTGCGCGATGCCGACCTTCTCCCGCCACGTCGGGTCGGTGAGCATCGCGAAGACCTCAGCCGCAGGAGCGTCGTACGTCGTCGTGTGCTGGAACCTCATGGCCACATCCTGTCGCATCGGCCGGGGCTCGTGCGCGCGCCCGTACTTCCGGGCCGCTGTTGTCGCGGCAATCCGCCGGTCCTAATGTGAGTTTGTGTCAACGACGACGCACCACACCGACCGAGACCAGATCTTCGACCAGGCCGCAGAGGTGGCCCGCCACGGCAAGGGTGCCGCGGCGCCGCCGGGCGACGAGCTGGTGCCGCTGCTCACGGCGTACTACCGCCACGTCAGCACCGAGGAGCTGGACGACCGCTCGGACGTCGACGTGTACGGCGCCTACGCGTCGCACCACCACCTCGCTGCCGAGCGGCAGCCCGAGACCACCAAGGTCCGGGTCTACACGCCGACCGTCGCCGAGCACGGCTGGTCGGCGGGCGGTCACTCCGTGGTCGAGGTCGTCACCGACGACATGTCGTTCCTGGTCGACTCGCTGACGATGGAGCTCGCGCGCCAGCACCGCAACGCACACCTGGTGCTGCACCCGACGCTCGACGTCGAGCGCGACGACGCCGGCCGTCTGGTCAACCTCTACCCCGTGTCGACCGGGTCGGCGACGCCGCCCTCGGGGGCGCTGCGCGAGTCGTGGATGCACGTGGAGATCGACCGGCTGGCCGACGACGGCGGCGAGGCCGAGCGGCTGGCGGACGACGTACGACGGGTGCTCGGCGACGTCCGGGCGGCGGTCGACGACTGGTCGGCGATGCAGGAGCAGGCCCGCACGATCGTCGCCGAGCTCGAGGAGAACCCGCCGCCGCTCCCCGAGGCGGAGGTCAGTGAGGGCAAGGCGCTGCTGGAGTGGCTCGCCGAGGAGCACTTCACCTTCCTGGGCTACCGGGAGTACAAGCTGGAGCGGATCCAGTCGAAGTCCGGTGACGGCGCCTCTGACAACGGGGACGACGTCCTCCGGCCCGTGCCGGACAGCGGCCTCGGCATCCTCCGCGGTGGCAGCGCCCCCGACCACAAGTCGTCGTCCTTCAGCCGGCTGTCCGGCGCGGTGAAGGCGAAGGCCCGGGAGAAGAGCCTGCTCGTGCTCGCGAAGGCGAACTCGCGGGCGACCGTCCACCGGCCGGCCTACCTCGACTACGTCGGGGTCAAGGTGTTCGGCGCCGACGGCGAGGTGGTCGGCGAGCGCCGGTTCCTCGGCCTGTTCTCGAGCGCTGCCTACACAGAGTCGGTGCTGCGGGTGCCGCTGCTCCGCGTGAAGGTCGCCGAGGTGCTCGAGGCGACCGGACTCGATCCGCGCAGCCACGACGGCAACGCGCTGCTCGACACCCTCGAGACCTATCCGCGGGACGAGCTGTTCCACACCCCGACGGAGGAGCTGGCGCCGATCGCCGAGGCCGCGATGCAGGCGCGCGAGCGTCGCGCCGTCCGCATGTTCATCCGGCGGGACATCTACGCCCGCTACCTGTCGGTGCTCATCTACCTGCCCCGCGACCGCTACAACACCAGCGTCCGGCAGAAGTTCGTGCGGATCCTCGCCCAGGTCATCGGCGAGGGCAGGATCGATCCCGACTCGATCGAGTTCAACGTCAGCATCAGCGCGTCGACGACCGCACGCGTGCACTTCGTGGTGCGGATGCCGGTGGGGGAGACCGTCCCCGACGACATCGACACCGGGGACCTCGAGCGCCGGCTGATCGACGCCTCGCGGTCGTGGCACGACGACTTCCTGCACGCCGTGACCGCGGAGTACGGCGAGGAGGTCGGTGCGATCCTCGCCCGGCGCTACGTCGATGCGTTCCCCGAGGCCTACAAGGAGGACTTCCCGGCGCGGACCGCCGCCGTCGACCTCGGTCGGCTCGAGGCGATCCACGGCGATGCCGGCATCGACCAAGCGCTCTACTCCGAGCTGGACGCCCCGGAGGGCGAGGCGCGGCTGAAACTCTTCCGTGTCGGGCCGCCGCTGTCGCTGTCCGAGGTGCTGCCGATGCTGTCGTCGATGGGCGTCGAGGTCGTCGACGAGCGGCCCTACGGTCTCGCCGGGCTCGACCGGGTCTCGCACATCTACGACTTCGGTCTCCGGTACGGCGCGCCCCTGCCGGACCAGGCTCGTGAGCTCTTCTCCGACGCGCTGCGAGCGATCTGGGACGGCTACACCGAGACCGACGGGTTCAACAGGCTGGTGCTCAGGGCGTCGCTGACCTGGCGGCAGGCCATGCTGCTGCGGGCCTACGCGAAGTACATGCGGCAGGGGAACTCGCCGTTCGCGATCGACTCGATCGAGGGTGCGCTCGCCGACAACGTCGACCTGGCTCGGATGCTGGTGACCTTCTTCGAGACCCGCTTCGACCCGGATCTCGAGGAGAGGACGAGGGACCAGCGCCAGGAGGAGCTGGGGGCCAAGATCAAGGCCGCGCTCGACGACGTGGTGAGTCTCGACCACGACCGGATCCTGCGCTCCTACCTGACCCACATCCGGGCGACCCTGCGCACCAACTACTTCCAGCGCGCGGGGGAGGGCAAGCGCCCGAAGAACTACCTCTCGCTGAAGATGGAGCCGTCGGCGATCCCCGACCTGCCCGAGCCGCGGCCGAAGTACGAGATCTTCGTCTACTCGCCCCGGGTCGAGGGCGTGCACCTGCGTTTCGGCGCGGTCGCCCGCGGCGGGCTGCGCTGGTCGGACCGGCGCGACGACTTCCGCACCGAGATCCTGGGCCTGGTCAAGGCCCAGATGGTGAAGAACACCGTGATCGTTCCGGTCGGCGCGAAGGGTGGCTTCTACGCCAAGCAGCTCCCCGACCCGGCCGGCGAAGGAGGCCGCGACGCGTGGCTGGCCGAGGGGGTGGAGTGCTACAAGACCTTCATCCGCGGCCTCCTCGACGTCACCGACAACCTGGTGGGCGGCGAGAACGTCCCGCCCGAGCGCGTCGTACGTCGCGACGGGAACGACTCCTACCTCGTCGTCGCCGCCGACAAGGGCACGGCGACTTTCTCCGACATCGCCAACGGCGTCTCGAAGGAGTACGGCTTCTGGCTCGGCGACGCCTTCGCGAGCGGCGGCTCGGTGGGCTACGACCACAAGGCGATGGGCATCACCGCCCGCGGCGCCTGGGTGTCGGTGCGTCGCCACTTCCGCGAGCTCGGCATCGACTGCCAGAACGAGGACATCACCGTAGCCGGTATCGGCGACATGTCGGGCGACGTCTTCGGCAACGGCATGCTCTGCTCGGAGCACATCCGGCTGGTCGCGGCGTTCGACCACCGCGACATCTTCATCGACCCGGAACCCGACGCCGCGACGTCGTACGCCGAGCGCAGGCGGCTGTTCGAGCTGCCGCGCTCGAGCTGGCAGGACTACGACAAGTCGTTGATCTCCGAGGGCGGCGGGGTGTTCCCGCGCTCGGCCAAGTCGATCCCGATCAACCACCAGATCCGCTCGGCGCTCGGCATCCTCCGCCACGTCGACGCGATGACCCCGGCCGAGCTGATGAAGGCCATCCTGCTCGCGCCGGTCGACCTGCTCTGGAACGGTGGCATCGGCACCTACGTCAAGGCCACCGTGGAGACCAACGCCGATGCCGGCGACAAGGCCAACGACGCGATCCGGGTCAACGGCACCGAGCTGCGCGCGCGTGTCGTCGGTGAGGGCGGGAACCTGGGGTGCACCCAGCGCGGCCGGATCGAGTTCGCCCACAACGGGGGCCGGATCAACACCGACTTCATCGACAACTCAGCGGGCGTCGACACGTCGGACCGCGAGGTCAACCTCAAGATCCTGCTCGACCGGGTGGTCGTCGACGGCGACCTGACCGAGAAGCAGCGCAACAAGCTGCTGGCGTCGATGACCGACGAGGTCGCCGACCTGGTGCTCCGCGACAACTACGAGCAGAACCTCGCACTGGCGAACGCCGCGCGGAACGCGCCGTCGCTGCTGCACGTGCACGAGCAGTGGATGAAGCAGCTCGAGAGCGAGAACCGGCTCGACCGCGACCTCGAGGCGCTCCCGTCGAAGGCGGAGGTCAAGCGACGGCTCGAGCAGGGCGGCGCCCTGACCCAGCCCGAGCTGTCGGTCCTGATGGCCTACACCAAGATCGTGCTCGCCGAGGAGCTGCTCGGCTCCGACCTGCCGGAGGACCCCTACTGCGTCCTCGACCTCGTGTCGTACTTCCCGCAGGCGGTGCGAGAGGGCTTCGGCACGCAGATCGAGCAGCACCCGCTGCGTCGCGAGATCATCGTGACCCAGGTCGTCAACGACCTCGTCAACGGCGCCGGCATGACCTACTGGCCGCGATTGACGGGCGAGACCGCGGCGTCGGCTGCCGAGCTGACCCGCGCCAACTTCGTCGCACGCGAGATCTTCGGCTCCCTTCCGCTGCGGGAGGAGCTGGCGACCTACGACAACAAGATCGATGCGGCCGTCCAGACCCGGATGCGGGTCGACATGCGCACCCTCGTGGAGCGGGCCTCCCGGTGGCTGATCACCAACCGCAGGCCACCGCTCGACAGCCAGGCCACCGTCGACCTGTTCGCCGAGCCGGTGCAGGCGACGATGCTCGCCCTGCCGGAGCTGCTCGTCGGCCGGGAGCTCGAGGCCTACGACGCGCGCCGATCCGCACTGGTCGGGCAGGGCGTGCCTGAGGACCTCGCGGCGCGGGTGGCGTCGTACGACGTCGCCTACGCGCTGCTCAACGTCGTCGACATCGCTGAGCGCGACGGCCTGAACCCGCAGGACGTCGCCCGGGTGCACTTCGCGCTCGGTGACCGTCTCGGCATCTCGGTGCTTCAGCAGCGGATCGTCGACCTGCCGCGCGCCGACCAGTGGCAGACGATGGCGCGGGCGGCGCTGCGCGACGACCTGCACGCCGTGCACGCGCAGCTCACCGCGCAGGTGCTGGCCACCACGTCCGCCGACGAGGAGGTCGCCCAGCGCGACGCCCCGGAGGAGCTGCGGGACGAGGCGGTGCGCCGCGTCGCCGAGTGGGAGTCCGCGACCGGCGACGTCGCCGACCGCGCCGTGGAGACCCTCGGCACGATCTGCGCCGACGACGACACCGACCTCGCCCGGGTCTCGGTCGCGCTCCGGGTGGTGCGCGGGCTGCTGGCCTGACGAGATTTCTGCCGGGCCGGGACAACCGGCGGGGCGGTCGTGTCCATCTGAAGGGTATGGACGCGATGACCTCCGCTGCGCCGCCGTCGGCATCATTGCCGACGGAGGTGCTGATGGACCCGGAGCAGGAGTTCACCGATCTGTTCGCCGTGCTCTGGCCACGGTTGTACCGAATGGCCGTCGCGGTTGCCGGTGACGCCGGTGCCGCTGAGGACGCGGTCCAGACCGCCTTCGGCAAGGCGTATGCCTCGTGGTCCCGGGTACGGCGGGCCGACCATGTCGAGGCCTACGTGCGGCGGATGGTCATCAACGAGATCCTCGGAGCGCGCCGGGCCGGTTGGTTCCGGCGCGAGCTGCCGCGCGAGACCGTCGAAACCGGACGCGTGTCGGTGGCGCACGACGACGCCGTCGCGGATCGGGACGCCGTGTGGGCGGCGGTCCGGGCGCTGCCGGTCCGGCAGCGTGCCGTCATCGTGCTCCGCTACTACGAGGACCTGAGCGAGGAGCAGATCGCGGCCGCGCTCGGCTGCTCCCGCGGCACCGTGAAGTCGCAGGCGTCCGCCGCGCTCGCGAACCTCCGCCGGGCAGGCGCCACCACCGAAGGAGACGAATGATGACCATCGACCTGCGCGACCTCCTCGAGGAGCGGATCGACGCCGTGCCGGCGAGCGTTGGTGACCTCGACCGGGTCCGCTCGACCGGCCGCCGGATCCGCGGCCGGCGGCGCGCGGCCCTCGGCGCCGCGGCAGCGGCGTTGGTGCTGGCCGGCGGGACCGCGGTGATCGCCCTGGACGACCGCACGTCAGGAGGCGAGGACTCCGCGCCGGACCAGACCCGATACGCCTCACTCGGCGCACTGGACTTCGCCGACGGCGCCCGGGCGTTCGGCGACGCGAGCCACGTCTACCTCGGCGGCCGCAAGGTTCCCGCTGAGAACCTGCAGTGGCTCGACACCGACGCCGCGGCGACGTCGTACGGCATCGTGTTCTACGACCGCGGTCGTCCGATGCTTCTCGACCCGTCCGGTGAGTTCTCCGCACTCGTCGACGGGCCGCTCGACCAGGCGCCCCGGTTCCACCCCGCTGCCAAGGCCGAGGGTGCGAAACCGATCGTCGCCTGGGCGACGCTCCGCGACGGGCAGGTGACGATCTCGGTCTACGACCTAGTGGCGGGCGACGTCGTCGCGAGCGTGGAGCCCGACTGCGGCCGGTGCGCGGACCTCGTCATCGACGGCATCGACAAGGGCATCGTGTTCGTCCGCACCGGTGGGGGCACCCGCACCTGGGACAGCGCGACGGGCGAGTGGGCGGACTTCGCCGGCCCCCAGACCCGGGTCGCCGACGTCCGGGACGGCGTCGTGCTGTACGACGGGCCGGCCCCCACGGACGTCGGCGACTGGCATCTGGTCGCGGGCGCGATCGACGCCCAGCTCACACTCGACGGTGATCACGTCCTCTACTGGAGCAGCACTCTCGAGCCGACCGCACCCGGCGGCGAGCCGATCGTCCTCGAAAGGGGCGCGGTCGATGGTCAGGGCTACGGCCAGTGGACCATCGACACGGACGGTTCGGTCCTGGTGATCACCGCCGGTCGCGGAGACGACGATGTCGTCTTCGACTGCACTGTCCCGTCAGGGGTGTGCGAGGAGATCCTGACGTTCACCGCCACCGGCGGCGACCCGAAGTTCATCGGCAACGACATGTGACGTCGTGCGCAGCTACCCGGACCACTCGGCGGCGGTCCGGCGCAACCAGCCGTTCGTGCACCAGGTGACGTTGTTGCCGAAGTAGTCGCAGTACTCCTCGTCGACCTCGTAGGTCTCCGGATGCGCGGCGCCGAACTCGTCCATCGCGCGGTTGGGACCGCCGTCGTACTTGTCCTGGTTGTCGAAGGTGTCGCAGACGCCGTCCTCGACCGCCATGTAGTCGCCCTCGACCATGTGCGGCGCGAAGAACTCGAGCACGCCCAGGGTCGTCAGGTAGTGGTGGTCGGCGTCCTCGACCACCAGCCACGGGTGGGGCAGGCCGTCGAGGATGTCCTTGGAGAGGGTCGCACCGAGATCGCGGCCGTCGCCGTGGACGAAGGTGATCCGGGGGTCGTCCGTGACCTCCTCCCGCTGCTCGACGTCGATGCAGTACAGCCGGGTGTCCAGGCCCATGGCCTGCGTCTGGTCGGCGAACCAGAGCGCGCTGCCGCCGAACTTGTAGCCGATCTCGATGATGGTGGCCGGCTTCAGCTCCCAGATCAGCCGCCCGTAGATCGCCAGGTCGAACGGGTTCTTGTTGCACATCACGCCACGCCAGTAGTGGTGCATGGCGCCCCGCTGGATACGACGGAGGGCCGGCACGTCGACGTCGACGATCGGCGATCTCGTCCCGTCGGCGCGCAGTCGGGGCTTGCCGCGCTGGAAGCTCTGGCTCCGGTAGGTCCTCATCGGCGCACACCCTATCCACCTCGCGGGGAGGCGAAATGGATTCGCGGTATGTCGGTCCCGCGACCTAGGGTCGAGGAACCGATGACGACCACCACGCCTCCCGGTCCTGGTCGGTCGGAGCGCGACCCGCTCGGGCCCGATCCGGACAACCCGCCTCCCGCAGGCGTCCACTCCTTGTGGCGCCTGCGGTCCTACCTCCGACCGCACCGCGGCGCGCTGGTGATCATGCTGACGACCGCCCTCGCGGGCATCGGGGTCGCGATCGCGATCCCGCTGGTGATCAAGGCGCTCATCGACGGGCCGATCACGGACGGCGAGATCGACCCGGTGCTCCCGCTCGGCCTGCTCGTCCTCGCCCTCGGCGTGCTCGAGGCGTTCCTCACCTGGTGGCGACGGTGGATCCAGTCCAACGCCGTGCTCAACGTCGAGACCGCGATGCGGCGCGACCTCTACGCCCACCTGCAGGCCCTGCCGATGAGCTTCCACAGCCGGTGGCAGTCCGGCCAGCTGCTGTCGCGCGCCACCACCGACCTGTCGTCGATCCGGCGGTTCTTCGGCTTCGGGATGCTGTTCCTGTTCATCAACATCCTCCAGGTCACCGCGGTGACCGGCGTGCTGCTGGCGATGTACTGGCCGCTCGGACTCGTCGTCGCCTGCACCGCCGCGCCCATCGTGTGGCTCTCGATGCGTTTCGAGAAGGAGTACGTCGTCGTCTCGCGGCGGGTGCAGGACGAGCAGGGCGACCTGGCGACCCGCGCCGAGGAGGCGGCGGTCGCGATCCGGGTGATCAAGTCCTTCGGCCGGAGCCGCTACATCAGCGACCAGTACGAAGCGGCCGCCCGGCAGCTGCACGCGACGTCGATGGACAAGGTCCGGCTCTCGGCCCGGTTCTGGACCTTCCTCGAGGTGATCCCCAACTTCGCGGTGGTCGTCGTCCTGCTGTTCGGGGCGATCGGCGTCGGTCGCGGCGCGCTCACGCCCGGTGAGCTGGTCGCCTTCATCACCCTGATGCTCTCCCTGGTGTGGCCGGTCTCCTCGCTCGGCATCATCCTCGCGATGGCGCAGGAGGCGATGACGTCCGCCGCCCGGATCCTCGAGATCTTCGACACCGAGTCCGACATCGTGAGCGGCACCCGCACCATCGACCGGCCCCGCGGGCACCTCCGCTTCGAGCACGTCGACTTCGCCTACCCGGGAGCGCTCGACGAGCCGGTGCTGCGCGACGTCAACCTCGACATCCGGCCCGGCGAGACCGTCGCCGTGGTGGGCGCCACCGGTTCCGGGAAGTCCAGCCTGACCGCGCTCGTGCCGCGGCTGTTCGACGTGACCGGCGGCGCGGTCAGGATCGACGGCGTCGACGTGCGTGACCTCGACCTCGCCCACCTGCGCCAGCTGGTGGCGACCGCGTTCGACGACCCGACGCTCTTCTCGATGAGCGCGCGCGAGAACCTCACCCTCGGCCGGGACCCCGAGACGAACCCAGCGACCGACGCCGAGGTCGAGGAGGCGCTCGACATCGCCCAGGCCGGCTTCGCCCGGGACCTGCCCTGGGGGCTCGACACCAGGATCGGCGAGCAGGGGATGGCGCTCTCCGGGGGCCAGCGGCAGCGGCTCGCGCTCGCCCGTGCGGTGCTGTCCCGGCCCGCCGTTCTCGTGCTCGACGACACGCTGTCGGCGCTCGACGTCCACACCGAGGCGCTGGTGGAGGAGGCGCTGCGGCGGGTGCTCGTCGACACGACCGGCGTGATCGTCGCCCATCGGGCGTCGACGGTCATGCTCGCCGACCGGGTGGCGCTGCTCCAGGACGGCACGATCACTCACGTGGGCGCGCACCGGGAGCTGCTCGCCACGGTGCCCGCCTACCGCGAGCTGCTCGCCGCCGACCCGTCCCTCGAGGAGGCAGTCTCATGACTGCCACCGACTGGCGCGGCATAGCCAAGGCAGACGACGACGAGCGGATCGAGCGGCTCGAGCGCAAGTTCGTCGGCGGCTCCGGCCAGCTCCTCCGTGAGCTGCTGCGTCCCTACAAGTGGGCGATCTGGGGCCTGGTCGCGATCGTGTTGGTCGAGAACGCCGCCCGGCTCTCGATTCCCTACCTGGTCAAGGAGGGCATCGACACCGGCATCCCGCCGATCCGCGAGAACAACGATCTCGAGCCTCTGTTCGTCATCGTCGGGATCGTGCTGTTCGCGACGGTCACCCAGGCCGTCGCGCGCAACCTGTTCCTCGTCCGGTCCGGCAAGGTCGGCCAGGACGTGCTGTTCGAGGTGCGCCGCCGGGTCTTCCGTCACTTCCAGGCGCTGAGCCCGGCCTTCCACGACGAATACACGTCGGGCCGGGTGATCTCGCGGCAGACGTCCGACGTCGACGCGATCTACGAGATGCTCGAGACCGGCTTCGACGGACTCGTCACGGCCGCGCTCACCCTCGTCGGCACCGCCGGCCTGCTGCTCTTTCTCGACGTCGAGCTCGGCCTGGTCGCACTGTGCTGCGGGCCGTTCCTGTTCTGGATCACCAACTGGTTCCGGAAGTCGTCCGCCAAGAGCTACCGGGTCACCCGCGAGAAGGTCGCGCTCGTCATCGTCCACTTCGTCGAGTCGATGGGCGGGATCCGGGCGGTGCAGGCGTTCCGCCGCGAGCCCCGCAACCAGGAGATCTTCGACGACGTCAACGACCAGTACCGCGCGGCCAACCTCACGGCGTTCCGGCTCGTCGCGTGGTTCATGCCCGGCATCCGGCTGATCGGCAACATCACCATCGCTGTGGTGCTGCTCTACGGCGGCTACCTGGCCTTCCACGGCGAGGTCACCGTCGGCGTGCTGGCAGCGTTCCTGCTCTACCTGCGTCAGTTCTTCGAGCCGATGATGGAGATCTCGCAGTTCTACAACACCTTCCAGTCGGCGTCGGCGGCCCTCGACAAGCTCGCCGGCGTGCTCCGGGAGGAGCCCGGCGTGCCCGAGCCGACCCGGCCGGAGGCGCTGCCGGCCGCCCGCGGCGAGGTGCGCTTCGACCACGTCGACTTCGCCTACGTCGACGACCGGCTGGTCCTCCACGACCTCGACCTGCGGGTGCCGGCCGGTCAGACCCTCGCCGTGGTCGGGACGACCGGCGCCGGCAAGACCACCGTGGCCAAGTTGGCGACCCGCTTCTACGACCCGACCGCCGGCCGGGTCCTCCTCGACGGTGTCGAGCTCCGTGACCTGACGTCCGACGTCCTGCGCCGGGCGGTGGTGATGGTGACCCAGGAGAACTACCTGTTCTCCGGCACCATCGCCGACAACATCAGGTTCGGTCGGCCGGACGCAACGATGGAGCAGGTCGAGGCCGCGACCCGCGCGCTGGGCGCGCACGACTTCATCACCGCGCTGCCCGACGGCTACGAGACCCACGTGGCCAACCAGGGTGGTCGGCTGAGCGCCGGCCAGCGGCAGCTGGTGGCGTTCGCCCGCGCCTTCCTCGCCGACCCGGCGGTGCTGATCCTCGACGAGGCGACCTCGTCACTGGACGTGCCGTCCGAGCGTCTGGTCCAGCAAGCGCTGCGCACGGTTCTCGCCGGCCGCACGGCGGTGATCATCGCCCACCGGCTCTCGACGGTCGAGATCGCCGACCGGGTGATCGTGATGGAGCACGGTCAGATCGTTGAGGACGGCGCGCCGGCAGATCTGATCTCGGCCGGCCACGGCCGGTTCTCCGACCTGCATCAGGCCTGGCTCGACTCGTTGGCGTGACATGTCGACGTCGAGGCCTCGTTCGCGGGACTGATTCGTGGTGATAGCGGCACCGGCGGCGGTCATCTGGCAATAGGCTGACGCGCGCAGACTTCTCCGAGGAGGATCCATGTCCCACGTCATTGCCTGGACTGGTGCGGCGGAGCCGATCGTGACGGCCAAGCTGCTCGACATCGCAGTGATCCTCGGACTGCTGGCGCTGATCATCGTGGTGGCGCGACTTGCCGGCGCCGCCGTCGCGAAGGTCGGGATTCCGCCCGTCGTCGGCGAGATCGCCGCTGGCGTACTGCTCGGGCCGAGCCTGCTCGGCGTGGAGCTCAGTGGCGACCTGTTCCCCGTGGAGCAGCGCGGTTTCCTCGAGGTGCTGGCCAGGGTCGGGCTCGTGCTCTTCATGTTCGTGGTCGGCCTCGAGCTCGACGTGTCACTCGTCAAGGGGCGGGGGAAGGTCGCAGGCTCGGTGTCGGTCTGCTCGATCGTGCTGCCCTTCAGCCTCGGCATCGGCCTGGCCAAGGTATTCGTGGAGACCGAGGCAACCGCGGCCCTCAAGCCGGACGGCGTGGACTTCTGGCCGTTCGCGCTGTTCATGGGCGCCGCGATGTCGATCACGGCCTTCCCGGTGCTCGCGCGGATCCTGACCGACCGGCGCATGCACCGCACCGAGACGGGTGGCCTGGCGCTGGCCTGTGCCGCGACCGACGACATCATCGCCTGGACGCTGCTGGCCGTCGTGCTCGCAACGTCGGGCATCGAGGGCAGCCACGGACACCTGCCCGGTTGGGCGATCTACCTGGCGATCCCGTTCGTGCTCGTTGCGATCTTCGTGGTCCGTCCCGCGCTGACGGTGCTGACGACGGCGTACAAGAAGGCGGGCGAGCTGACCCCGACCATCCTGTCGGTCGTCCTGGTCGGCATGCTGCTGTTCGCGGCCGCCACCGAGGTCATCGGGATCCACTTCATCTTCGGCGCGTTCCTCTTCGGCGCGATCATCCCGCACGAGAACGCCGCGGCGATGCGGCACGAGATCCTGGTCCGGCTCGAGCAGATCGCGGTCATTCTGCTGCTGCCGGTCTTCTTCCTGATCTCCGGTCTCAAGGTCGACATCCAGGGCCTCGGCTCCGAGCACATCATCCCGATGTTCGCGATCCTGGCGGTCGCCATCATCGGCAAGTACGTCGGGGCGTACGTCGGTGCCCGGATCCAGAAGGTTCCACACTGGCAGGCCAGCTCGCTGGGCCTGCTGATGAACACCCGCGGCCTGACCGAGCTGATCATCCTCAACGTCGGCCTCGAGAAGGGCCTGCTGAGCGAGGAGCTGTTCACGCTGATGGTGATCATGGCACTGGTGACCACGGTGATGACCGGTCCGCTCCTCAACTTCACCTATCCACAGCGCCGGGTGGCGCGTGACATCGCGGAGGCCGAGCGGGCCGCGCTCGGCGCCGAGGCGGTCGACCGGATCGTGGTGCTGAGCCGGCCCGGTGCCGTCAACGAGGTGCCGCTCGAGCTCGCCGTCACCATGCTCGCCGGCGCCCGGCCGGCTGAGATCGTCGTCGCCGACCTCCAGCCGCAGGGCCGGCTGCTCGACCTCGGCAGCGGACTGTCCGGCGAGCTCGCCGACATGGCCGCGGCCATGGAGAGCCAGCAGGTGCTGGTGCGCCGCGGCGAGGAGCTCGGCGTCCCGGTCCGGGTGATCGCCCACCCCACCGCCGACGTCGAGGAGGACCTCGTCGAGCTGGTCCGGGTGCTCGCGCCCCAGGGGCTCCTCGCATGGTCCGACGACCCGTCGCTCGACGCCGTGCTCGCGGTGATCGACTGCCCCTCCGCTGTCGTCGCCGAGGGGACCGCGCCGTTCCCGACGGGCGCCGCGGTCTCGGTGGCATGGAGTGCCGACAGCAACGGTGAGGCCGCCGTCGTCCTCGGCGCGCGGCTGGCCGTAGCCCGGCAGGTCGCTCTCCAGCTCCCGACGGACGGTGGTCGTCGGCTCGCCGCCATCCGGGCCGCGCTCGAGGAGCGCGGTGTCAGGGTCGCCGAGCCGGCCGCGCCCGACCCGGACTCAGGCCTGAGTCCCGCCGTGATCGACGTCGCCGGCTACGGCGCGTCCCCGGCCCCGTCGATCGGCGCCAGGAGCGAGCCGGACCCCGTACCGGTCGACTTCGCAGCCGTCGAGCTCGGCGCGACCGCCGAGGTTTGAGCCCAGCCGACCGCGAGACACGAGCGGTCGGCGTCGGGCGAGAAGGTCGAGTGGCCGCGCGGCCGAGCCTGCGAGGCCGAGACCGGGCGCATCGAGACCTCGCTGGTATCAGCTGCTGCTGCCCGCGTGGGTGTTGAACGCGAGCGTGCGGTGGCCGATCCTGATCCGGGTGCCCTGGACCAGGATGTGCTCGGCGCCGGCGGGCATCCGCTGCCAGTCCGGTGTCTTCGGCACGTGGATGAAGGTCCCGTTCGTGGAGTTGTTGTCGATGAGGACGACGTCCCACCCGCGCAGCTCGAGCCGGGCGTGCACCCGGGACACCTGGTTGGACTGGTCGATGATCGGGAGCCCGCGGAAGTCACTGCTCCTGACCCGCTCGTCCGCGTTGGGGTCGCGTCCGAGGAGGTAGGGCGTGTCCAGCTGGAACACGGAGCCGTCGTCGAGCACGACGACGCCGAGCGGCGGCCGGATGCCGTTCACCAGCACCGGCGTCTGCTGCACCATGTTGATACCGCAGACGGCGCAGAAGAGCTGACGTGGGTCGTTGAAGTGGCGGTTCTTGCAGTAGACGCCGCGCACCTCCTCCTTCGGCGACCCACCGGGCGCGTTCTCGATCACGCTCGCGTCGTCGACGATCGGCAGCGGCTCGAAGTCGTCGTCGTCGAGCTCGTCGATCAGCACCGACTGGAACTCGATCCGCTCGTCGGCCTGGGGCGGCGGCAGCGGCCGTCCCGCCGGTGCGCCCGCGTGCGGGTGGTCGTGACCGGCGTGGTCGTGGTCGTGCGCCATCGCCGGTTCCGGTGCGGCCGGCACCGGCGGCGGCGCTGGCGCTGGCGGCGGCGCCGCGGGAGCGGCGGCCGGTTCGGGCGCTGCGGGCGCCTCGGGCCAGACGGGGGACGCCGGAGTGTGGGTCATCTCGTCGAGCGGCTCCTCGCTCGTCGGCGGCGCGGCGGGCGGCGCGGCCGCCGGTTCAGCCGCAGCCGGCGCCTCCGGCGTCTCCGCCACCGGGGCCGGCATCACCATTGAGTCGCCGGTGGGAGCACCCGCCGGTACGACGAGCGCGCCGGCCTGGATGACGCCGCCGTCGAGGCGGTACGTCGACGCGGGGTCGGCCGCGTCCGCACCGGGCAGCGTCACGGTGACCTCGTCGATCGGCCAGGGGATCAGTCGCTCGACCCACGCGAGCGAGTCGGCGCCCGAGATCCGCTCGTCGCCGACGGTCACCACGACGTCGCCGTCGACGAAGACCGCGAGGCCGGTCGCGTGCGGGGCCAGCGCGGCGAAGCCCGGCGACTGGTCGACGGCCGTCGACAGCATCAACGCGTAGCCGCGCACGAGCTGCCGTCCCTGGCCGCCGTTGGCCGCCACCATCTGGGCGTGGTCGACGTACGGCCGGACGACATCGGGGTCGGTCGAGCCGACCAGGAGCACGACCGGCCCGATCCGGGCGAGGGTGCCCTCACCCGCCCCGGGAACGACGGTCGAGCGGGTCCAGTCCTCCGCTGACTGCTTCACGTCACACGATCCTTCCACCGAAGAAGCGCCACCGGATCAGCGGCACACGCATGGGTCCGTTCGTCCAGATCCAGATCACGAACCAGATCACCGAGAAGTCGATGAAGAACGCCCAGAACGCCTCGGAGGACAGGTCGCCCTCGTCGAGGCCCGGCGGCATCCCGGGGATCAGGCCGTTGTCGAAGAGCAGCCAGACCAGCGCGCCTTCGTTGATCGCAGTGATCAGGCCGAACAGCGTCGGCCAGTCCTTCTCCCAGCGGAACTGCTGGATGACGTGGTAGATCAGCTCCCAGATGATCCCGAGCACCAGCACGGTGGCCAGGATCAGGTAGGTCACCCGGTAGCTGTCCTTGTTGAAGCCGAAGCCGCCGGGGAGGAACGGCGTGATCAGGAACGTGATGATGCCGCCGAAGACGACGAGCATGAAGATCCGGGTCTGCAACCGCCCGTTCAGGGTGGGCAACATCAGAGGGCTCCTCGGCAGCTGGACGGTGCGGTCGGGACGGTCGAACGGGGGTGGGAGCGGGTCACGGCTTGCTCCCGAACAGCCACTTCCACCACTGGATCGTCGAGCGCACCGGCCCGATCCGCTTGCAGAACTTCCGCTTGGCCAGGTCCTGGTAGATCTCCTGGGCCGCGACCTGCAGTCCGAGGAAGGTGTCGACGCCCGGGAAGTAGCCACCCAGAGTGGTCGCGCCCGAGGCGTACATCGTGCCGTTGCCGTTGCGGGTGCCGATCAGCTCGAAGTTCCGGTCGACGTTGAGTCGGCCGGTCGGGTTGCGGCTCGCGCCGCCGTGCTCCAGCAGGTCCTTGAGCAGCCGGTGCTCGGCGATGTCCGCCTCCAGGCCGGTGCAGTCGATGACGAAGTCGACCTCGACCGGGACCGTGCCCTGCGCCGTGCGCACGTGGTTGACGATCCGCTCGCCGTTGGGCTGCATGTCGTCGACGGTGCCGACGAGCGCGGTGTACCAGCCCTCACGACGGCCCTGGTTCATCTGCTTCTGCCACAGCTTGCGCCAGGGCGTGTTCGTGCCGCCCATCCGCTTGTAGATCTCGGCGCGCTGCTCGCCCTCGAGCCCGCGCACCTGCTTCTTGAGCTGGCCGCCCCACACCGACTTCGGGTAGTTGAAGCCCTGGTAGGCCCAGCCGTTCTCGCCGCGACGCCGCATGAACATCCGCGTCTTGCCGCCGCCCGGACGCTGGTCCTCCTCGTTGCCGTAGCCGTCGTTGGTGCCGTGGTAGTAGGTCCGGAACAGGTGGACGATGTTGGTCTGCGCCCCGTGGAGGAGCCGGTCGTCCATCAATCGCTGGAGCACCCGCGAGGCCACGATGCCGCCGCCGCGCACCATGACGGTGCTCGGCTGCTGCATGAGGCGCTCGTACACGTGTTCATGGGCCTCGTAGGCGTTGACGATGTGACGGTAGTCGTTGTGCTCGGTCCGGTACCGCTGCAGCTCGGGCAGGAACTTGAGCCCCGGGTAGCCGACGGCGATGTGGACGTACTGGGAGCGGAACGCGATCCGCTTGGTGGCCGAAAGGCCCTCGGGCGGCGTGAGGATCGTGAAGTAGCCGCCGCCGTACCGCCGGCGCACGATCCGGACCAAGCCCTTGACCAGCATCTCGTCGTAGCCGATCCGGTTCTTCTCGCGCTCCATCGTCTCGAAGGCCTGGCCGGCCTTCGGCGTGTAGTAGTCGGAGAAGATCGGCTCGGTGAACAGACCCCAGAGGACCTTCAGGTTGAAGTTGCGGACGCCTTCGCTCAAGCCGTACGAAGGGAAGCCCCAGATGTTGTCCGGGCGCGACGCTGAGTCGGAGCGCAGCCGCTCGCCGCGGGGGATCTGGGAGACGCGGGTGAGGTACTCGTACGTCTGCCACGGGTGGTCGAGCGTCCCGAGGACCCGCATCTGCGCGGTCGGCACGCCGGCGATCCGTAGGTAGTCGACGGTCACGAAGCTTCCGATACCAGATCCGACAGTGACGAACGGGATGTCGACGATCGGGATGCCAGCGCCGGCAACCATCTCGTCGGTCCAGAAGTCGGTCGCGAGCAGCTGGTCGGTGAGATCACCGGCCGGCATCGGCTGCGCCGGAAGGTACGTGTTGGGGTCTGTGGTCGGTACCACCGAAGCTGCAGTGGGCTCGATCAACGTTCCTCCTTGGTCGTTGGGAGGTTCCGTCAGGTGCTCCGGAACGCTACACCGGCTACCCGTCGCTGCGCCCCCGAATCCTGAACGGGCAGGGCCTCAGATCGAAAACCGTTCCCGAGGATGAATCCTCGACGAGCGTCGCGGTTTTGCCCGGCCGCATCGGCGGCTCGTGCCATGCTGGGGACCTGAAGGGCGACGTCGCCCCCGTGACACGGGCAGGTGGCGCTGCCGCCCGACGAGAAGAGCCTTCGGAGGAGCGCGTGCAGGGCATCGCGGACTATGAGTTCATCCGGCCGCTGGGGGAGTCGAACTACGGCACCAACTACTTGGCGAACGCACCGGCGCGCCTCGGTATCGCGGCCGACGAGGTCGTGGTCAAGGTCATCGCCGGTCCCACGTCGGACGACGCGTTCCGGCGGGCCACACGGGAGCTGAAGCACTTCAGCGTCGCCGACTCCGACCGGCTGGTCGCGGTCTACGACGCCGGCCGGCACGGCGGGGCGTTCTACTACGCGATGGAGTACCTCCCGCTCGGGTCGCTCGAGCAGCCCAACGTCCCCCTCGACGCCGGTCGCGCCGTCGCCGCCGTACGCGATGCAGCGCTCGCCGCCCACGCGTTGCACGAGCGCGGCATCGCCCACCGTGACATCAAGCCGGCCAACATCCTGATCGCCGACGACGGCGGTCGGCTCGCCGACCTCGGCCTCTCGCAGCTGCTCTCACCGGGCATGGTGATGACCGGTCTTGGACAGATCGGCCTGGAGTTCACCGACCCGTCGATCATGCTCGGCGCCGCCGCGTCGCGCGCCAGCGACATCTGGTCACTGGGCGCCTGCCTCCACTACGCCCTCACCGGGCAGGGGGTCTACGGCGACCTGCGGAGCACCGAGCCGCTCCTGCTCGTGCGATCCATCCTGGCGTCCCAGCCGACGCTCGCTCCCGACCTGTCGCCGGCGGCCGCGGAGCTGATCAGCTCCTGTCTCGCCACGGACGTGACCGCCCGCCCGCGGACGGCTGCGGAGGTGGCCGAGCGCGCGTCGGGCATCGCGACCGGAGCCGGGGTCTGAGCAGCGGGCGGGGTGCGGCGATGACGAACTCACCGCTGCGGGGAAACTAGGATCCTCTCGCCGCTCCGGGCGACGAGCTCATCATTGGGGAGATTCATGGAACTGCACGAGAGCCTCTATGCCCTGGGACGTAGCCAGGGGCGGGAGCTGTTCAACGACGCCGACAGCTTCCGTGGCGCGCTCGACGACTACCTCGACGAGGACAGCGCGAGCACGGGTGACATCAACCTTCTCGTGGACGCGGTTCGCCTGGGCGCCTTCCAGGGCATGATGAGCATGCTCGACAGCGGCGCTGACGCCGACCGCGCGGTGAGTGAGGCCGGCAACCGGCTCGCCCGCGACCGCGGCAGCGCCGACGTCGGGGGCGCCATGTGGGCGCTCGCCGTGCTCGGCTACGCGACCGGCAAGGTCTCCGACGCCCAGGTGCGCCGCTACCGCACCCAGCACGCGTCCGCCCCCACGCCCCCGCCCGCCGGCCCGGCGACGGTCCTCCCGCCGCCCGCCCCCGGCAGCGCGCCCGCACCTCCGCCGGCCGCCCCACCCCCGGGCGCTCCGGCGCCGACCTCACCGGTGTGGCCGAGCTCCGGTCCCAACCCGAACGTCCCGGGCTCCGCGCCGGGGCCGGTCCCGGCCGCCTCCTACGGGGCGCCGCCGCCCGCGTCGTACGGCGGCTACGGCCACGCGGCACCACGGAAGAAGCGCAAGGTGTGGCCGTTCATCCTGATCGGGGCCGTCGTGCTCGCCCTGGTCGTCGGCGGGGGCATCTTCGCCGTCATCCAGCTCTCCGACGGCGACGACGACAAGGACGACCCGACCACGACCGACGGCCCCACCACCCCGACCGACACCGGTCCGGACGTGACCTTCGAGGCACTCAACGAGCGCTACCAGAGCCTGGCGGCGAGGGTGACCTCGGGCATGGACAGCTGTGCCGCGGCGCAGGCGCAGTCGGGGCAGTCGGAGAAGGTCGAGTGCACGTTCCCGCAGGGCACCCTCGTGCTCACGACGTACACCTCGGTCGGTGAGCTCCAGGCCGCCCGCCAGCGACGCCTCAACAACGCCGAGGGCACGATCGTCTCCGACGTCGAGTCCGGCGCCTACTACCGGTTCGACCCCACCGTCGCCGAGCCGGAGAGCACGGAGCCGCCGATCCTCTACTGGGACAGCCAGGCCGGGGTGCAGTCGGCCGAGCTCACCGGGGCGACCAGCGTCACCGCCGACCAGCTCGACCCGGCGTTCGTCGCGGTGTCCGCCACGGTCACGCCCCCCGACGGCCCGACCGACATCGCGGTCCAGGACTTCAACAGCCTGTTCGACATCGTCAACTGCCAGCGGATCCCGACCGAGATCGGCGGGGAGACCGAGGAGAGCGAGTGCCGGCGGTCCGGCCGCCGCACCTGGGTCGGCAAGTTCGCCAAGGTCAACGACCTGCGGCGCTACCGCAGCAACGCCAAGACGTTGGCCGAGCAGGACAACGACCTGGTCGTGGACTACTGGTACAACGACGACAACGAGAACGGCCAGCAGGACGACGACGAGCCCGAGCAGGGCAAGATCTTCGGCTACATCGAGGAGCAGGACGACGGCACCAACTACGGCGTCCTCTACATCGACGACCTGGACTGCCGCTGCTACCTCCAGATGTACGACAGGGGCCAGGCGGACCCCGAAAAGCTCTACAACCTTATTTTCTAGCGAGCGTGTCGCGGATCGTGCGGCACCGCACGGGCCATCGCTTCGCTCGGCCCGCGGGCGCCGCACGATGCGGCTTCGCCGCGGCGCGCCACGCTGCCGCTATCGCAGTCGACGCAGTGGGGGGTCGCGGCTGCTTGGCGGCTCACGGCGGTACCGCCGCTGGTTGAGGTGTGAGGCCGCCCGCGGCCGAGCCTCTAGTCCGAGGTGAAGAGCTCTATGGGCGATCGAGAGTGTTGGCGAGCTCGGGCTGGGGGAGCGAGGTCTGCCCGGGGTCGACCGGGCGCTCGCCCGCTCCCGCGCCGAGGTTGCTGCGCGCGATGATCACCATCGAGGTGTCGTCGCCGCCGATCTGCGCGGGCTCCTCCAGCCAGGCGGGCAGCTGGTCGCGGATCCAGTCGAGGCCGCGGCTGCGACCGAACTCGACGAGCTGCTCGCCGGTCTGGCGCCACCAGCCCTCGGCGTCGACGCGCGAGGTCCCGAAGCCGTCGGTGCAGAGGAACGCCAGCGCGACGTCCTCGACCCGGGTGTCGATGACGGCCGTCCGCAGGGCGCGCAACGGCTCCGGCTCGCACAGCGAGCTGGTGTGGAGGCCGTCGAGGTCCGGGTCGTCCGGCACCGCGCGGAGGGCCTCGCCCTGGTCGGTGACGAGGACGGCGTCCCCGTCGCCGATCTGGAGCACGACGAGCAGGTCACCGGAGACGGCGGCCGCGAGCAGCGTGGTGCCGTACGGACGCAACGGGTCCTGGAGCGCGGCGGCGTGCCGCTCGTCGCTCCCGTCGAACGGGTGGGCCTCGATGTGGTGGCGGACCTTGGTCGCCCAGTTGTCGACGATCGCGGTCGCGGCCGCGATCACGATGTCACCCGCGGTCTCGGGGTCGGTGAGCTCTCCGACCACCCGCCGCAGCTCCTCGACGGCACTGACGGCGGCGAGCCCGGAACCGATGTCGCTACGGAAGTGCGCCTTGTGGCCGTGGCCGTCGGCGACGGCCGCGACCGCCTGGGCGCCGTCGCTCCAGGTGAGGACGGCGTCCTGCAACGGCAGGTCGTCGCGAACGTGCACGGACCCGATCCGGGAAGCGGAGAGGACCGTCCACCCCCGCTGGTGCTGCTCGTTGCTCACCCGAGCGTGCTCCAGATCGGGTCGCCGATCGGGCTCGGCGGCACTGCGGTGAGACCGCCGCCGCCGACGACGGGCCGCGAGGCGACCTTGCTGGCGGCCTTGGACGCCCACACGATGTACTCGACCAGCTGCTCCGGGTTGTCGGCCCGCAGCAGCGGCACGTCCTCGTCGCCGATGAACCGGCGCAGCGAGTGCATGTCGGCGTCGCGACCGACCCCGAGCGCGAGCCGGACGGCGGTCGCGCCCCAGCGGTTGTTGAGCAGCGCCTGGAGGCCCTCGGCGAAGGTCGTGCCGCTGCTCTGCGTGGGACGCCCGTCGGAGACCAGGATGATCGCCGGGGGATAGGCGCTGGTGCCCTCGTCGAGGGTGGCCAGCGCGTCGGTGAGGGTGACGAGCGCACTGCCGAGCTCGGTGAACCCGCGCGGCACGGCCTCGAGGCGCTCCCAGTGGATCTGGTCGACCGGCGTCGGCTCCTCGATCACCCAGCGGGGCTCGTTGGCGAAGGCGAGGACGCGGATGAGCATCTCGGCGTGGGGGTTGGCACGGGCCTCGTCCTTGAGGTGGGGAAGCACCTCGGAGATCGCGTTGTTGAGCGCCTGGATGCGGCCGCCCCGCATCATCGAACCGGACACGTCCAGGACGAAAATGAAGTGAAGGGGCTTGCGCGCCAGGGCGCCGCCCAAGCGGTCACTCATGCCATCTCCTGATACCGGGTTTGGACGCCGCCGTCGCTGCTCAGGCTATAGATTGTCACACACGGACCCCGTTCTGGTGGGGTTCCCGCGGCGGAACGAGAGGCACGGAGGTCGGCGACACCGATGGTGCTGGCAGAGGGCGTCGAGGTCGACCTCGGTCCGCTGGGTCGCGCCCGGGTGACGTCGCTGCTCGGCCAGGGTGGCCAGGGCTACGTCTTCGAGGTACGCCGCGACACCGGTGAGCCGCTCGCGCTGAAGTGGTACAAGCCCGAGAGTGCCACGACCGAGCAGTACCAGGAGATGCAGCAGCTGGTCGAGATCGGCTCTCCGCACCGCCGCTTCCTCTGGCCGCTGAGCATGGCCCGGGTCCACAGCCAGCCGAGCTTCGGCTACGTCATGCACCTGCGCGACCCCCGCTACCTCGAGCTCAGCTACCTCTTGCTCAACGCCGACCGCGACGGCAACCCGCTCGACGTGTCGTTCTCGTCGATCATCGAGCTGTGCCGCCAGCTGAGCTACAGCTTCCTGCGACTGCACGCAAGGGGCCTCTGCTACCGCGACATCTCCTTCGGCAACGTGTTCTTCGACCCGGCCGGTGGCGACGTGCTGATCTGCGACAACGACAACGTCGGCATCGACAACGGCACCGGGAGGGTGCTGGGGACGCCGTACTTCATGGCGCCCGAGGTGGTCCGCGACACGACCTACCGGACGCTGCCCAACACCGACACCGACCGGCACTCGCTGGCGGTGCTGCTGTTCTACTCGCTGTTCCTCGGCCACCCGCTGGAGGGGAAGCGGACCGACGCCGGAGTGCGCGACGCCCACTGGCTGATGACCCACTTCGGCACCGATCCGCTGTTCTGCATGCACCCCACCAACGACGACAACCGGCCGGCGGAGATCGTCCAGCAGTACTGGGAGATCTACCCCCAGTTCCTGCGCGACCTGTTCGTGCAGGCGTTCGTCGACGGCATGAACCGGCCGGGCGCGCGGGTCACCGAGGGTCAGTGGATCAAGGCCATGGACCGGCTCCGCGACGGGCTGCTCGCCTGCCCGACCTGCGGCACCACGAACTTCTGGAGCAGCGGCGAGCCGGACCCGGTGTGCTGGCAGGATGGGACCTCGGTGCGGCCGCCGTACCTCCTCCAGGTCGGCCGGCGGACGGTCGCGGTCGGCCCGCAGGCGGCGATCCGGTCCGACCACCTCGCCTCCGGCGTGGACCACCCCGTGGTCCTCGGCGACCTCCGGCAGCACCCCCAGGCGCCGGACCGGTGGGGCCTCCACAACGCCTCCGACTTCGCCTGGCCCGTCGCCTATCCCGGCGGCCAGAGCTTCGTGCTCGAGCCCGACCGCACCATCGAGCTCGTCGCCGGCGCGCGGATCCAGATCCGCAACGCGACTGTCCAGGTACGACGGCCGGTCGCAGGTCCTCCCGGCGGTCACGCCTAGGCTGATGGCCATGTCTCCGTTGGTGGTCGAGGTGGACGGTCGGGTCCTCCGCCTCGAGGGGAAGTCCGTGATCCGGATCGGTCGTGCGATCGACGCGGAAGTCGTCCTCACCGCCGGCTCGGTCTCCCGGCAGCACGCCGAGCTCCGGCACGTGGACGGGTCCTGGGTGCTGGTCGACACCGGCAGTCAGTTCGGCACCTACGTCAACGGCACCCGCGTCGTCGAGCACACGATCAGGGGCCGGACCCAGGTCCGCTGCGGCCCCGCCGCGACCGGCTCGGAGCTGACGATCACACCCGCGTCGATGGTCGCCGAGGACGGGGCGGCCGTGCACGCGCCGGCGCCTCCTCCGCCGCCCGCGCCGGCCGAGTCGTTCGACGAGCCGACGATGCCACCGATGCCCGGCGAGCGACCGGTCGCGCAATCGCGCTTCGCGCCGCCCCCACCGCCGCCGCCCCTGCCGGCGCCAGGCCCGTCCGGCACCCACGTCGCCCGCCCGGCGAGCCCGCAGCCGCCACCGGTGATCCCGCCGGGGCTCGACCAGACCCAGGTGCTGGCCGCGCAGCCCGGTGCGGCAGCCGCGCCGGGCGTGCCGGCCCCGGTGCGCTCGGGTCCCGACCTGCTGCTCGTCGCGGAGGGCCAGGAGCACCGGTTCCGCCACCCGGCTCAGATCACCATCGGCCGGCACCCGGACTGCACCGTCGTCCTCAAGGATCCCGCGGCCTCACGCATGCACGGGACGGTGGCCAGCACCCCCGGCGGGTGGACCTACACCAACCAGTCCAACGAGGGCACCTTCCAGGCCGGACGACGAGTCACCTCCACGAAGTTCGACGACCGCACCGAGCTGCGGCTCGGCCATCCGGTCGCCGGCCCGCAGCTCACCCTCGTGCCGATCTTCTCGGCCGCGGAGGAGGAGAAGCGGATCGCGCGACGCCGGCTCGGACGCAACCTGCTCTTCGCGGGCATCGCCGCCGGCGTGCTCGTCCTGATCCTCGGTATCGCAGCGGTCGCGGTGGTCCTGAGCCGGGACGACGACGACCCGGACCGGGGCGCGGACGACCCCGCCTCCTCGGCGCCGACCGGCGGTCAGACCGACGGAACCGGCTCGACCGACGACCTGACCGATGCGGAGCTCGACGCCGCGAAGGCCGCCACCGTCAAGATCATCGCGCAGAGCCACGCGCTCGAGGCACCCGACCAGGAGTTCGTCTACGCCGGCTCCGGCTCGATCATCCGCGAGGACGGCCTGATCCTGACCAACGCCCACGTCGCCGCGCCCGAGACGCCGGGCGTCGTCGAGACCTACGGGCCCGAGGCCGCGATCGCGAACCCCGAGTTCCTGCTGATCTCGCTGACCGACGGCGCGACCGACACCAACGCGCCACCGGAGTATCGCGCGCGGGTCGTGGTCGCTGACGGAGTCGCCGACGCGGCGGTCATCCAGATCTACGCCAACGCCGACGGCAGCGAGCTCGACGGCGAGCTGGCGTTGCCGACCGTCCCGATCGGCGACTCTGCCGACGTCCGGGCCGGCGACGACGTCACCGTGCTCGGGTTCCCCGCGGTCGCCGGGTCGGGAGACTCGATCACCGTGACCAGCGGGCTGATCTCCACGGTGATCAACAACCCCGACCTCGGTCCCAACTCCGAGTTCGACACCGACGCCCGGATCGCCCCCGGCAACTCCGGGGGCATGGCCATCGACAACGACGGCGTCCTGATCGGGCTCCCTACCGCCCTGGAGTTCGACCCGAGCAACACCGGCGTCGTCAGCGGACGGATCCGCGCGATCGACGTGGTGCGGGACCTGATCGAGAGCGCAGAGGCGCAGGTCGGCTGATCCCCGGCGGCGACCCTCGCCTGCCGTCGCGCGAGGCAATTCATTCATACGGATGATCTTTCGGCGGGAACCGAGGATTCTGCTGCCAACCGCGGCGGGCGGTGCAACCATCGGAGCCGATTCCAGCAGCCAGGGCGCGTTCGGAGAGCCCTCAATCGGTGGGAGCCCCGCTCATGCTCAACCCCTTGCGCGCACGGACAGGTGCGCTGCGGCTCGTGGCCGCCCTTCTCGTCGCCGGCGGACTCTCCGCCGTCACCCACGACTCGGCGGCCGGCGTGCCCGAGCGCCAGCGCGACGATGACCGCGCCACCTCGACCGACGAGCGCGCCGGCCGGGTGATCCAGGGTCAGTACATCGTGGTCATGAAGAAGCGGGTGGGTACCGCCGCGACCCGCGACGCTCGCAGCGACGTCGTCCGGGGTGGCGGCGACATCCTGTTCGACTACGGCGACGTCCTCGACGGATTCGCGGCCCGGCTTCCCGAACGCGCGCTCCAGGCCCTCGAGAACAATCCCAACGTCGCGTACGTCGAGGCGGACCGGACCGTGGTCGCGCTCGGCGACCAGTACGACCCCCCGTGGGGGCTGGACCGGATCGACCAGCGCGCCAGGGGCCTCAGCCGCTCCTACCACTACGACACGACCGGCGCAGGGGTGAAGGCCTACATCGTCGACAGCGGTATCCGGCGCACGCACGCGCAGTTCGGCACCAGGGCGAGCCACGGCTTCACCGCGATCAACGACGGGCGCGGCTCGCGCGACTGCAACGGCCACGG
Organism: Nocardioides bizhenqiangii; assembly: GCF_034661235.1. Lineage (NCBI taxonomy): Bacteria > Bacillati > Actinomycetota > Actinomycetes > Propionibacteriales > Nocardioidaceae > Nocardioides > Nocardioides bizhenqiangii. The sequence continues at coordinate 1,327,835 of NZ_CP141059.1, forward strand.
CACGCACGTCGCGGGCACCGTCGGCAGCAACGCCTATGGCGTCGCGAAGAAGGTCAACCTGGTCGCGGTCCGGGTGCTCGACTGCGAGGGCAACGGGTCGAACGCCGGCGTCATCGCCGGAATCGACTGGGTCACCGGCGACCACCAGGCCGGCCAGCCCGCGGTCGCGAACATGAGCCTCGGCGGCCCGTTCTCCAACGCGGTGAACACCGCCGTGGCGAACTCGATCGCCGACGGTGTCTCCTTCGTCGTCGCGGCCGGCAACGACAACATCGACGCGTGCACCGTCTCGCCCGCGAGTGCCCCCGCGGCGCTCACGGTGGGCGCGACGACCTACACCGACGCGCGGGCGTCGTACTCCAACTGGGGCACCTGCCTCGACCTGTTCGCCCCGGGATCGCAGGTGCTCTCGACCTACGCGACGTCCGACAGCGGGCTGCACATCGAGAACGGCACGTCGATGGCCAGTCCGCACGTCGCAGGCGTGGTCGCGACCTACCTCCAGGCCAACCCGGCGGCGAGCCCGGCCACCGTCGCCAATGCGGTCCTCAACAGCGCGACCCCCGACAAGGTGACCAACGTCGGCGTCGGATCGCCCAACAGGCTGCTTTACTCCAAGTTCGACAGCACCAACACCTCACCGCCGCCGCCGGGGTCGACGAACCGGGTCAAGCAGCCCGGCTTCGAGTCCGGCCCCGGCGTCTGGCAGGGCACGGAGTGGTCCATCAACTGCGACGACGGCGACCCGGTCGCCCGGAACGGCAAGTGCCACGTCTGGCTCAGGGGCTACGGCACGGCGGGGACCGACCAGCTGAGCCAGCGGGGCATCGTGCTCCCCGCCGCGGCGAAGACGCTGCGGTTCCACACCTGGATCGCGAGCGCCGAGACCGGCAGCACCGCCTTCGACAAGCTGTTCGTGCGGGTGGTCGCCAACGGCACGACCACCACCGTCAAGACGTTCTCGAACCTGAACGAGTCGACGGGCTACGTCCAGCGCTCGATCCCGTTGGGGGCCTTCAAGGGGAAGACGATCGAGCTGCGGTTCGTCGGGGTCGAGGACTCCTCGCGCGCGACCTCGTTCCTCATCGACAACGTGTCGATCAGCTGATCGTTCCCGGGACCGCCGGTCGGCGCACGGCGCCGACCGGCGGTCCGGCATGATGACCGGGTGCTGATCCTGCGCAGGGTGCCCCGTACCGGGATGCGCCTGTCCGCAGGGCTCACCGCCGTCGAGACCACCGTTGCGCCGGCGATCGCCCACACGGCAGCGGGCGGCGTGCTGCCGTCGGCGGGCTGGCTGCTCACGATCGGCGCGACGGCCTACGGCGCCGGCGTTCTGGTGCTGAGCGGCCGGGCGCCGGTGCGCGTGATGCTGCCGGTGCTCGTCGGGTTGCAGGTGCTCCTGCACGCCTGGCTGGTCGCGCTCACCGAGGGCGCCGGTGCGCACTCGCACGGGTCGGCCGCAGAGGCGGTGCTCGGCCTGACCTGGCCGATGCTGCTCGCCCACGTCGCGGCCGGCCTCGTCGCCGCGGTCGCCTGGGCGCTGCGTCGGCGCGCGGTCGACGTGCTGCTCGGGTGGGCGGACACCACGGCTCCTGCCATCCGGCACCGTTCGCGGGTCGCCGCCGGTCGCAGCAGGCCGACGCCGGCCGGTCGCTCGGTGTCGGCGCTGCCGACCCGCGGCCCACCTCGGGCGCTGCCTGCGGCCGCCTGACCGGACCTGCCGGACTGTTCCTGCCGGGTCGGTGGGTCGGCCGTGCCTGCTCGCGCGCACCGCACCCGAACCTCAGACCCTCCAGACAAGGAACACCCATGCACATCCGACCTATCGCTCTCCCCGCTGCCGGCGCTGCCGGCGCCCTCGCCCTGGCCGTCGCCCCGGCATCAGCACACGTGACGATCACGCCCGACACGACAGCGGCCGGTGCCTATGCCGTGCTGACCTTCAGCGCCGGGCACGGTTGCGACGGCTCGCCGACGACCACGGTCGCCATCGACATGCCGGACCAGGTCTACGCCGTCACGCCCACCCGCAATCCCTACTGGACCGTGGAGAAGGTGATGGCGGACCTCGACGAACCCATCACGGATGCCCACGGCAACGAGATCACCGAGCGGGTCGACCAGGTGGTCTACGAGGCCCGGACGCCACTGCCGGACGGGCAGCGCGACACGTTCGAGCTCTCGCTCCAGCTGCCCGACGCGGCTGGCGAGACGCTCGTGTTCCCGGTCGTGCAGACCTGCGAGGAGGGGGAGAACCCCTGGATCGAGACGCCCGCCGAGGGCCAGGACCCGGAGGAGCTGGAGTTCCCGGCGCCGACGGTGACGATCACCGAGGCCGAGGCCGAGGGTGACAGCCACCGGGCGGGCGCCTCGGACGAGGAACCGGCCGAACCCGCCGCGTCCGCAGAGGGCACCGGCGGCGACGAGGAGGACGAGGACGGCAACGGCCTCGCGCTGGCCGGTCTCGGCACCGGTGTGGCCGGCATCGTCGTTGGCGGTATCGCTCTGGCGCGGAGCCGGAAGGCGTAGCCCTTGATCGGACGTGTGCTGGCGGCGGCGCTGCTCGCCGGGCTCCTCGTGGGCTCGGCGGCCGCGCCGGCGTCGGCGCACGCCTCGCTGGTCTCGACGGACCCGGCCGAGGGCGCGGTGGTGGCCGAGGCACCGGGTGCGGTCACGTTCACCTTCAGCGAGCCGGTGTCGCTGGCGGGTGACTCGCTCCAGGCCTATGACGCCGCGGGCGAGCCGGTCGACGTCGACGCGTCCGCTCGCGGCGAGGTGGTGACCGCCGACCTCCCCGACGACCTTGCCGACGGCACCTACGTGGTGGCCTGGCGGGTCGTGTCGTCGGACGGACATCCGGTCGCCGGCTCGCTGACGTTCCACGTCGGTGCGCCGAGCGAGACCGTCGTACCGCCCCGTGACGTCCCGGCGACGGACGACACGTCGATGCGCGCCGTCGCGAGCGTCGTGCAGGCGCTGTCCTACGTCGCCCTGCTGCTCGCCGGAGGCCTCACCATCTTCCTTTCCTGGACCTCCCGCGGGATCCGCCTGCACGACGGCGTACGACGACGGCTGCTGCTGCTCCAGCGGGGCTCGGCTCTCACAGCCGTGCTCGTCACCGCGGTCGCGGTCGTGGTCTCCGGTGCCTACCAGCGCGGTGCCGGCATCGATGGGCTGTTCGAGGCGGCGTCGATCGACCCGGAGCTGGTCGGGGACGACCTCACCGTGCTCACCCTCCAGGTGATCGGCCTCGGCCTCGCCGTCCTCATGGCGGGTCGCACGACCCCGTCGTTGGCCGGTGACGTCGGAGCCGGGCTGGCGGTCTGGTCACCGGCCCTGGTCGGCCACACGCGCTCCTACGAGCCGGTGTCCCTCCTGGTCCTCACCGACGCCCTTCACCTCAGCGCGGGTGCGGTCTGGCTCGGCGGCCTGGTGGGGCTGGCCGTCGTGCTGCCGTCGCTCGCGGGGCGCGAACGCGACGGTGCGCTCGTGCTGAGCCGGTTCTCGACCGTGGCTGCCGTCCTGCTCGGCGTCCTCGCCGGGGCGGGGGTGCTGCTCGGCTGGCGGATCCTCGGGTCCTGGAGCGGGCTGTGGGAGACCACCTACGGGCGGCTGCTGCTGGTCAAGGTCGCGATCGCGCTCGTCGTCGGCGCCGTCGCTGCCTTCAACCGCTACCGCGTGCTGCCGCGTGTCGGCGCGGGCCCGCACGAGGCCCGGCGTCGCGCGACGTACGCCGTGCGCCGCGTCGTCGTCCTCGAGGCGGCACTCCTGGTCGCGCTGCTGGGCGTCACCGGCTTCCTGGTCGAGCAGCCGCCGCGCGCCGAGTCCGCTGCGGTCCCGGTGGCGCCGACCTCCGAGGTCGCGCGCGCCGTCGTCGGCGAGCTGCAGGTGCTCGCGGTGCTCGACGAGGAGCCGGGTCGTCAGCGGCAGCTGCTGGTGCAGGTGCAGGACCTGGCTGGCGAGCCGGTCGACCTGGCGGAACGGCCCACGGTCTCGCTCCGCTCGGCCGACGTCGACCTCGGCACGGTGCCGGTCACGCCGACGGGTGCGGGCACCTTCCAGGCCACCGTCACCTTCCCGGAGCCGGGGGAGTGGGAGGTGCAGGTCAGCCTGCGGGTCGACGAGTTCGACAACCCGGTCACGACGCTCACGGTCGACGTGCCCTAGGTGATCGTCGCGGTGATCGGCACTGTGTGCACGATCCCGTCCACGCGCACCTGCACGAAGAGCCGGTAGTCGCCTGCCCGCTCGAACGCCGTGTGGAAGGTCAGCTCCGCCCCGTCGTCGGTGATCTCGGGTTCGCCGTAGGGGTGCACGTGGACGAACAGCTGGTCGCGAGCGCGGTCGGCGATCCGGAAGCCGGACACGTGCGCCGTCGTACCCAGGTAGGAGCCGAGGGTGACCGGGCGGCCGTCGGGCGTGCTCACGACCAGCCGCAGCCGCCCGTCCGCTCCGACCCGGCCGGCGCCGTCGACGCGGACCCGCACCGAGCCGTCGGTGCCCTCACCCTCCCTCGGCACCGGCCTCGGAGCGCCCGCCGGGCGCTGGAGCACCTGTTTGCCGAGCACCACCGGTCGGTCCGCGTCCGACGGCAGGAAGTCCGCGATCACCCGGTAGCCGCCCGCCTCGGCGAGGTCCACCGGCACCGTCCAGGTCCCGTCGTCGGCGAGGGTCGGGTGCACGTGCCGGTAGACCGAGAAGTCGGTGCGCACGACGTACAGGTGCATCAGCTTGGTCTGCTGCTCCGCGTAGTCGGTGACCGGCCGGCCCTCCGGACCGAGGATCCGGAAGCTCATCTCGCCGGGCCCATCGGTCCGCGTCGGAACCCGGAGGTCGGCGATCCGGTAGCCGCCGGCGCTGGCGCGGGTGCCGTCGCCGACCGGGTCGGCGTCGCTCTCGCCGGGTGCGTGGGTGTGGTCGGCACCTTCGGCCGGTGGGTTCACGACGATCCGATCGGTGTCGGCGGCCGGCTCCTCGCTCGTGCAGCCTCCGGCGAGCAGCGCAGCGACGACGGCCGAGGAGCAGAGCCAGGGGGAGGGGCGACGCACCCGGCCATTCTGCCGGGGTGCCCTGACCGTCCGTTCAGGAAGGTGCAGTGCAAGAAGTTGGGCGTAGGCGGCGGGAACACGCCGTCACTAGTTTCCGCGAGGGTGCCCGATCGGGCGCCCGAGGCCGCGGCCCTACCCGGGCTGCCCGAACCACCAAGGTGACTCACATGTCAACAGCACAACCCCGCGCCATCGCGCGGGCGATCGCCACGGCAGCAGTGGCGCTCGCAACCGGAGGTGCCCTCGTCGGCACCGCCTCCCCGTCCGGCGCCGCCCCCGGGGCTCCGGCCAACCATCCGCTCAGCGTGCAGGACGACGACCTGGCGCCCGTCGTCGGGCGCTCAGCCCCCGGCGCGGTCGACGGCCGCTACATCGTCGTGCTCAACCAGCAGGCGTCCCGCACCGTCGCGGCGGACGCCCGTCGGGTGGCCGTCGACAAGGGCGGCCGGATCACGCACCAGTACCGGACCGCGCTCAACGGGTTCTCGGCGAAGCTGCCGGACCGGGCGGTCCAGGCGCTGCGGGCCAACCCGGCGGTCGCCTACATCGAGGCCGACCGCCGCGTCTCGATCGACGGAGACCAGGCGGGCGCCACCTGGGGTCTCGACCGGGTCGACCAGCGCAACCTGCCGCTGAACTCGAACTACCACTACGACGCCACCGGTTCGGGCGTGAAGGCCTACATCATCGACACCGGCGTGCTCACGACGCACAGCGAGTTCACCGGCCGCACCGCCGCGGGCTACTCCGCGATCGGCGGCACTCCCACCGACTGCAACGGGCACGGCACCCACGTAGCGGGCACCGTCGGCGGCACGACGTACGGCGTCGCCAAGGCGGTCACGATCATCCCCGTCCGGGTGCTCGACTGCAGCGGCAACGGGACCGACTCCGGCGTCATCGCGGGCATCGACTGGGTCACCTCCCACCACACCAGCGGTCCCGCGGTCGCCAACATGAGCCTCGGCGGCGGCGTCTCGACGGCGCTCGACACGGCGGTCGCCAACTCGATCAACGACGGCGTCTTCTACGCCGTGGCGGCCGGCAACGACTACGGCGCCAACGCCTGCAACGGCTCGCCGTCGCGGGTCGCAGCCGCGGTCACCGTCGGCTCCACGACCAGCACCGACGCACGCTCGGACTTCTCCAACATCGGCTCGTGCCTCGACATCTTCGCGCCGGGCTCGAGCATCAAGTCGGCCTGGTACACCTCGAGCACCGCGACCAACACCATCAGCGGCACGTCGATGGCGACCCCGCACGTCGCCGGCGCCGCGGCGCTCTACCTGCAGGCCCACGCCGCTGCGTCACCGTCGTCGGTCTCGACCTGGCTGACGTCCAACGCGACCACGGGCAAGGTGACCAACCCGGGCACCGGCTCGCCGAACCGCCTGCTCCACACCCTCGAGGGCGGCACGCCCGAGCCCCCGCCGCCGACCGGCAACCTGCTGGTGAACCCCGGCTTCGAGTCGGGCAACACCGGTTGGAGCTCGACCTCCGGCGTGATCACCAGCTCGACCAGCCGGCCGGCGCGGACCGGGTCCTGGAAGGCGTGGCTCAACGGATACGGCTCGAGCACCACCGACACGCTCAGCCAGAACGTCACCCTCCCGGCGAGCGGCACCAAGACGCTGGCGTTCTACGTGCGGATCGACTCGGCCGAGACGACCACGTCGACGGCGTACGACACGCTCCGCGTGCAGGTCGTCTCGGGTGGTACGACGACCACGCTCGCGACGTACTCCAACCTCAACAAGGGCTCGTCCTACGTCCTGAGGTCCTTCAGCCTCGCCGCCTACGCGGGGCGGACGGTGACGGTGAAGTTCACCGGCACCGAGGACTCCAGCCTGCAGACGAGCTTCGTCATCGACGACGCGTCCGTGAGCTAGTACACCCGCCACGCACAGAGCCGCGGGCGAAGCCTCGCGGCGAGCCGACCCGGCGCAAATCTTGCCCTCGCGAGCGAAGCGAGCCGCCTCGAGATCTGCGCCGGGTCGGCGAGCGAGGCTGCGCGCTGGCGTCTGCCCGCGCTGGAGAGCACCATGGGCACATGGCGGCGCAGATCGACCGGGCCGTGCTCGACTCGGCGACTGCGCACGGAGACCTGGGGGAGGACGGGCGGTCGGGCGCCGCCCTCCGGCGGCTCACCCTCGCTGACGGGCGCCGGGTCGTTGTCAAGCGCTACGACCCAGGCACGGACCTGGTCATGCAGATGATCGGCGACGACCACGGCCGCGAGGTCGAGCTCTACCTCGACGGCGTACTTGACGACCTGCCGCCGACCGTGAGGCATCCGATCCTCAATGCGTGGTACGACGACGAGGGCAACGGGGTCGTCGTGATGCGCGACCTCGGCGACGCGGTGCTGACGTGGGATCGCCTCCTTTGCCCCACCCAGGTCCGGGTGGTCCTCGGGGGTCTCGCCGACCTCCACGATGCGTTCCGCGACCGCACCGCTCCGACACCGACCGCGCTCGGCACGGTTGTCAGCATCTTCGAACCCGACCGGATCCGGCGTTTCGCCGGCAACGGCCTCGTCGACGCCGCGCTGCGCGGGTGGGAGCACTTCGCGGAGGTCGCCCCCGGCGAGGTGGGGCAGCGGGTGCTCGCTCTCGCTCACGACGGCAGCTCCCTTGTCCGCGCGATGGAGACGCGGAGGCAGACCCTGCTGCACGGCGACGTCGCGACCGTGAACCTGGCGTTGGAGTCCCACGGCCTGACGCTCTTCGACTGGGGCGTTGCGACGGTCGGGCCGGCCGAGCTCGACGTCGGCCGGCTCCTGGTCGGCTGTGCCCACGTCTTCGACCTGTCGTTCGACGAGTTCCTCGCCCTCCAGCGCGACGTGGCGGGCGCCGCCCACGACGAGGCCTCGCTGGAGCTCGGGCTGCTGGCCGGTCTCACCTGGCTCGGGTGGAACAAGGCCCTCGACATGGTGGAGCACCCCGACGAGGGCGTACGCGCCCGCGAGCGAGCAGGACTGGACTGGTGGCTGGCGCAGGCCGGCCGAGCCTTCGAGAGAGGACTGGTGTGATGGAAACCGAGGAGATGCACCGCAGGACCGTCGACTGGTGGCGGTCGTGCGTCGAAACCGTCGGCGAGGACGAGTGGGGGGCGCCGACCCCGTGCGCGAGCTGGGACGTGCGGAAGCTGGTCAACCACGTGGCCGGCGAGGACCTGTGGACCGTGCCCCTGCTGGAGGGGAGCACGATCGAGGACGTCGGCGACCGGTTCGACGGAGACGTGCTGGGTGACGATCCCGTGGACTCCGCCCGGTCCGCAGCCGGGTCCGCGGTGACAGCCGTCGCCGACCTGCTGCCGCAGCGCGACACCGTGCACCTGTCGTACGGGGAGGAGCGGGCCGACGAGTACATCTGGCAGCTCGCGGCCGACCACCTGATCCACGGATGGGACCTCGCGGTGGCGACCGGCGGCGACACCCGGCTCGACCCGGAGCTCGTCGCCGCGCTCGACGAGTGGTACTCCTCGCGCGAGGAGATGTATCGCGGCGCCGGGGCGGTCGGCGCGCGGGTCGCTCTCAACGGCGACGCGCAGCACGACCTGCTGGCGCGCTTCGGTCGCGATGAGGACTGGGCGCCAACCGCCTCGTAGACTCGACTCCTATGCCTGAGTCGCTCTTCCCCCTCCTCGAGCCGCATCTGCTGTCGGTGTCCAAGCCGATCCAGTACGTCGGCGGCGAGCTCAATTCCGTGAGCAAGGAATGGGACTCCACCGAGGTCCGCTGGGCGCTGATGTATCCGGACGCCTACGAGGTCGGCCTTCCCAACCAGGGCGTCCAGATCCTCTACGAAGTCCTCAACGAACGGCCCTGGATCCTCGCCGAGCGCACCTACGCGGTGTGGCCGGACATGGAGGCGGTGATGCGGGAGAAGCGGATCCCGCAGTTCACGGTGGACGGCCACCGGCCGGTGGGCGCGTTCGACCTGTTCGGCGTGAGCTTCTCCACCGAGCTCGGCTACACGAACATGCTCAATGCGCTCGATCTCGCCGGCATCCCGATCCACGCGGTCGACCGCACCGACGAGCACCCAGTCGTGATCGCGGGCGGTCACGCAGCGTTCAACCCCGAGCCGATCGCCGACTTCCTCGATGCGGCCGTCCTGGGAGACGGTGAGGAGGTCGTTCTCGCGATCTCGGAGGTCGTCCGCGAGTGGAAGGGCGAGGGCTCGCCGGGCGGGCGGGAGGAGCTGCTCCGTCGGCTCGCCGTGAGCGGTGCCGTCTACGTGCCGCAGTTCTACGACGTGTCGTACGACGCCGACGGGCAGATCGCCGCCGTGCTCCCCAATCGGCCGTGGGCCCCTGAGCGCGTCCGGAAGCACACGCTGATGGACCTCGACTCGTGGCCCTACCCGGCCAACCCGCTGGTGCCGTTGGCGGAGACCGTGCACGAGCGGTTCAGCGTCGAGATCTTCCGCGGCTGCACGCGGGGCTGCCGGTTCTGCCAGGCCGGCATGATCACCCGACCCGTGCGCGAGCGCTCGATCGAGACGATCGGCGCGATGGTGGACAACGGCGTGAAGAAGACCGGCTTCGAGGAGGTCGGCCTGCTGTCCCTGTCGAGCGCCGACCACACCGAGATCGGTGAGGTGGCAAAGGGCCTGGCCGACCGCTACGAGGGGTCCAACGTCTCGCTGTCGCTGCCGTCGACCCGGGTCGACGCGTTCAACATCACCCTGGCCAACGAGTTCTCCCGCAACGGCCGGCGCTCCGGTCTGACCTTCGCGCCCGAGGGCGGCAGCGAGCGGATGCGGAAGGTGATCAACAAGATGGTCACCGAGGAAGACCTGATCCGCACCGTCGCGACGGCGTACTCCCACGGCTGGCGCCAGGTGAAGCTCTACTTCATGTGCGGTCTCCCGACCGAGACCGACGACGACGTGCTGCAGATCGCCGAGCTCGCCAAGAAGGTGATCGCCAAGGGCCGGGAGGTCTCGGGCCGCAACGACATCCGGTGCACCGTGTCGATCGGCGGTTTCGTCCCCAAGCCGCACACGCCGTTCCAGTGGGCGGCACAGCTGGACGTCGAGACGACCGACCGGCGCCTGCGCGAGCTGCGCGAGACGGTGCGGGCCGACAAGCGCTACGGCCGCGCGATCGGCTTCCGCTACCACGACGGCAAGCCCGGCATCATCGAAGGCCTCCTCTCCCGTGGCGACCGCCGGGTCGGCGGGATCATCGAGCAGGTCTGGCGCGACGGCGGGCGCTTCGACGGCTGGAGCGAGCACTTCTCCTACGACCGCTGGGTCGCGGCGGCCGAGACCGCGCTCGACGGCACCGCCGTCGACCTCGACTGGTACACCACCCGTGACCGTGACTACGACGAGGTGCTGCCCTGGGACCACCTCGACTCCGGTCTCGACAAGGACTGGCTGTGGTCGGACTGGGAGGACGCCCTCGCTGTGGCCTCGGGCGAGTCCGACGTCGAGGTCGAGGACTGCCGCTGGACGCCCTGCTACGACTGCGGGGTCTGCCCGGAGATGGGCACCGAGATCCAGATCGGCCCCACCGGCCAGACGCTGCTGCCGCTCTCAGTCGTCTGAGGACGGCTCAGAGACCGGGATCCGGGCTCACGGCAGGAAGCCGCGGATCTGGCCGCCGTCGGCGCGGACCACGAGACAGGCGACCTTGTCGCCGGTGCTCGGCGTCCGGCTCTGGGTGAACGCAAGCAGGAAGTGCGTGTTGCCCCTGAACAGCTGCTTCTGCGCCCGGGAGAAGTTCTGGGTGCAGTGGAGGTCGATCTGGCTGCTGTCGTCGAACTCGTACGCCGCCGCTTCCTGCTCGTCGAGCACCTTGACCTCGAGCACCTGTGCCGCGTGGGACGTGGAGCAACCGACCACCTCGACGTTGCTGATCCCTTCGTCGGTGCTCGGGTCGAAACCGGCGCCGATGAGGCACTGGCCCGCTTGGAGGTCGTTGGCGAAGACGTCCACCACCATCTGCTCCTCCTCGACCGGCGCCTGCTGCTGGTCCGTGTCGTACGACGTGCCGCCGTCGCCCGAGAGCGCGCCGAAGATGCCGCCGATGCCTCCGCCGCACGACGCGAGCAGGATCCCGAATCCGACGACCCATCCGACCCAACGGTGCTTGGTCGGTGTCGTGGTGACGAACGAGACCATCGAGGTGCCGGACGACTGGCCGTACGGGACCTGCGGAGCACCGCTGTACGGGACCTGCGGAGCACCGCTGTACCGGACCTGCGGAGCACCGCCGTAGGGGACGAACGGCTCCGGGGCGGCGTCGGCCGGCTCGTCGTCGGGCGTGGCGTCCGGTTGGTACGGCGTGAAGCCGCCCGCGTCGCCGTACGGATCCTGGCCCTGGCCCACGAACCGCAGCGTAGGGCCCCGGGCGACGCCCAGGGCGGCTTTCGGCTCAGCCGGCCCGGCCCAGCACCTCGGCAGCGGAGACGGCGCCGTGGCGGTCCTCGATCGCGTCCGCCAGCTGGCGGACCTCGTCCTCGCTGACCTCGACCCCGACCTCGTCGACGCCGCGGCGCAGCTCTTCGGCGACGGTGTCTTCGGTCGCGCCGTCCTGCCAGGAGGTCACCCGGTCGACGACGGCCTGGATTGCTTCCATCCTCTCGTCTGTCATGCCGCGGCGGTACCCGATGTCCTGGGTGCAATCCGCCCCTCGGGCTACACCCGCTCGGGCACGCGGTCCGGGACCGAGTCGGCGACACCGACCCTGCGGTGCAAGGCCCGCAGCGGTCGCGGAGCCCACCACGCGGCCTCGCCGAGCAGCCGGATGCCGGCCGGGAGGAGGACCCCCCGGATCAAGGTCGCGTCGATCAGGATCGCCAGACCGGTGCCGAGGCCGAAGAACTGGATGAAGCTGACGTCGCTCACCAGGAAGGCGAAGAAGCTGATCGCGATCAGAGCGGCTGCGGTGCTGACGATCCGGCCGGTGTGGGCGAGGCCGTGGACCACGGCCTCGACGTTGTCGAGCCCGGAGTCGCGCATCTCCTTGATCCGGGCCAGCACGAAGACCTCGTAGTCCATCGACAGGCCGAACGCCACGCAGAACAGCAGGACCATCATGCTGGTGTCCATCGGCAGCGGCGTGAAACCGAGCAGGCCGCTCAGGTGGCCGTCCTGGAACACCCAGACCATCGCGCCGAGCGTGGCCGACAGACCGATCCCGTTGAGCACCAGTGCACGGAGCGGCTGCACCACGCTGCCGGTGAAGAGGAACAGCACGACGAACGTCGTGATCACCATCCACCCGACCGCGATCGGCAGCCGGTCTCCGATCGCACCCATGTTGTCCCGCAGCTCAGCGGTGGGACCGCCGACGAGCGCCTCGGTGCCGCCGGGATCCGGGACGTCCCGCACGGACTCGACCAGGTCGCGCGCCTCGGTCGACCGGGTGTCGAGGTCGCTCACCACCGCGACCCGCTCCGCGGTCACCCCAGGCGGCTCCGGCGCCGGCGGCGGCCCGGCGTCGGTGCTCGCACCATCGGTGAAGCTTCCGAGCCGGGTGTCGACGCGCGCGACGTCGGGCAGCCGCGAGAGCTCGACGGCGTACGACGCCAGCGTCTCGTCGCTCACGCGGTCGGTGGTCACGACGTCGATCGAGCTGCTCCCGTCCGCTGCGAAGTCCTCGCGCAACAGGTCGCCGACCTGCCGGCTGGACGCGCTCGTGGGGAGCACGCGGTCGTCGGGGGTCCCGAACGAGATGCCGAGGAGCGGCACCGCCATCAGCGCCAGCACGCCGAGTACCGGCACCGCGGTCAGCACCGGCCGCCGGGTGACGAATCGCGCCAGCCGGGCCCAGGTCGGGGCCTCCTCGCCACGGATACCCCGGACTCCGGGCACCCGGAGCTTGTCGATCCGGTCGCCGAGGAGGGTGAGCGCCGCCGGCAGCAGGACGGTCGCGCTGAACGCCGTGATCAGCATGACGCCGACGCCGGCGTAGGCGAAGGACCGCAGGAAGTACTGCGGGAAGACCAGGAGCGCGGTCAGGGCCAGCGCGACCGTGGTCGCGCTGAACACGATGGTTCGCCCGGCCGTCTCGACGGCGCGGACCACAGCAGCGGCGTGGTCCCTGCGCGTCCGCTCCTCCCGGACCCGGGCCACCATCAGCAGCCCGTAGTCGACCGCGAGCCCGAGCCCGAGGCCGGTCGTGAGGTTGACCGCGTAGATCGAGACGTCGGTGACCGAGCCCAGCAGGGACAGCTCCGCGAACGTCCCCAGGATGGCGATGATGCCGACCGAGAGCGTCACCAGTGCGCCGACGACATTGCCGAACGCGAGCACCAGCAGGATCAGGATCAACGGGATCGCGATGCTCTCGGCGAGGCCGAGGTCGGCCCCGATCTGGGCGCCGACCTGCTCGCCCGTCGCCTCGGCGCCGCCGATCCGCACCGTCGCGCCGTCGGTCTCGCCCTCGTAGGCATCGAGGATGTCCGCGGGCTCCGTCTCGTCGTCGACGGCCGAGGCGGTGATCAACGCGTGCCGGCCGTCCGTCGATCGCATCGACGGAGCGTCGGTCTCGAAGTAGGAGGCGAGGACCTCGAGCCGGCCGTCCGCGCGGAGCTGCTCGGTGAGCTCTCGTCCGGCCGCGGCTGCCGCGCCGTCGTCGACCGTGCCGCTCTCCGGGGAGACCACGAAGAGGTAGTCGGCCGCGCCCCCGAACTCGTCGGCGAGGGCAGTGGCCGCCCGGCTGCTCTCGGACTCGGGGTCCGCGAACCCCTCGGTCTGGAGCTTGCCGAACGCGGTGACGCCGAGATAACCGGCGGCGAGGACCGCCAGCAGTCCGACGGCCAGCACCAGGCGGGCGCGAGTCGTCACGAGGATCCCGATGCGGTGGAACATGTCGACCTCCGAGGCACAGATGTGAACGGGCGTAAACTTTGTGGGTGTTAACTTTGCATAAAATGTGTGCGGGTGTCAACATGGGGACGTGACCACGTCCTCCGCCCGGCCCCGCTACCACCACGGCGACCTGCGCAACGCACTCGCGCGGGCAGCTGCCGACCTCGCTGCCGACGGGGGACCGGACGCAGTCACCATCCGTGGCGCAGCCCGCGCGGTGGGGGTCACCCCCACCGCCGCCTACCGCCACTTCGCGAACCAGGCAGATCTCTTCTTCGCCGCGAAGGAGCAGGCGATGGCGGGGATGGCCGCGGCGATGGCGGAGTACCTCGCCCAGGTGCCGACCGAAGGCGACCCGATTGCGCTCGCGCTGGAGCGGCTGATCTCGACCGGGCGCGGTTACGTGCGGTTCGCCCTGAGCGAGCCGGGCGTCTTCCGCACCTGCTTCACCGGTGCCGCCGACGCCATCCCCGAAGAAGTCCCGTCCGCGATCGAGCTGGGCGAGAAGGCGCCGTACGCCCTGCTCGGCGAGATGCTGGACGGCCTGGTCGAGGTCGGCTACCTCGACCCGCGGGACCGGCCCGACGCCGAGGCCGGACCCTGGGCCGCCGTGCACGGCCTGGCGATGTTGCTGATCGACGGTCCGCTGAGGCGGGCGTCGGAGGCCGAGCGCGAGGCGGCGATCGTCACGACCCTGGCGCTGGTCGCGCGCGGGCTCGCAACCGGGCCCCAGGCGGCGCGGCCGGCACCCGACGCGTAACCCGTCGCGACCGGTCACGGAACCTTCACGTCGGTGTCGACCGCTGGTCGCCGTGCCGCGATTGGGTTCGAGGCATGCGTTCGACTCGGAGAAGCATGCTGCGGGCCGGTGTCGTTGCCGGCGCCGCCACCGTGACCGTCACGGGGCCGATCGGCCTCCCCGACACCCGCGCCACGGCCGCTGCATCGCCGTTGCGCCGGGACCCGTTCACCCTCGGCGTGGCTTCCGGCGACCCGTTGCCCGACGGCTTCGTCATCTGGACCCGGCTCGCGCCGTCGCCACTCGATGCGGATGGTCTCGGAGGCATGCCTGCCCGCAACTTCTCGGTGCTGTGGCAGGTCGCGAGCGACGAGCGGTTCGCGGACGTGGTCCGCTCCGGGTCGGTCACGGCATCGCCCGCCTGGGCCCACGCCGTCCACGTCGAGGTCGGGGGTCTGAGGCCGGGCCGTGAGTACTACTACCGGTTCCGTCAGGGCAGGTGGACCAGTGCCACCGGTCGGGGTGTCACCTCGCCGGCTCCCGGTGCTGCAGTGCCGTCGATGACGATGGCGTTCGCGTCCTGCTCGAACTTCCCGGCGGGCTACTTCTCGGCCTACCGGGCCCTCGCGGACGAGCGCCCGGACCTGATCCTGCACCTGGGCGACTACCAGTACGAGGGTGGTGGCGACGGAATCGGCCGCCACCACGCCGGGCCCGAGACGGTCACGCTCGCGAACTACCGACAGCGCCACGCGCAGTACAAGACGGAGCCCGACCTGCAAGCGGCCCACGCGGCTGCGCCCTGGCTGGCGGTGTGGGACGACCACGAGGTCGACAACAACTACGCCGACCTGATTCCCGAGCGGGCGGCCGATCTCCCGGGTTTCGCGGAACGGCGGGCGGCGGCGTACCGCGCGTACTACGAGAACCTCCCGCTCCGCCGCACGTCCGTGCCCACCGGCCCCGACATGCAGCTCTTCCGGAGGGTCCAGTGGGGGAGCCTCGCGAGCTTCCACATGCTCGACACCCGCCAGCACCGCTCGGACCAGGCGTGCGGAGACGGCTACAAGGCCTGTCCCGACGCGGCTGACCCGGCGAGGTCGCTGCTCGGGACCGCGCAGGAGGCGTGGCTCGCGACCGGGTTCGCCCAGTCGGAGGCGACCTGGGACCTGCTCGGCCAGCAGGTGTTCTTCGGGCAGCGTGACAACAATCCCGAGGCTGCGACGACAGTGTCGATGGATGCGTGGGACGGATACCCGGCGACGCGCGACCGTGTCGTGCAGTCGTGGACCGACGCGGGAGTCCGCAACCCGGTCGTCCTGACGGGCGACGTGCACGCGCACTGGGCGTCGGACGTGTACGCCGACTTCGCCGACCCGTCCTCGGGCGTGGTGGGCTCCGAGTTGGTCACGTCGTCGATCTCGTCAGGAGGCGATGGGTACGACGAGCCGACCGGCACGCACCCCTGGGCCGCGTGGAACCCGAACCTCCGGTTCTGGACCAACCTGCGTGGCTACGTCAGCACGACGATCACGCCCGACGCGCTGACCGCGCGGTTCCGGTGCGTCCCGAAGGTCACCGAGCCGGGGGCGGCCGCCTTCACCAGAGCGACGTTCGTGATCGAGGACGGTGTCCGAGGTCTCCAGGAGGAGGGCGCCAGCCTGCGTCCACGTCGTACCAACGACGCGCCGGGACGTGACCGCATCATCCGCGATACGATCCGGGAGGAGACCAAGTGAGGGCCCAGCTCATCGTCGTGAGTTCTTCACGCTTCCCGTGACGTCGCTCATGTCGGGTTCCGTCACGGTGCAGAGGATGGTGTGGTCGCCCAAGCGCCACGACATCGGCGTGGGGGAGTAGTACACGACCTCGAGGCTGGACCGGCGGAACGGCTTGCCGACGTACTCCTCGAACGCGCGCAGGCACTCCGCCCCACGGCGGTCGAGCGCGGCCGTGCCGGGGAAGTCGTCGCCGCCCACCTCGATGCTGTGGAAGAACTCGGCCTGGTGCGGCTCCCCGCACGGGACGACCTCCACCGAAGCGGATCCCTCAGCCTCGGAGCCGTCCGTGGGGATGTCGTCGAGGTTCGGTTCGTCGAAGCAGTCGCCGATGCGCAGTCGGTCGAGGGTCACCGTTCCACCGTCGACCACCCGCCCTTCGCTGTCGCGTTCGGTGTTGTCGATGCCGTTGAACAGGACCACGACGACGTAGACGACGTTGAGGACGATGAGCAGGCCGGAGATGATCAGCGCCGCGATCGCCATGCCCTTGCCGTGGTCGCCGCCACCCCTGCTCCGGACGAGGACCGCGATCGCGAGACCGATCGCCACCAGGAACGCGAACGGGATGCAGAAGGCGATGGCAAGCCCGAGCGCCCACCCCGCCATCTTGCGGGACTTGTCGGCGGCGTACCTCGGTGCTTCGCCGAGACGGAGCTGGCCAGGCGACGCGTACGGATCGCTGGTCTGGGTGCGCCCGCGGTTCTCCGCGATCCACTCGTCGACCGACCTGCCGCCGGCCGGCCGCCCCGCGGTTCCGGGTTCGGGATCGGGCGGCGGACCCGGTGGCGTCAGGTCGTCGGGCGGGATCTCGGGCATCAGGGTCTCCGATGTCGGGGGGGGTGCCCCGAGAACGATCCGATCGCGCTTCGGTCATACCGCGAGGACGGCCGGGTGCCCGGTCACCCGCCGCTCTACCGGTTGCTCATCCTCGGCTCAGAGGATCGGCTCGTCGAGCTTGTCGCTGCTGGAGACGTAGCAGACGAAGTGGTCACCGTTGTCGACGTTGTTGGGGTCCTCGATGAGCGCGTTGTACTCCAGGCCCTCGACTGCGTCGAGCTTGGCCTGGTCCTCAGGGTCGATGATCTCGGCGCAGTAGTCGGTCATGGCTTGACCACCGTTGCTGATGGCTTCCCTGTTGCTGTCGTCGACCTCAGCGACTGCGACGATCTCGCCATCGTGGTCCTCGGAGCACTCCTTCTCGTACAGCAGGACGGTGTTGTCGTCCTCCTCGTCGATGTCGATGCACTGGCCGACCTCGGCCTCGTCCGGCAGGACGAGCGAGTCGAACCACGCCACGCCGGCGACCGCGGCGATGCCGACGCCGATCCACACCAGCAGACCCAGCAGACCGAGCACGATGCCGGTGATGGCGAACCCGCGACCCTTGCGCTGACCCCCCTTGGTGCGCTTGAGGCCCACGAAACCCAGGATCAGACCCACGGGCGCGCAACAGATGAGGCCGAGCACCAGCGACGCGATCGAGACGCCGTCCGTGCTGGTCGGTGCCGCGCCGCCCTGGTAGGGCGCTCCGTAGGGATTCTGAGGTGTCTGGCCGTAGGGATCGTTGCCGTAGGGGTTGCTCACGGCGAGCAGCCTAGGGCCAGCCGTGGTGATTCGGACGCTCATTGGTCACGATGTCGTCATGCGCCACATCGACGACACCGAGCGCCGGACGCGGCTGGCGCGCCGGCAGGGCTTCGCCGGAGGCCTCCCGGATGCTGTCAGCGCCACTCGCGCCATGACCGTCCTCCATGCCACCGAGGCGGCAACGGTGCACCTCGCGCTGTGGGCACGGGTGCCGGGGATCACCGTCTCCGACGTCGAGTCCGCGCTCCACGACGATCGCGCCCTCGTCAAGCAGCTCGCGATGCGACGCACCCTGTTCGTGTTCCCACGGGAGCTGTTGCCCGCCGCGTGGGGGAGTGCCGCTGCCCGCGTCGCCGTCCAGCAGCGCAAGCAGCTGGTGAAGTGGGTCTTCCAGGCCGGCCTTGCCGACGACCCGGACGCGTGGCTCGCCGACGTGTTCGCCGACGTACTCGTCGCGATGGCGGACGGGACGCCGCGCACCACCCGCGAGCTGCGCGAGCTGGTGCCGGCGCTCGACGGGCGGTTCACGTTGGGCACGCCGGAGAAGAAGTGGGGAGGCGACTTCCCGATCGGCGCATGGGTGATGACCACCCTCGGCGCCGAGGGCCGGGTCGTGCGCGGTGTCAACGCGGGCCACTGGCGGCTCAACAAGCCGACCTGGGTGCGCACGGACCTGTGGCTCGACGAGGTGCCGTCACCGTGGCCCGAGGACAAGGGGTACGCCGAGCTCGTACGGCGATGGCTGGGGACCTTCGGGCCCGGCACCGAGACCGACATCGTGTGGTGGCTCGGCGCGACCAAGACGATCGTCCGGCGAGCGCTGGCGGAAATCGGCGCGGTCGAGGTCGCGCTCGACCGCGGCACCGGCTGGGTGCTGCCCGACGACCTCGACCCCGAGGAGCCGGTCGCGCCCTGGGCCGCGCTTCTGCCCACCCTCGACCCCACCGTGATGGGCTGGAAGGAGAGGGCGTTCTACCTCGACCCGGCCGACACGCCGTACCTCTTCGACAGCAACGGCAACGCCGGCAACACCGCGTGGTGGGACGGCCGGGTCGTGGGCTGCTGGGTCCAGGACGACGACGGGGTGGTCCGGCTGGTGCTGCGCCACGACGTCGGCGCCGAGGCGACGGTGGCGCTCGAGGCGGAGGCAGACCGGCTCACCGCCTGGCTCGACGGCGTCCGGATCGTCAACGTCTACGCCTCCCCGCAGATGAAGGGCGCCCGGCTCGCTTGATCTACGATCGGCGTCCGTGAGCCGTCAGCAGCCCGAGCAGCAGGCGCCGCCCGTCCAACGGCTGCGGATCCGCTACGCGAAGCGCGGTCGGCTGCGGTTCACCAGCCACCGCGACGTGAGCCGGGCCGTCGAACGGGCGGTCTTCCGCGCGGAGATCCCCATGGCCTACTCCTCGGGCTTCCACCCGCACCCGAGGATCTCCTACGCCGGCGCCTCGCCGACGGGTGCGGCGAGCGAGGCCGAGTACCTCGAGCTCGGTCTCGCCGAGCGCCGCGACCCGGAGGACGTACGACGCGCCCTCGACGAGGCGCTGCCCGACGGGCTCGACGTCGCGGCGATCGTGGAGTCCCCGGGCGGTTCGCTCGCCGACCTGCTCGTGGCGAGCTCGTGGCTGGTCGAGATGCGCGGCGCGGACCCGGCAGCGGTCGGTGCCGCGGTGGCGTCCTTCCTCGCCACCGAGTCGGTGCCGGTCGAGCGGATGACCAAGAAGGGCCTCCGGACCTTCGACTGCCGCGCGGCCGTCGCCGCGCTCGAGGTCACCGACGTCGGCGGCGAACCGGCACTTTCGCTCGTGCTGCGCCACACCGTGCCCGCCGTACGCCCCGACGACGTGCTGTCCGGTCTGGCCGAGGTCTCCGGCTTCACACCGCCGACGGCAGCACTGCTCACCCGCCTCGCCCAGGGCCCGCTCGACGAGACCGACGCCTCGGTCGGCGACCCGCTCCGATAGCCGGATCCGCCCGCGCCGGATGCGCCGGGATGCCGAGCGTCCACGTCCGGTGTGCGATACTCGCCACAGATCGGCCCCCAACGGTGCACCTCTGACAAGGCGCCCGGACAAACCGATCCGACGACGTTCTCGCCGGTTCCGTAGCACGCAGACGGGCCCGGCACGGTGGAGGTTGAGACCTCGCCAGACCGCGACGCAGGTGGACGGATCGGTGACAGCGATCCGGCGCCCGGGAAGAGCCCCGGACCACGCGACCGCGGCAGGCAGGGCTGAGCCGCCAGTGACGCTCCGCGGAGGATGTCGTCCCACTGAAGGCTTGCGCCGCCGGACCTCCTTCGAGAGAGCCGGACGGCGATGGACACGCCCGGACCGCCGAGAGGCGGCGGGCGGAGGAGCAGCGCATGGCTGACAACCCGGTCGACACCGTCGACACCCCCGCGACCGAAGCAGCACCCGCCGAGAGCAGCGCGCCGGCCACCGCCGACGCGACTCCCACGGAGAAGCCGGCGGCGAGAAAGAAGGCCGCCAAGAAGGCACCGGCGAAGAAGGCCGCGGCCAAGAAGGCCGCAGCCGCCGACGAAGCGCCCGGCGACGAGACGCCCGCCGGCGAGAAGCCCGCCGGCGAGAAGCCAGCGAAGAAGACCGCGGCGAAGAAGTCGCCCGCGAAGAAGACCGCGGCGAAGAAGACGACGGCCAAGAAGGCCGCGACCGCCACGAAGACCGACGATGCCGACCAGTCCGCCCTCGACGACGACGGCTCGCCCACGGCGGCCGTGCTGTTCCAGGCACCGGAGAAGAAGCCGGCTGCCAAGAGGACGAAGGCGAAGCCCGCCGCGGCTCCGAAGGACGCCGACCAGCCCGAGGACGAGGACGACGAGCCCACCGCTGAGGACAGCGGCGACGAGGCCGAGGACGGCGACACCGAGCAGGGAGAGGGCGGCACCAGCACGGCTGCCCGTCGGCGCCGCCGCCGCGGCGGCCGCCGCCGCCGTAAGCCCGGTGGTGGAGGCGGTGCGGGCAACGACGACGCCGACTCCGACGAGTCCAACGACGGCGACGCGAAGCCGGACGCGGGGAGCGACGCCGTCGAGGACGTCGACACCCCCGACGGAGAGCCCACCGACGCCGACGGCGACCAGTCCGAGGGTGGCGGCACGTCGCCCTCCTCCCGCCGTCGCCGGCGTCGTCGCCGCGAGGGCGAGGGTGGCGGGAACGGCGACGACGCGAACACCGTGACCAGGGTGCGCAAGCCGCGCTCGCCCGAGGACGAGATCACCTCGATCTCCGGCTCGACCCGCCTCGAGGCCAAGAAGCAGCGCCGCCGCGACGGCCGCGAGGCAGGACGCCGCCGCGCACCCATCGTGAGCGAGGCCGAGTTCCTGGCCCGGCGCGAGTCCGTCGATCGCGTGATGGTGGTCCGCCAGCGCAAGGACCTGACCCAGATCGCGGTGCTCGAGGACAAGGTCCTCGTCGAGCACTACGTCGCCCGCGAGTCCCAGACCTCGATCATCGGCAACGTCTACCTCGGCCGCGTGCAGAACGTGCTGCCCTCCATGGAGGCCGCCTTCATCGACATCGGCAAGGGCCGCAACGCGGTGCTCTACGCCGGTGAGGTCAACTGGTCGGCACTCGGCCACAAGGAGGGCGCGCCGCGCAAGATCGAGTCGGTCCTGAGCTCCGGCCAGACCGTGCTCGTCCAGGTCACGAAGGACCCGATCGGACACAAGGGCGCCCGGCTCACCAGCCAGGTCAGCCTCGCCGGCCGGTTCCTCGTCTACGTCCCCGACGGGACCACCTCCGGCATCTCGCGCAAGCTGCCCGACACCGAGCGAGGCCGGCTCAAGGCCCTGCTGAAGGAGATCGTCCCCGACACGGCCGGCGTCATCGTGCGGACCGCTGCCGAGGGCGCGTCCGAGGACGAGCTCACCCGCGACGTCGAGCGACTCAAGGCGCGCTGGGACGACATCGAGAAGAAGATCGCCAAGGGCAACGCGCCGCAGCTCCTGTACGGCGAGCCGGACCTCACCCTCAAGGTGGTCCGCGACCTCTTCACCGAGGACTTCGGCAAGCTGGTCGTCCAGGGCGACGAGGTGTGGGAGACCGTCCACGAGTACGTCGAGCAGATCGCGCCCGACCTGAGCGAGCGGATGGAGCACTACCAGACGTCGGCCGACGGCGCGGGTGACCAGTCGGGCAAGCCCGACGTCTTCGCGGCATACCGGATCGACGAGCAGATCGCCAAGGGCCTCGACCGCAAGGTGTGGCTCCCGTCCGGCGGATCGCTGGTCATCGACCGCACCGAGGCGATGACCGTCGTCGACGTCAACACCGGCAAGTTCACCGGTTCGGGCGGCAACCTCGAGGAGACGGTCACCAAGAACAACCTGGAGGCTGCTGAGGAGATCGTCCGGCAGCTCCGGCTCCGGGACATCGGCGGCATCATCGTCGTCGACTTCATCGACATGGTGCTCGAGTCGAACCGGGACCTGGTCCTGCGTCGGCTCGTCGAGTGCCTCGGCCGCGACCGGACCCGCCACCAGGTGGCGGAGGTCACCTCGCTCGGCCTGGTCCAGATGACACGGAAGCGGATCGGCACCGGCCTGCTCGAGGCGTTCAGCGAGACCTGTGACCACTGCCAGGGCCGCGGGGTCGTTGTCCACGACCTGCCCGTCGAGCCGCGCCGCGGTGGCGGGGACGACGACTCCCGCCGCGGGGGCAACCGCCGTCGCCGGGGCAAGAGCGGTGGATCCCAGGCTGACGAGGCGGCCTCGAAGGCCGTGCCGTCGCCCAAGGACATCGCTGCGATGGCCAAGCCGCCTGCGCCGGACGCGGAGGACGAGTCCGACGAGCGTGACGAGGCGCCCATCGGCGACGTGATCGTGGACCAGACGCCGGTCGACCCGGCACTCGTGGACGAGGCACCCGTGGACGAGACGCTCGTGGACGAGGAGCCCGTGGTGCCGCCCGTGGACGAGACGCCCGTGGACGAGACGCCTGCTGACGAGGCGGCTGCTGACGAGGCACCCGCTGACGAGGTGGCCCCCGCCGAGGCCGCCGCCCCTGTCGAGTCGGTCGAACCCGCCGAGCCGGTCGAGCCCGCCGAGCCGGTCGAGCCCGCCGCTCCGAAGGTCGTCACCCGCACCCGTCGCCGCGCCGCAACCCGCCCGGCGGGACCGCCGGCCAGCACCGCGCCGGTCGTCGAGCCGGAGAACGATCGAGAGCACGCTCCCGAGGAGCCCCACGTCGAGCACGTTCCGATCAAGCGGAGGGGCACCCGCAAGCGTTGACCCACGCGATCACGCGCTGGGATTTTGCTGTGACCTGCCGTGATCCGTACTATTGAACGTCGGCGCGCCCTGCGTGCCTCTCTGCCTGGCATCCCGCTCTCTGCCCTCACGGGTCGACGTCGTGGTGTGCCGCAGACCCAGACGACGAGGTTCAGACGAAGGAGACCGCGGTGTACGCGATCGTGCGCGCAGGCGCGAAGCAGCAGAAGGTCGCTGTCGGCGACGTCATCGAGATCGACAAGATCTCCACGCCGGTCGGCGACACCCTGAAGCTGCCCGTGGTCATGGCGGTCGACGGCGAGACCGTCACCACCACCGGTCTCGACAAGGCTGCGGTGACCGTCGAGGTCCTCGGTGCCACCAAGGGGCCCAAGATCGTCATCCAGAAGTTCAAGAACAAGACCGGCTACAAGAAGCGGCAGGGTCACCGCCAGAAGTACACCCAGGTCAAGGTCACCGACATCAAGATCTGAGCCCCGACCACCGGTCGGCTCACACCTCCTAAGGACTGAAGAGATGGCACACAAGAAGGGCGCGGCGTCCACCAAGAACGGGCGCGACTCCAACGCTCAGCGACTCGGCGTCAAGCGGTTCGGTGGCCAGGTCGTCAGCGCGGGCGAGATCATCGTCCGTCAGCGCGGCACCCACTTCCACCCCGGCTCCAACGTCGGCCGTGGCGGCGACGACACGCTGTTCGCCCTCGAGGCCGGCGCGGTCGAGTTCGGCCGCAAGCGCGGCCGCAAGGTCGTCAACATCGTCCCGGCGGCTGAGTGACGCTCAGCTGACTGCAGGCTCAGAAAGGGCGTCCCGGATCGGGACGCCCTTTCCTCATTTCAACCTTCATCCCAACTGAAAGACTGGTCCCATGGCCGTTCCCACATTCGTCGACCGGGTGGCGCTGCACATCGCGGCGGGTCGCGGGGGCAACGGCGTCGCGTCGGTGCACCGCGAGAAGTTCAAGCCGCTCGGCGGTCCCGACGGCGGCAACGGCGGACCCGGCGGTTCGGTGATCCTCCGGGTCGACCCCGACGTGACCACGCTCCTCGACTACCACCACAGCCCGAAGCGGCGCGCCGAGCACGGCGGCCACGGCGCCGGCGGGCGCCGCAACGGCACGCACGGCGACGACCTGGTGCTCCCCGTGCCCGACGGCACCGTCGTCAAGCAGCCTGACGGTGCGGTGATCGCCGACCTGGTCGGCGCCGGCACCGAGCTGGTCATCGCCCAGGGCGGACGGGGCGGCCTCGGCAACGCCGCCCTCGCCTCCGCGACGCGGAAGGCGCCCGGCTTCGCGCTGCTCGGCGAGCCCGGCGACGAGATCGAGGTCGTGCTCGAGCTCAAGGTGGTCGCCGACATCGGCCTGGTCGGCTTCCCGAGCGCCGGCAAGTCCAGCCTGATCGCCGCGATCTCGCGGGCACGGCCCAAGATCGCCGACTACCCGTTCACCACCCTGGTCCCCAACCTCGGTGTGGTGACGGCGGGCGACACGACGTTCACGGTCGCCGACGTACCCGGACTGATCGAGGGCGCGGCCGAGGGCCGCGGCCTCGGGCACGACTTCCTGCGCCACATCGAGCGGTGCGCCGCCCTGGTCCACGTCCTCGACACCGCCACCCTGGAGCCCGGACGCAACCCGGTCGACGACCTCGAGGTCATCGAGGCGGAGCTGGCCCGCTACGGCGGCCTGGACGACCGCCCCCGGTTGGTCGCGCTCAACAAGGTCGACGTCCCCGACGGCCGCGACATCTCCGGCATGGTCGTCGACGAGCTGCGCGGGCGCGGACTGCAGGTCTTCGAGATCTCTGCCGCCTCGGGGGAGGGCACCCGCGAGCTGACCTACGCGATGGCCGAGATCGTGCTCGCCGCGCGGGCGGAGAAGGCAGCCGAGGTCGTGGAGCGGATCGTGCTGCGACCGAAGGGTGTCGACGGCGACGAGTTCACCGTCCGCAAGACCGGCGCCGGCTGGCGGGTGCGGGGTGTGAAGCCGGAGCGCTGGGTGCGCCAGACCGACTTCAGCAACGACGAGGCAGTGGGCTTCCTCGCCGACCGGCTCAACCGGCTCGGTGTCGAGACCAAGCTGCTCGAGCTCGGAGCGGAGGAGGGCGACGCCGTCCTCATCGGCCACCCCGACGACTCGGTGGTCTTCGACTTCAAGCCGGGCATCGACGCCGGCGCCGAGAATCTCTCGCGCCGCGGCCAGGACGAGCGGTTCCAGGAGGACCGGCCGGCCGCGCGACGGCGGCGCGACATCCAGGAGAGCATGCCGGAACGAGGCGAGACCGAGACCCGGGCCGACGTCGCCCGACGCCTCGACCAGCCCGAGAAGTACGGCCCGTTGGCCTACGAGATCGGTTCGGACGACGACCCGGACGCGAGCGATGTCCCAGCTCGGCGGGAAGAGGATCCCGGTGAGTGACCGGCCGGCCGTGGTCGACGCCCGTCGGGTCGTCGTCAAGGTCGGCTCGTCCTCCCTCACCACGGCCGAGGGTGGCATCGATCCCCACCGCGTCAGCGCGCTGGTCGACGTACTCGCGTCCGCGCGGGCAGCCGGCGCCGAGGTCGTCCTGGTGTCGTCGGGTGCGATCGCCGCGGGCCTGGCGCCGCTCGGCCTCAAGAGGCGGCCCCGCGGCCTGGCGGCGCAGCAGGCCGCCGCGTCCGTCGGTCAGGGGCTGCTCGTGCACCGCTACACCGAGGAGCTGGCGCGGCACGGACTGACCGCCGGGCAGGTGCTGCTCACGCTCGACGACGTCACCCGCCGCTCGCACTACCGCAACGCCCACCAGACCTTCACCAAGCTGCTCGAGCTCGGTGTGATCCCGATCGTCAACGAGAACGACACGGTCGCCACCACGGAGATCCGGTTCGGCGACAACGACCGGCTCGCGGCGCTCGTGGCCCACCTCGTCCACGCGGACCTGCTGCTCCTGCTGTCCGACGTCGACGGCCTGTACGACGGACCGCCGCACCGCCCCGGCACCAACCTGATCCCCGAGGTGCGCTCCGACGCCGACCTCGACGGCATCGCGATCGGTGCCGCAGGAGCGGCCGGTGTCGGTACCGGCGGGATGGGCACCAAGCTCGACGCCGCGAGCATCGCGACCGGGTCGGGCATCGCCGTCGTGCTGACCTCGGCCGAGCACGCCGCCGCCGCCCTCGCAGGAGAACCGGTGGGCACCCTCTTCCACGCCAGCGGACGGCGCCGGCCGACCCGGCAGCTGTGGCTGCGGCACGCCACCGAGGCCAAGGGCGCGGTCGTCCTCGACGCCGGAGCGGTGCGCGCGGTCGTCGAGCGGCACGCCTCGCTGTTGGCCGCCGGCATCACGTCGGTCTCCGGCAGCTTCGTCGCCGGCGATCCCGTCGACCTGCTCGGCCCCGACGGCACGGTCGTCGCCCGCGGCCTGGTCAACTTCGACGCCGCCGAGCTCCCCGACCTGCTCGGCCGCTCGACCAAGGACCTCAAGCGCGAGCTGGGTGCGGCGTACGAGCGCGAGGTCGTCCACGTCGACGACCTAGTGCTGCTCTGAAATTGCGCGAGCGTGTCGCGGATCGTGCGGCACCGCACGGACCATCGCTTCGCTCGGCCCGCGGGCACCGCACGATGCGGCTTCGCCGCAGCGCGACACGCTGCCGCGCGCGCAGTTGACGCGGTCACGGCTTACGGCTGCTTGGCGGCTTGCGGCGATTCGCGAGCGTGTCGCGGATCGTGCGGCACCGCACGGACCATCGCTTCGCTCGGCCCGCGGGCACCGCACGATGCGGCTTCGCCGCAGCGCGACACGCTGCCGCGCGCGCAGTTGACGCGGTCACGGCTTACGGCTGCTCGGCGGCGTGCGGGTCCGTCCCTACCACGGGGATCGAACGCCGAGCCGGCCCGTTCAAACGGGCCGGGTCGGCGTTCAGATGCGCCGGGTCGGCGTTCAGATGCGACGGGTCGGCGCAATCACCAGGGGAAGGCGCCGGTGCCGCCGACCTTGGCCAGGGTGCGGAGCATCAGCGCGTCGGGCATCAGCCGGGCGAACTGGTGCAGGCCGGACGGGACGTTGATCGCACGACCAGCCGCGCGGGAGAGGCCCACCACGCGCGTGACGGGTCCGCGGCGCAAGGACTCGAAGGCGGTGAAGGCGGCGGCCGGTGAGCGCGTCTGCCGCAGCAGCCGCGCGAGCACGGCCGCGTCGACGAGCGCTTGGCAGCCGCCCTGGCCGAGGTGTGGTCGCATGGCGTGGGCCGCGTCGCCGATGACGACGACCGGGCCGTCGGTCCAGCGACGGGGGAGCGCCCGGTCCATCACGTCGTTGCGGGTGACGGACACCGGGTCGGTCGCGGCGAGGACCTCGCGCACCGGATCCGGCCAGCCGGAGAACGCCGCCTCGAGGTGCGCGACCTCGTCGCCGACGGCACCGCCGGCGGGCTCGCGGACGGTGGCGAACCAGTAGCTCGCGTCCTCACCGAGCGGCACCACGCCGAACTCCCGGTGCGCACCCCACATCTGCACCGGCTCGAACCCGCCGAAATCGGCGATCCCGCGCCACGCCGGGTAGCCGGCGTACCGCTCCGGCAACCCGGGGTGCAGCGTCCGCGCGATCTCCGACCGGTAGCCGTCCGCGCCGACGAGCGCGCTCGCCTCGACCGGCTCGCCGTCCGTGCGCACCTGGACGCGGTCGTGGTCGTGACGGTAGCCGCGGACCGCGGTGCCGAGCAGCACGGTGCCGGGCTTGATCTGCGCGTGGAGGATCTCGATCAGGTCGCCCCGGCGGACGGCGACGAGCGGCCCGCCCAGCGCTGCCGCCGACTGCTCGAGGTCCAGCGAGCGGAGCACCCGGCCGCCGCGGGTGGTGATGGTCCCAGCACCGAGGGGGTGGCCCGCGCGTCGGACCTCGTCACCCACGCCGATCTCGTCGAGCGCAGCGATCGCATTGGGCCACAGCGTGATCGCACCGCCGGAGCTGCCGAGCTCGGGCCGTTCGTCGGCCAGCAGGTACGGCGTCGCCGTCTCGGTGCGCTGCAGACCGGCAGCGAGCGCGAGACCGGCGATGCCGGCCCCGGCGATCACCAGCGGCTGCTCCATTAGGGCAGGACCGCCTCGCAGTGCGAGACGCCGTCGGTGTCTTCGTCGTCGTCGGTGGTGTCGAATCCCGGCCCGCAGATCAGCGAGTCTGCGGCAGGCCCACCGAGGAGGGTGTCCTTGCCGGCGTCGCCCCGCAACACGTCCTCACCCTCGCCGCCCGACAGGTGGTCGGCGCCGTCGGTGCCGACCAGCTCGTCCTCGCCGGCGCCGCCGTCGCCGATGTCGTTGCCGGGACCGACCCGGATCAAGTCGTCACCGGCGCCGCCGGTCAGCCGGTCGATACCGAGGGCACCGTTGAGCTCGTCCGCACCGGCACCCCCGGTCGCCACGTCGTCGCCGGCTGCGGCGAGGAGGATCAGCTTGAACACCGCGGAGAGCGCCGACCCGTCGACCCGGTCGTTGCCCGCGTGCGGCACGATCGCGAGCTCCAGCGGGTTCACGGCCGTGGGCGTGCCCGGGATCCGGCAGCTGGCGGCGATCCCGCGGGCGACGGTGACCCTTCGACAGCCGGCCGGCAGCGCCTGCCGGAACCGCCGCATTGCCCGGTCGTGGAGGACCACCCGGTCACCGACCCGGGTGAGCGTGAGGCTGCTGTCGTGCAGGGACGCGAGGTAGCGGTAGCCGGCGTCCGTCCGGATGATCTCGGCCCACCGCGGCGACGGCGCGCGCTCGGTCGACTCCGGCCCGCTGGCGGTGGCGACAGCGGGGAGGGTGAGGGCCGCCGTGGCGACGAGGGAGAGAGCTGCACGGTTGATCCGGCGAAGCATGTCTCCGACCGTACGCCGAAACCCGGGCGCGTGCAGACCGACCCAGGGGTCGGTCCGGATGTGCTCTGCGTCATGCGCAGACCACGCCCTCGGTTTCGGCACGGGGGCGCCCTGCGCCGTACCCTTGGAGGCGTCATGCACGACGCCCCGACGGTCTACCTCGACCACGCCGCGACCACACCGATGGTTCCCGCGGCGGTGGAGGCGATGACCGCGCACCTCGCCGATGTCGGCAACGCGAGCTCGCTGCACGCGTCCGGCCGTCGGGCGAGGCGGGTCGTCGAGGAGTCGCGGGAGACGATCGCGCAGGCGCTGGGTTGCAGGCCCGGTGAGGTGGTCTTCACCTCCGGCGGCACCGAGGCCGACAACCTCGCCGTCAAGGGCCTCTACTGGTCGCGCCGGGCCGCGGACCCCGCGCGGCGACGGATCCTGGCCAGCGCCGTCGAGCACCACGCGGTGCTCGACCCGTTGCACTGGCTCGCCGAGCACGAGGACGCCGAGCTCGAGCTGCTGCCGGTCGACGAGGTGGGCCGGCTCGACACCGACGCCATCGCCGCGAGCATCGCGCGCGACCCCGGCTCCGTCGCGTTGGTGAGCGTCATGTGGGCGAACAACGAGGTCGGGACGGTGCAGCCGATCACCGAGGTCGTCGCCCTCGCGGCCGCGCACGGGATCCCGGTCCACAGTGACGCCGTGCAGGCGCTGGGCGCGGTACCGGTCGACTTCGCGACCTCGGGCGTCGACGCGATGTCGATCTCCGGGCACAAGGTGGGCGGTCCGCTGGGCGTGGGCGCCCTCGTCGTACGCCGTGAGGTCGAGCTCACCGCCCTGGTCCACGGCGGCGGGCAGGAGCGCGACGTCCGCAGCGGGACGCTCGACGTGCCCGCGGTCGCCGGCTTCGCGGCCGCGGTCGAGGTCGCGGTCAAGGAACAGGCCGACAACGCGGTGCGGCTGGCGGCGCTGCGCGAGCGCCTCGTCGACGCCGTACGACGCGCGGTCCCCGATGCCGTGCTCAACGGGGCCTCGACGAGCTCGGCCGCCACCGGGGGCGGCCTCCCCGGCAACGCCCACTTCAGCTTCCCCGGCTGCGAGGGAGACTCGCTGCTGATGCTGCTCGACGCCCGAGGCATCGAGTGCTCGACCGGCTCGGCCTGCTCGGCCGGCGTGCCGCAGCCGTCGCACGTCCTGCTCGCGATGGGCCGTGACGCCGACGTCGCCCGCAGCTCGTTGCGCTTCTCGCTCGGCCACACCAGCACCGAGGCGGACATCGACGCCGTCGCCGAGGCGCTCGGACCGTGCGTCGAGCGCGCCCGCGCGGCCCGTGCATGAGGCGTGCAGATGAGCGGGACACGATGAAG
Source organism: Nocardioides bizhenqiangii (assembly GCF_034661235.1). Classification (NCBI taxonomy): domain Bacteria; kingdom Bacillati; phylum Actinomycetota; class Actinomycetes; order Propionibacteriales; family Nocardioidaceae; genus Nocardioides; species Nocardioides bizhenqiangii. The sequence continues at coordinate 1,358,262 of NZ_CP141059.1, forward strand.
GTCGTCGCGGCGATGTCCGGTGGGGTCGACTCCGCCGTCGCCGCCGCCCGCGCGGCGGAGGCCGGGCACGAGGTCACCGGGATCCACCTCGCGCTGTCCCGCAACCCGAAGTCCTACCGCTCCGGCGCTCGGGGCTGCTGCACGATCGAGGACAGCAACGACGCCCGTCGTGCGGCCGACGTGATCGGCATCCCGTTCTACATCTGGGACCTGTCCGACCGGTTCCACGAGGACGTGGTCGAGGACTTCATGGACACCTACGCGGCCGGCCGCACCCCCAACCCGTGCCTGCGCTGCAACGAGAAGATCAAGTTCGCCGCGGTGCTCGACCGGGCGCTGGCGCTCGGGTTCGACGCGGTCGCGACCGGGCACTACGCCCGGCTCGAGCCGACGCCGGCCGGGGGAGTGGAGCTGCACCGCGCCGTCGACCACGGCAAGGACCAGTCCTACGTCCTCGGCGTGCTCGACGAGCGCCAGCTGCGACACTCCCTCTTCCCGCTGGGCGACACCCCCAAGGACGAGGTGCGCCGCGAGGCGGCCGCGCGCGGGCTGTTGGTCGCCGACAAGCCCGACAGCCACGACATCTGCTTCGTCGCCGACGGTGACAACACCGGCTGGCTGCGGGAGAAGCTGGGGGACCGGATCCCCAACGAGGGCGGGTCGATCGTCGACGAGTCGGGCGAGGTGCTCGGCGAGCACGAGGGCACCTACGGTTTCACGATCGGCCAGCGCAAGGGCCTGCGGATCGGCCGGCCGGCCGCCGACGGACGCCCCCGCTACGTGCTCGACATCGAGCCGGTCTCCGGCACCGTGACCGTCGGGCCGCACGAGCGGCTCGCGGTCGAGCGGATCCGCGCCGACCGGCCGCGCTGGTGCGGAGCCCCGCTCGCTCCCGGGTCGACCGTCGAGGCCACCGTGCAGCTGCGTGCGCACGGCGACGAGCACCGCGCGCTGGTGAGCGTCGACGCGGCCGGCGACCAGGTGGAGATCGAGCTGGTCGACCCGGCCTACGGCATCGCCCCCGGCCAGGCCGCCGTCATCTACCAGGGCAGCCGGGTCGTGGGCTCGGCGACGATCGACGCCACCGAGCGGGTTCCGGCGTGATCACCCCACGACGTTCTTCTCCTCCAGTCGGTCCGCGCCCGTACGTCCTGCTCGGCCTTCTATCCCCCGAACAACGTCGCGGGGACCCCGAAAAATGACCCTCGCGACGGGTGTCGGCTCCTTCCCGGGGACCGACCAGCGCGACTTCGACGAGGCACTGCGGGTGGTGCTGGGGGAGCTCGGGCTCCCGTTCCTGCCGGAGGTGCCCGGCCGGGGTGCGGGTGCCGCGATGATCGGCCGCACGATCGGGCTGGTGACCGAGCTCGACGCGGACCTGCAGCCCGCGGGCTGGCGGCTCACCGGCACGTCCGGGGCCCCTGCCCTCGACCAGCGCCGGGCCAGCAGCCTGCTCGGCCAGGACCTCGACACCCTCGAGGAGCACGCCGCCGACCACCCCGGTCCGTTCAAGGTGCAGGTCGCCGGACCGTGGACGTTGGCGGCGACGGTCGAGCGGCCGCGGGGCGACAGGGTGCTGGCCGACCACGGCGCCCGGCGCGAGCTGGCGCAGGCGCTGGCGATGGGCGTCGCCGACCACGTCGCCGACGTACGCCGCCGGCTGTCGCGCACCACCCGGATCGTGGTCCAGGTCGACGAACCTGCGTTGCCCGCCGTGCTCGCCGGCGCGGTGCCGACCGCCTCCGGTTTCGGGCGGCACCGCACCGTCCACCCGCCCGAGGCGAGCGAGACGCTCGGCTGGGTGCTGGGTGCCGTCCGCGGCGCCGGCGCCGAGCCCTGGGTCCACTGCTGTGCGCCGGACGCTCCGCTCGCGCTGGTCCGCGATGCCGGGGCCGCGGGCCTGGCGGTGGACCTGTCTCTTGTCGGCGCCGACGGGCAGGACGCGCTCGCCGCCGCCCTCGAGGCAGGAGACGCCGTCGCCCTCGGGGTCGTGCCGAGCACCGACCCGGCTGTGCCGCCGACCGAGAAGGAGGTCGTCGCCGCGGTCCACCGCTGGCTCGACCTCCTCGGTCTCGACCCTGCTCAGGTCACGGAGGGGCTGGTGCTGTCGCCCACGTGCGGGCAAGCGGGAGCGTCGTCCGCCTGGGTGAAGCGGTCGCTCGCGATCCTCAGCTCCGCAGCTGCGTCGCTGTCCTGACTCCCGTCCGGTCAGCGATAGGCGGTCCGGTCCACGCGGTCGTGGTAGTGGTGACCGATCTTGCCGCCGGTCATCGCGGCGAGCAGCGTGCCGACGAGCAGGGCGAGCCCGGTGATGATGCCGCCCCAGGTCGCCGTCTCGGTCGGGATGGGGATCCGCGGCAGGTCGACCCGGTCCAGCACGTTGTACTGGTCTCCGAAGACGACCCCGAGGATGACCGCCACGATGGTGACGAGCAGGCCGATGAGCCACACGGCCACTCCCTGCCGGGCTCCGTCGAAGCGAGACATCCGGCCGGCGACGTACCCGCCGAAGTAGTAGGCGATCATCATGACGACGACCACCGCGATCGCGGCAGCGAGTCCGATCGCCCCTGCCTCGCGCTGTGCCTGGTCCTGGGTCACCTCGGTCGCGGTACCGACAGCGGACGCGATCGCGCCGAGGATGCTGCTCAGCAGCACGGTGAGTGCGATGGCGACGAGCCAGCCTGCGATGGCCGCGCCGAGGTTGACGCCCCCGAACTTCTCGTGGGCGCGGTCGTGACCGGTGACCGCGGCGCGCTCGTCGACGTGCGCACCGGCGTTCGTGCGGTCGTGGTGGGCGTGCTCGGCTGAGTGGTCGTCGGCGTGGTCGTCGGCGTGGTCGCCGGCGTGGTCGTCGGCGTGGTCGCCGGAGTGGGTGTCACGGTGTCGGCTGAGGTGAACCACGGTCGTTGCCTCCTTCGGCAGTCCTCGATGGACCGGGGAGCGGTACCCCGGGAGCCGGGTAGCAACCCACCGGAAGACGTATGACGGCCCGCACCCCTGGTCTGGGGTGCGGGCCGCCGGAGCGTGGTCGCGGGGGGTCAGCCCACGTGCACGCCTTCGGGACCGTCCGTCGCCAGCTCGGTGTGCTTGACGTCGAGGAAGATCCAGATGATGGCCGAAGCGGCCAGCATCATGGCCGAGCCCACCAGGAACGCATGGGTTGCGCCCGAAGGGAAGGTGGCCGCGAAGATCGCCGGCTCGATCAGCTTGGGATCGTTCGCTGCCGCGGAGATCGGCCCCGCGACCTCGTCGTACCGGCTGTTGACGTAGTGCAGGGCGACCGTGCTGAGGGTGGCGAGCCCGAGGGCACCGCCGACCTGCTGCATCGTGTTGAGGACGCCCGAGCCGATCCCCGAGTCCTCCGTCTTCACGTGGTGCACCGCGGTGAGGGTCAGCGGCACGAACACCAGGCCCATGCCGACGGCCATCAGCGAGACGTACGGGAAGATGTCCGCCCAGTAGCTGACGTCGGCGCCGCCGTTGGCGAGCGCGTCGAACACGCCTGCCGGGGAGTCGTCGATGGAGATCCTGGAGAACATGAACAGCGCGATGGCGGCGAGGAGCGTGCCGGTGCCCGCGAGGTAACGCGGGTCGACCCGGCCTGCGAGGTTCGACGCCAGGGCCGCGCCGATCACGATGCCGAACGAGAACGGCAGGAACGCGAAGCCGGCCTCGAGCGGGCTGAAGCCCATGATCTGCTGGATGAACAGGCTCAGGTAGAAGAACATCGCGAACATCGCGGCGGGGGCGATCATCATCGCCACGAAGCTGGTGGCGCGGGTGCGGTTGGCGAAGATCCGCATCGGCAGCAGCGGGTGGTCGACCCGCGACTCGATGACGACGAACGCGATCAGCAGCACGGCGCCGGCGACCAGTGACCCGATCGTCTGCGTGTGGTCCCAGCCGTAGGCCGCCTCACCCGCCCGGGACAGACCGAACACGATGCCGAGCAGGCCGAGGGTGCCGGTGATGGCGCCGGGGACGTCGAGCCAGCCGGTGTGCTTCTCGGACTCCTTGAGGAATCGCGGAGCGGCGAAGGCAGCGAGCAGGCCGATCGGGACGTTGATGAGGAAGGTCAGCCGCCAGCCGTCGACACCGAGCGGCTGGTCGAGGCCGGTGAGCCAGCCACCGAGGATCAGGCCGATCGCCGCCCCGATCCCGGACATGGTGGCGTACGCCGCCATCGCGCGGTTGCGCTCCGGGCCGGCGGGGAACGTGGTGGTGATCAGCGCCAGCGCAGCAGGAGCGGCGAGCGCCGCGCCCACGCCCTGAAGGCCGCGCGACGCCAGCAGGAGCGCCTCGTTGGTCGCGAGGCCACCGAGCAGCGAGGCGACCGCGAAGACGGTGAGACCGATCATGAACAGGCGCCGCCGGCCGTAGAGGTCGCCGAGCCGACCGCCGAGCAGCAGCAGGCCGCCGAACGCGAGGGAGTAGCCGGTGACGATCCAGGTCAGGTTGGCCTGGGAGATGTCGAGGTCGGCCCCGATGTAGGGCAGTGCGATGTTGGCGATGGTCGCGTCGAGCACGACCATCAGCTGGGCGATGAGGATGAGCACGAGGGCGAGACCCGCGTGCGGGACCTTCGCCTTCTCCTGCTCCAGCGGCGCTTCCGGGGAGATCGTCCCCTCGGCACCGACCGAGTCGGTGTGGGTCATCTTGTTGGTTTCCTTGTTGTGTGGGTGTGGGTGTGGGTCAGCCGCGGGTCACGGCCGGGAGGATCAGCTGGTCGACCACCTTGGCGATCAGCTCGTCGGTCGGCGGGTCGCCGAGCAAGAAGGTGCGGTGCAGGACGATGCCGGGCAGGGCAGCGGCGACCAGCTCGAGGTCGAGGCCGTCCTTGAGCTCGCCGCGCTCCTGGGCGCGACGGAACATCTCGGTCGAGATCGCCTTCTTGGGCCCGATGAAGTCGCGGCGGAACGCCGCGGCGAACTCCGCGTCACGAGTCATGGCGGTGATCACGCTGCCGAGGATCGCGATCTGGCGGCTGTCGGTCAGGCCGCCCATGCCGCAGAACGCGCCGAGCAGGTCACCGCGGAGAGAGCCGGTGTCCGGTGCGGTCATCGGCTCCTTCTGGGAGGTGAGCGCGTCGATCACCAGCTGGGCCTTGCCGTTCCAGCGCCGGTAGAGGGTCGCCTTCGACGCCTTGGCCCGTGCGGCTACGGCGTCCATGGTGAGCCGGTCGTAGCCCACCTCGGCAAGGATGTCGATCGTCGCGTCGAGCACCTCCTGCTCACGTTCGCCTTCGACGCGCGGACGCGACTGGGCGTCGGCGGCCTGGGCGGCTTCAGTGGGGGACATCGGGCACCTCGCAGATGGAACGGTACGGTTTCGTTTCGTAGGACAGTACGGAACGGTTTCGTTTCACGCAAGTCATTTTCCGGGAATATTTCGCGATCACTCTCCAGACACCGGCCGAGCGGCGGTTGTGACAGCCGGTGTCGGCGCGCGCTGTCGGCCCGAACCGGCAAGATGTGCCCATGAGCGACTCGGTGCCCGCCGTACGAACCCCGTCCGCTGAGATCCGCGACGAGCACCAGCAGCTGGCGCAGGGGATCGAGGACGCGCGCTGGCGGTACTTCGTGCTGGACCAGCCGACGCTGTCCGACGCGGAGTACGACCTCAAGTGGCGCCGGATCAACGAGCTGGAGGAGGAGTACCCGGAGCTGCAGACCCCGGACAGCCCGACCCAGAAGGTCGGCGGCACCTTCTCGACCGAGTTCACCGCGGTCGACCACCTGCAGCGGATGGAGAGCCTCGACAACGCGTTCTCCTTCGACGAGCTCGAGTCCTGGTACAAGCGGCTGGCCCGTGACGGCGCCGGCGATGCGGCACTGCTGTGCGAGCTCAAGGTCGACGGGCTCGCGATCAACCTGCTCTACGAGAAGGGCCGCCTGGTGCGCGCGCTCACCCGCGGCGACGGGCGCACCGGCGAGGACGTCACGCCCAACGTCCGGACCATCGCCGACATCCCCGACCGGCTCGAGGAGAGCGACGACTACCCCGTGCCCGACCTGCTCGAGGCGCGCGGCGAGGTCTTCCTGTCGATCACCGCCTTCGACAAGCTCAACGAGTCGTTGGTCGAGGCCGGCAAGCCGATGTTCGCCAACCCGCGCAACTCGGCGGCCGGATCGCTGCGGCAGAAGGACCCGCGGGTCACCGCGAGCCGTGACCTCGGCATGGTGTGCCACGGGATCGGCGCCCGCAAGGGGTTCGAGCCGAGCGCACAGTCCGAGGCCTACGCGGCACTGCGTGCGTGGGGCCTGCCGACCAGCGATCGGGTGCGCGTGCTGGCGACGCTCGACGAGGTCAAGCAGTTCATCACCCACTTCGGCGAGCACCGCCACGACGTCACCGAGCACGAGATCGACGGCGTGGTGATCAAGGTCGACGACGTCGCGCTCCAGCGGCGGCTCGGGTCCACCAGTCGGGCTCCGCGATGGGCGATCGCGTTCAAGTACCCGCCCGAGGAGGTCAACACCAAGCTGCTCGAGATCCGGGTCAACGTCGGGCGCACCGGGCGGGTCACGCCGTACGGCGTCATGGAGCCCACCAAGGTCGCCGGCTCCACCGTCGAGCGGGCGACCCTGCACAACGCCTACGAGGTGAAGCGCAAGGACGTCCGCCCCGGCGACACGGTGATCCTGCGCAAGGCCGGCGACGTGATCCCCGAGATCCTCGGGCCGGTGCTGGCGCTGCGGCCCGACGACCTGCCGGAGTGGGTGATGCCGACCGAGTGCCCCTCGTGCGGCACTTCACTGGCCGAGCAGAAGGAGGGCGACAAGGACCTCCGCTGCCCGAACTCGCGCCTGTGCCGGGCCCAGGTCTACGAGCGGGTCTACCACGTGGCCAGCCGGGGCGCCTTCGACATCGAGGGCCTCGGGTCCGAGGCGGCCTACGCCCTCGTCGAGGCCGGCGTGGTCGCCAACGAGGGTGACGTGTTCTCGCTGGACCGCGACAAGCTGTTGCGGACGCCGCTCTTCACCCGGGCGCCGAAGAAGGGCGAGGAGGGGCCGCAGCTCAGCGCCAACGGCGAGGGCCTCCTCAACAACCTGCAGGCGCGCAAGAAGGTGCCGCTGTGGCGGGTGCTGGTCGCGCTCTCGATCCGCCACGTCGGGCCGACCGCCGCCCGGGCGCTGGCCACCGAGTTCGAGTCGATGGACGCCATCCGCTCGGCGAGCGAGCAGAAACTCGCGGCGGCAGAGGGGGTGGGTCCGACCATCGCCGAGGCGGTCATCGAGTGGTTCGGCGTCGACTGGCACGTCGAGATCGTCGACAAGTGGGCCGCCGCCGGCGTCGCCATGGCCGACGAGCGCGACGCGTCGATCGCCCGCACCCTCGAGGGACTGACCGTGGTCGTCACCGGGTCGCTCCAGGATTTCAGTCGGGACTCGGCGAAGGAGGCGATCATCGCCCGGGGCGGCAAGGCGGCCGGTTCGGTGTCGAAGAACACCGACTACGTCGTCATCGGTGACAATGCCGGCTCCAAGGCAGACAAGGCCGAGCAGCTCGGCGTACCCATGCTCGACGAGGACGGCTTCAAGGCGCTGCTGGAGCGCGGGCCGCAAGGCTGACCGAGACGGAGGCACGGATGAGCGACTGGGAGATCCGCCCGCTGGACCCCTCCACCTGGGAGGCGTTCGCTGCGCTGGTTGTCAAGCACAACGGCATCTTCGGCGGCTGCTGGTGCACCTATTTCCACCAGGGGATGTGTGAGGGGCTGGGGGAGAGCTACGAGGGCAACCGCGCGGCGAAGGAGCGGCTCGTCCGCGCGGGGCAGACCCACGCCGCGCTGGTCTTCGACGGCGACGCGGCCGTCGGATGGGCCGAGTTCGGCAGTCCCGACGAGCTGCCCAACATCCACCACCGCAAGCAGTACGACGCCGTCGGCGATCCGCCGCCCGACTACCGGATCACCTGCATCTTCGTCGACCGCGACTACCGGCGCCGCGGCCTCGTCTCGGTGGCCCTGCAGGGTGCGCTCGACCTGATCGCGACCGCCGGGGGCGGCGTCGTGGAGGGCTATCCCCACGACACCGCGGGGCAGAAGCGGAAGTCCTCGTCGTTCCTCTACAACGGCACCCGAGCGGTCTACGAGCGAGCCGGGTTCACGTTCGTCCGGACCAAGGGCAAGGGCAACACCGTCATGCGGACGGTCGTCGGCTGACGGCTGTCACGAGCCGTCCGTGAGCGGATGCCGACGCAGCCGGGTCTGGATCAGCCGGCGCTCGGCGTCGTTGCTGGTGAGCTCGAGCGCGCGGCGATCGGCCGCTTCGGCGCCATCGTCACGGCCGTTCAACCGGAGCAGCTCGGCGCGAGCGGCGTGCCAGAGGTGGTAGCCGGCCAACTGGGGCTCGAGGGTGTCGAGGTCGGCGAGGGCGACGGCGGCCTGTCGGGGACCGAGTTGGGCCAGCGCGATCGCACCGTTGAGGCGGACGACCGGAGACGGGTCTTCGCGGATGAGGACCCCGTAGAGGGTGACGATCTGCAGCCAGTCGGTCCCCTCCCACGAAGGCGCCTCCGCGTGACACATCGCGATCGCGGCCTGCAGCTGGTAGCGACCTGGCGAGCGCAGCGACGCCGCGCGTTCGAGGTGCTCGCCGGCGCGCTTGATCGCGGTTCCGTCCCAGAGCGAGCGGTCCTGGTCGCGGAGCAGCACCAGGTCGCCGGTGGCCGTGAACCGGGCGGCGGCGCGACCGTGCTGGATCCGCAGCAGGGCGGCCAGGCCCCACGCCTCGGCGCGCTCGGGCAGGCTGCGGGCGACGAGCTCGGAGAGCCAGGCCGCGTCGGCACCGAGGTCGCGGTCATGGGTGCTCCCCGTGGAGGAGACGAACGCTTCGTTGTAGGCGAGGTAGACGACCGCGAGCACGTCGGCGAGCCGCTCGTCGAGGTCGTCGGGCACCTTGAGCTCGATACGCGCGGCAACGATCTTGCGCTTGGCCCGGACGATCCGCTGCGCGAGCGTCTGCTCGTTGACGAGGAACGCGCGAGCGATCTGGGGTGTCGTGAGACCGATGACGGCCCGCAGGGTCAGCGCCAGGCGGGCGTCGGGCGCCAGCGCCGGGTGGCAGCAGGCGAAGAGCAACGGCAGCCGGTCGTCCGCGTCGTGGAGGGCGCCTCCGGCGAACGGCGGCGCGTCGCCTGGAGGACCGGCAAGTCGCTCGGTCGCGCGCGCCTGGCGACCGCGCGCCCGCAGCAGGTCGAGCGCGTTGCGCTGGGCCGCCGTCATGAGCCAGGCGCCGGGTCGGCGCGGCGTACCGTCGCGCCGCCACTGGGTGAGCGCTTCGACCACGGCGCCCTGCACCGCCTCCTCGGCGACATCGAAGTCGCCGAAGCGGCGGTAGAGGGCGGTGACCAGGCGGCCCGACTCATCGCGGATCGTGGCCGCCAGCAGCCCGTCGCTGGTCGTCACGCGGTGGTCATTCGAACTGGCTGTAGTCCTCGACCATCGGCCGGATCTCGACGGCGACACCGGGCAACGTCAGCTGCGGCCAGGTCTTGACCAGCGCGATCGCGGCGTCCATGTCGGGTACGTCGATCACGCTGAACCCGCCGACGACCTCCTTCGCCTCGTTGAACGGACCATCGACGACGACGCCACCGTGCTTCACGGTGGTCGCGGTCTCGATCGACTGCAGCTCCGCGCCGGTGTCAGCGAACACCGCGCCGTTCTCCTGGAACCAGGCGTAGACCTTGCCGTAGACCGCCTGGGTCTCCTCCTCGCTCACGCCGGCGAGCTGGGCGGGGTCGTGGGTGAACATCAACACGTACTTCATCTCGAGTTCCTTTCCTCGTGGAGTGGATCCTGCACCCCTTCGTCGCCGCGCACCCAGCGAAATCGACAGCCTTCCCGAACTTTTTCTGCCGGGTTGCAGACTGGAGGGATGAAGCGTCTCCTGGCCGCGGCGGCGTGCTGCGTGTTCGTGCTGGGCGGGTGCACCGATCCCGGCTCCGAGCCGTCGGACGCCAGCCCGAACCCAGCGCCGGCACCGGAGGCCAGTGACGAGGCGACAACGGCCGCGCCGTCCGATGCGGCGACGGAGCCCACGGAGCAACCGACGGAGCCGACCGAGCCCCCGCACCCGGTGTCCCTGCCCGCCCTCAGCGCCAAGGAGTACGACGGCGCGCGGCTCCGCCTCGGCACCGAGGTCTACTCGACCTCGACCCAGCGCCAGTACGAGGTCACCTACCGGGGCAGCGGGCTGACCCTCTCCGGGCGGATCGCCATCCCCGAAGGAGACGGGCCGTTCCCGGCGATCGTGCTCGCCCACGGCTACATCGACCCGGCCTACTACGTGAACGGCCAGGGGATGACCCGCGAGCGCGAGTGGTTCGCCAACCAGGGCTACATCGCACTGCACGTGGACTACCGCAACCACGCGGGGTCCGACGACACCCGCATCGGGGAGGCGGACCTCCGGATGGGCTACACGGAGGACGTCATCAACGCCGTGCTCGCCCTCCGCGCGTGGGACGGTCCGGTCGACGACGAGCGGATGGCCGTCGGCGGCCGGTCGATGGGCGGCGGTGTCGTCTACAACGTGCTCGTCGCTCAGCCCGGCCTCGTCGACGCCGGCGTGGTCTGGGCGCCGGTCAGCTCCGACGCGGTCGACAACTACGAACGCTGGATCGCTCACGACCCCGGCCGGCAGGACATCGTCGGCGCGATCGACCGGCTCTACGGACTGCCGCGCGACAACCCGGAGTTCTGGGACGGCATCAGCGCCCGCACCTACTTCGACCAGATCACCGAGCCGGTGCTGATCCACCACGGGACCCTCGACGACACCTGCCCGCTGCGGTGGAGTCGTGAGACCGCTCGGCTGATGGAGCGGGACGGGGTAGACGTGACCCTCGCCGAGTATCCCGGCGAGGGCCACGCCTTCGGCCCCCAGTTCTTCGCCTCGATGGAGCGCACCGGGCGCTACCTGCGCCAGCACCTCCGTTAGCAGGCCTCCTTGCGCGAGACGCCGGTCAGGACTCGTAGAGCCGACCGCCGACCTTCAGGTCTTCGGCATCTGCCGCGGGCGGCTTGTTGAACGGCTCCGACGTGCAGTCGCCGGTCGCGGAGTCGCAGGTGACGATCTCGTCCTCGCCGACGTTGAACATGTCGCCATCCGCCGTCCACCCCCAGTCGAATGCCGGGCCGGACAGTGTCACCGACGAGCCGGTCGCGACGTCGAACACCTCGAACTCCATCTCGCTCGCGGGGCCCGCCTCGAACATCTCGCCTTCCTCGTCCACCAGCTGCGCGTAGCGGCCGTCCGGTGACAAGTCGAGGTAGCCCGCCTTGTTGACGCTGAGGAGCACGTCGCCGGTCGACGCGTCGACCAGCGTCGGGTGACCACCGACCTCGGTAGAGACCCTTCCGTCGGCGACCTCCCACGCGCTCGGGCTCTCGGACGGGCGGACTGTGCCGGCCTTCCAGTCGACCTCGGAGATGGCGTTCTCGTAGCCGTTCTGGACGTAGACGGTGTCGCCATCGATCGAGACCGGGAACCAGCCCTCCGACGTCGGCCCCACCGTCACGCGCGCCTCCTCCGCGTTCGCGGTGACGTCGTACACCACCACCTGGAGCTCGCCGTCCACCGCCTCCCCGTAGGCGATGTACGGCTGGTCGACATCGCTCGCGTGGACGGTCTCCTCGGTCACGAGGTCGAGCCGCTGCACCTCCCCGGCGGGCGTAATCAGCGAGAAACGCTGGGGTCCCCCGCCGTCGCTGTTCGGGTTGTTGCCGTGGCGGACCACCACGCCGGCGGAGGTGTAGAACATCGACTTCACGGCCTTGTCATCGATCTCCGCCTGGTGGCCGGGACCGTCGTAGAACACCTGGTTGCCGTAGGAGAAGACGGCGTTCCCGCCGACGGGCTGTGCGGCGGCGTCGTTGGCGCCCTGGTCGGTGTCGTCCCCAGCAGTGAGCGCGACGACGGAGCCACCGACCACGAGGGCGGCCGCCAGGCCGGCGCCGGCCGCCGTCATCCGGTTGCGGCGGCGGAAGCTGCGTCCCTGCCGCAGCACGGAATCGGTGGGCGGCGGCGGGACGGCGAGGTCGTGGGCCTCGCTGTCCAGCAGCTGCTTGAGTCGTTCAGTCATTGTTCGCTCCTGCCGGGATGACGCTGTCGCCGAGCAGTGCTCGAAGCTTGGACAGCGCTTCCGAGGTCTGGGACTTCACGGTGCCTTCTGTGATCGCGAGGGCGTGCGCCACCTGGGCGACGCTGAGGTCCTCGTAGTAACGCAGTACGACGACCGCACGCTGCCGTGGCGGTAGGGTGCCGAGCGCGTCGATCACGGTCCGCCGGTCGCTCAGGTCGGTCTCGAGACGTGAGGTGTGCGCGGTCTCGGGGAGCACCTCGGTCGGACGCTCGTTGCGCCAGCCCTTCTTGCGGAACCAGGAGGCCGCGGTGTTGACCAGCGTGGTCCGTGCGTAGCCGGGCGCGGCCTCGACGCTGCGCACCTTCCGCCAATTCGCGTAGGTCTTGGCCAGCGCCGTCTGCACGAGGTCCTCCGCCTCGGCTGGGTCGCCGAGCATCAGGTAGGCCGTGCGGTAGAGGCTCGCCCAGCACGCATGCACGAGCTCGGCGAACTCCTCATCGGTCGGTGGTCGCGTCATCCACTCACCCTCTCCTCGTCGGTCACCTTGTCAGATGCGACGGCACCTCGAAGAGGTTGGACGGCGTCCCACCGGACCTTGGGGACCCGTTCGCAGCATGGTCGGGGGGTTCGCCTCGACGGCGTTCTGTCCGCGCGGGCCTCGGACGGTCCGCCCGCGTGAGGTCCGTTGCTTCCCTGCCCGGTGGAGGTCGTTAGCGACTTGCGGTCAGCCGCACTGCCAGGTGAACAGCGCGTCTTGAGGGCGTTGGATGTCGCGGACGAGGTAGTAGAGCTGTCCGACGTCGCCCCACATCAGGTCAGGATCGACCTCGTCATCAGTTGCGACCTGCAGAAGCAGCTGCCATTCGGAGGCCGTCGACTGGACGTCGGGGTCGGCCCAAACGAATGGCTCACCTGCGATCCCACGACGCAGCTGCTCAACCTCGAGCTCTACCGGCCCCTGTTGTGGGCACGCATGTCCACCGATCTGGTGAGTGTCGTATCCGCCGCCCGGCAGTTCCCACAGGGCCGCGTACAGGGCCTCCACCGGAGCTGCTGACACGCCGCCTCGTGGGCCGTTCAGCCCGGCTCTGGTCCAGACTGCTTCCGCTGTCGGTGTCTCCCGGGACGGCCATGTCACCGTCCTCACCGCCGTGAGCGCTATTGGGTTGAACGGTCGCAGACCCGGCGGCGGTGGAGTTGCCGCGTTGGTGATGGCGGCTGGTGAGCTCTCCTCCGGGTGCAGGTGCAGTACCCGGAACCCGGGACTGCTCGAAGGATCGCCGGCAAACACGGTGCTCGCGTAGTTGTCGTAGGTGCCGTCGAAGTAGAAGAACGCGAGCCTCCCGGTGGCCGGTAGACCGAGCTCGGGGAGGAGCTGCGAGACGGGTTCGCAATCGAAGCTGAGGACGTGGCTCAGGGGCCCGTGTCCTACCCACACCGGCCAGGAGTTGACCGGCAGAGTCGGCAAGCCACCGAGCTGGGCGATCACGGGATCGCTCTCGCCTGCATGTTCAAGGCGGAGGGCGGGTCGAAGCAAGGCAAGAAACGCTTGCGCGGCCTCCTCAGGTAAGTGCTCGCGGGCGAGGTCGGTCACGATGCCGAGACGCTCTTCGGACTCGTCCCCGGCCTGATGCGGACCAGAAGCGGCGACTTCTGGCTCGATCGCCGCGATCTCCTCAACCTCGCCGCCAGGCGTCGCGTGCATCGTTACCGTCGAGGTCACGCCGTGGATGTCTGTGAACTCCAGCGTCGCGTGCAGCGAGCCGTCCGCCGCCAGGTGGATCCCTCTCGTCCGTGCCGCCGCGGTGGTCGGACGTCCCTGGCTGAGCAGTGGGACGTCCTGAAGTGCATTCTCGCGGTGCGCCCGGAACCGTCGCTGAACCTCGCCCTCCAAGGCAGCGCGCCGAGCCATCAGCTCGTCGTAACGATCGCCAGACACGATCGCTTCTTACCACGCCAAGAGTCAGCAGTGACCCTTGCACCCGGCCAGCGGCAGTAGGTGCGGCTCCAGCGCACGCAGGGCGACACTTGCGTGCGGTCACGCGACCTGCGGACGGTCACGCAACCTCGTGAGTCTCGCTCTCCGCGGCTTGGCGACGTCCGAGCCGGCTGTGGGTGCGGCCGTAGAAGGCGTAGACCACGATGCCGATGGCCATCCACACCAGGAACCGCACCCAGGTGCCGCCGGTGAGGTTGAGCATCAGGTAGAGGCATAGAAGCGCCGACGCGGCCGCCACGACGTAGACGGCCGGCGTCCGGAACGACCGCGGCAGGTCGGGTCGGGTACGACGCAGCACCACCACGCCGAGGCTGACCAGCACGAAGGCGAAGAGAGTGCCGATGCTGACCAGGTGGACCAGCGTCTCGAGATCGACCAGGCCGCCGATGATCGCGACCGCGACACCGGTGATCGCGGTGATCACCCACGGCGTGCGGAACGTCGGGTGCACCTTGGCCAGGACGGGCGGCAGCAGGCCGTCGCGCGCCATCGCGAAGCCCACCCGCGTCTGGCCCAGCATCAGGATCATCACGACGACGATCAGGCCGATGCAGGCGCCGATCGCGATCAGCCGTCCCATCCAGTCCATGCCGACCGAGTCGAACGCGGTGGCCAGCGGGGCGGCGTCCTTGGCCCCGATGTCGGAGTAGTTCTGCATGCCGGTGATCACCAGGCTGACCGCGATGTAGAGGAGCGTGACGATCGCCAGCGAGCCGAGGATGCCGCGGGGCACGTCGCGCTGTGGGTTGCGGGCCTCCTCGGCGGTCGTCGCCAGGATGTCGAAGCCGATGAACGCGAAGAACACGATCGAGGCGCCCGAGATGACGCCGGCGATGCCGTAGACGGCCGGGTCGAGGCCGAAGAGGCTGCTGATCAGCGTGGTGTCCATGAAACCGGCCTCGGTGTCCGGGGCAGGCTTGGACTCGGGGACGAAGGGGGAGTAGTTGTCGAAGTCGATGTGGGAGACGCCGAACAGGATGACGGCGGCGATCACGAGCAGCTTGACCGCGACGATGACCTGGTTGAGCCGGCTCGAGAACTTGATGCCGGCGATCAGCACGCCCGTCACCAGCAACGCGATCAGCACGGCGGGCAGGTCGACGGTGCCGCCCGCCGCTGACCCGACCTGAGCCGGAACCTCGAACGGAGTGCCCTCCACGACCTCCTGGAAATAGCCGGAGAAGCTGGTCGCGAGGGCGGCCGCGCCGATCGTGAACTCCAGCACCAGGTCCCAGCCGATGATCCAGGCGATCAGCTCGCCGAAGGTCGCGTAACTGAAGGTGTAGGCGCTCCCGGCGACCGGCACCGTCGACGCGAACTCGGCGTAGCAGAGCGCGGCGAGAGCGCAAGCCAGGCCCGCGATCGCGAACGAGATCGTGATCGCGGGACCGGCGTTGGTCTTCGCCACCGTGCCGGTGATCACGAAGATGCCGGCCCCGATGATCACCCCGATGCCGAACACGATCAGGTCGATGACGCCGAGGTCCTTCTTGAGCTTGTGCTCCGGCTCGTCGGTCTCTGCGATCGACTGCTCGACGGTCTTGGTGCGCAGCAGGCTGGCGCGCAGGTTCATGGGTGTCTCCTTCGGTCCCGAGCCCGACATCTGTGTACCCAATCCCAACCATAGGATGTCCCTCATGCCTGATCGCCCTGCTGAGCCTGTCGAAGCAATCTCCCGTGACGAGGTGGCGCGCCTGGCCGACCTCGCGCGGATCGACCTCGACGAGGCCGAACTGGACCACCTGGCCCCGCAGCTCGCAGTGATCCTCGAGTCGGTCGCGTCGATCCGTGGGGTCGCCGGCGACGACGTACCGCCGACCTCGCACCCGATCCCGCTGGCCAACGTGTTCCGCGAGGACGTCGTGGTGCCCGGCCTCACCGCCGAGGAAGCACTGGCGGGCGCCCCGGCGAGCGAGAACGGCCGGTTCTCGGTGCCGCGGATCCTGGGGGACGAGCAGTGAGCAACGACTGGACCCGGAGGACAGCCGCCGAGCTGGCCGAAGCGCTCGCCGCGGGCGAGGTGACCTCGGTCGAGCTGACGCGGGCCCACCTCGACCGGATCGCAGCCGTGGACGGTGACGCGACCTCCGGCATCCACGCCTTCCTCCACGTCGACACCGAGGGCGCGCTCGCCCAGGCGGCAGCGTCCGACGAGCGGCGCGCCGGCGGCACCCCGCTCCACCCGCTCGACGGGGTGCCGATCGCGGTCAAGGACGTGCTCACCACGAAGGGTCTGCCGACCACCTGTGGGTCGAAGATCCTTGAAGGCTGGGTCCCGCCGTACGACGCGACGGTCGTGCGCAGGCTCAAGGCGGCCGGCCTGCCGATCCTCGGCAAGACCAACATGGACGAGTTCGCCATGGGCAGCTCCACCGAGCACTCGGCCTACGGCCCGACCCGCAACCCGTGGGACCAGACCCGGATCCCGGGTGGTTCGGGCGGCGGCTCGGCAGCCGCCGTCGCGTCCTTCGAGGCGCCGTTCGCGATCGGCACCGACACCGGCGGCTCGATCCGGCAGCCCGGCGCGGTGACCGGCACGGTCGGCGTGAAGCCGACGTACGGCGCGGTGTCGCGGTACGGCCTGATCGCGCTCGCCAACAGCCTCGACCAGGCAGGACCAGTCACCCGGACCGTGCTCGACGCCGCGTTGCTGCAGGAGCTGATCGGCGGGCACGACCCGCTCGACTCGACCTCGGTCGACCAGCCGCTGCCCTCTCTCGTCGACGCAGCCCGGCAGGGTGCGACCGGAGACCTGACCGGCGTCCGGATCGGCGTGGTCTCCGAGATGTCGGGTGAGGGCTGGCAGCCCGGCGTGATGGCCCGCTTCCAGGAGTCGGTCGACCTGCTGGTCAAGGCCGGCGCCGAGGTGGTCGAGGTCTCCTGCCCGAGCTTCGTGCACGCGCTCGCGACGTACTACCTGATCCTCCCGGCGGAATGCTCCTCCAACCTCGCCAAGTTCGACGCCATGCGCTACGGCCTGCGCGTCGTACCCGATGGCAACCCCAGCGCTGAAGACGTCATGAGGGCCACCCGCGACGCCGGCTTCGGCGACGAGGTGAAGCGCCGGATCATCCTCGGCACCTACGCGCTCTCGAGCGGCTACTACGACGCCTACTACGGCCAGGCGCAGAAGGTGCGCACGCTGATCAGCCGCGACTTCGAGGCGGCGTTCGAGCGGGTCGACGTCCTCGTCTCGCCGACCGCGCCGACGACGGCGTTCGAGCTGGGGGAGAAGCTCGACGACCCGCTGGCGATGTACCTCAACGACCTCGCCACGATCCCTGCCAACCTCGCCGGCACTCCGGGCATCTCGGTGCCGGCCGGGCTCGCCGAGGAGGACGGGCTGCCGGTCGGGTTCCAGATCCTCGCCCCGGCCCTGGCCGACGACCGGTGCTACCGCGTCGGCGCCGCGCTCGAGGCGTTGCTGACCGCCGAGTGGGGCGGGCCGCTGCTCGACCGCGCGCCGGCCCTGGAGGAGACCCGATGACCGATCATCAGGGCACGCTGGTGCCGTTCGACGACGTGCTCGCGTCGTACGACCCGGCGCTCGGCCTCGAGGTCCACGTCGAGCTCAACACGCTGACCAAGATGTTCTGCGGCTGTCCGACGGAGTTCGGCGCCGCGCCGAACACCCAGGTCTGCCCGACCTGCCTCGGCCTCCCCGGCTCGATGCCGGTCGTCAACGGCAAGGCCGTCGAGTCGGCGATCCGGATCGGGCTGGCACTCAACTGCGAGATCGCGGAGTGGTGCCGGTTCGCCCGGAAGAACTACTTCTACCCGGACATGCCGAAGAACTTCCAGACCTCGCAGTACGACGAGCCGATCTGCTTCGAGGGCTTCATGGATGTCGACGTCGACGGGGAGACCTTCCGCGTCGAGATCGAGCGCGCGCACATGGAGGAGGACACCGGCAAGTCGCTGCACGTCGGTGGCGCGACCGGTCGGATCCACGGCGCCGACTACTCGCTCGTCGACTACAACCGGGCCGGCATCCCCCTCATCGAGATCGTCACCAAGCCGATCACCGGTGCGGGAGCGAAGGCGCCCGACGTGGCGCGGGCGTACGTCGCCCAGCTCCGCGACCTGATCATCGCGCTCGGGGTCTCGGACGCCCGGATGGAGCAGGGCTCGATCCGCGCGGACGTCAATCTGTCGCTCGCTCCGAAGGGGTCCGGCGTTCTCGGCACCCGCACGGAGACCAAGAACGTCAACTCGCTGCGCTCCGTCGAGCGTGCCGTGCGCTACGAGATGTCCCGGCACGCCGCGGTCCTCGACGGGGGCGAGCGGATCCTCCAGGAGACCCGGCACTGGCACGAGGACACCGGCGTCACGACGTCGGGCCGGGAGAAGTCCGACGCCGAGGACTACCGCTACTTCCCCGAGCCCGACCTGGTGCCGGTCGCCCCGACGCGGGAGTGGGTCGAGGAGCTGCGGGGGACGCTGCCGGAGAACCCCACCGCGAAGCGGGCCCGGCTGCAGGCGGAGTGGGGGTTCTCCGACCTCGACATGCGCGACACCGTCGGTGCCGGAGCTCTCCTCCTGGTCGAGGAGACCGTTGCCGCGGGCGCGTCCCCCCAGGCGGCGAGGAAGTGGTGGCTCGGTGAGCTCGCGCGTCGCGCCAACGACACCGACGCCGCGATCGACGCGCTGGGCGTGACTCCCGCCGACGTGGCCGCGGTGCAGCGGCTGGTCGACGCGAAGACCATCAACGACAAGCTCGCGAGGTCCGTCTTCGAAGGCCTGTACGCCGGCGAGGGCACCCCCGAGCAGATCGTCGAGCGGCGCGGCCTCGCGGTCGTATCCGACGACGGCGCCCTGTCCGCCGCGGTCGACAACGCCATCGCCGCCAACCCCGACGTGGCCGACAAGATCCGCGACGGCAAGGTCGCCGCTGCCGGTGCCCTCATCGGCGCTGTGATGAAGGAGATGCGCGGTCAGGCCGATGCCGGACGGGTGCGTGAGCTGATCCTCGAGAAGCTCACCTGATTTTTCCGCGAATCGGGGGACTTCGCCCGTCGAATCGGGGGACTTCGCCCGTCGAACAGGCCGGACTCGCCCGGTCAACTCACCCGATTCGACGGCGCATCTGGACGGATTCGCGGGAGGTCCGCACACGGGTCTAGGCTGCCAGCACCAATCAAATACGCCCGTGGTGGGGGAAGCCGGTCGAATTCCGGCGCTGACCCGCAACCGTAGGCCGCACTCTCGGGAGTACGGCGAGCCGGAGCACCTGTCGCGGAGCGTTCTGACACCAGCGCTGTCGTGGAAAGCAGCGGGTCGGACGGTTCCCGCCCCTCCCGTTGTCGCAGCGGGAAGGAACCATGTCTACGCATCACCGCCCGGTCCATCGCATCCGCCGGGTCCTCGCCGTCAGCGTCGGCGGCCTCGCCGTCCTGACCTCCCTCGCCGCATGCGGCGACGAGGACGAGAGCTCGAGCGAGCCCGACTCCGGAGCGCTCACCAGCAGCCGGGTGACCGAGTCGGCCACCGCCGGCGCGGCCTGGCTCGACGGTCAGCTGACCGACGGAGTCCTCTACAACGACCAGTACCAGGTCAACGACTACAGCACGACCGTCGAGCTGGCGTACGCCCTGATGGCGGTCGACGTCGAGCTCGCCGAGAGCGACAACACCGGGCTCGACGAGATCACCGCCGCCCTCGAGGCCGGCATCGAGGAGTACGCGACCCCCGGCAAGGAGATCTACGCCGGCTCGCTGGCCAAGCTCACCTCCTACGCGACCGACACCGGCGCCGACCCTAGAGACTTCGGCGGCGTCGACGTGGTCGGTGCGCTCGAGGAGCAGACCGCCGACGACGGCACGACCGCAGGACGGATCAGCGACGTCAGCGAGTACGGCGACTACGCCAACTCGTTCGGGCAGGCGTGGGCCGTGCGCGGACTGACCAACGCCGACTCCGCGGAGGCAGCTGCGGCACGCGACTTCCTGCTGCTCCAGCAGTGCGAGGACGGCTACCTCCGACAGGACTTCTCCGCCCCGGGGGCGAAGGACCAGAGCTGTGACGCGGCCGGCGGCGAGGCGTCGACGGACGCGACCGCGCTGGCCGTCGTCCTGCTCCACGACGTGGCGGAGGACGAAGCCGAGCTGGCCGCAGCCCTCGACGCCGCCGTCGCCTGGCTGGTCTCGGAGCAGGCCGAGGACGGCTCGTACGTCGGCAGCAGCCAGCTGCCCACCAACAGCAACAGCACCGGTCTCGCCGGCTGGGCGCTGCAGCTGGCCGGTGAGGACGAGGCGGCAGCGGCGGCCGCCGAGTGGGTGCTCGCCCACCAGGTGCCGGAGGACTGCAGCGGCCTGCTCGCCGACGCCGCCGGTGCCATCGCCTACGACGAAGCCGCCCTCTCCGCGGCCGCCGCCAAGGGGATCACCGTGAAGACCGCCTACCAGTGGCGGCTGGCCACCGCGCAGGCCGTGCCTGCGCTCCTGGCGACACCCGACGGCGCGGAGCCCGCAGCGTGCCCCACCTCCTGAGCCGATGACGCGAGGCGCCGGTGCTGCTGCCGTCGTGACCTTCCTGGTCGCGACGGCAGCAGCGGTGCCGGTGTCCCCGGCCCTCGCGGAGGCCGGCGAGACCGGGTGCGACGCTGGCGTGGTCGTCGTCGTCGACGCCAACGAGCTCGGAGGTGAGCCGCAGACCGTGTGTGCGGCCGATCCCGCCACCGCCTCGGCCCTGTTCCCCGACGCGGGCTTCCCCTTGGAGTACCAACCGCAGCTCCAGGACTTCGTCTGCAGGGTCGACGGCCTCCCGACCGACCGGCCGTGCACGGACGGAGACTCGTACTGGAGCCTGTGGTGGGCCGAGCCGGGCGGCGACTGGGTCTACTCCACCCTGGGTGTGGGGTCCCTCGAGGTCCCGGCCGGCGGGTCCGTCGGCTTCGCGTGGCACGAGGGCGAGGGCGATGCCACCCCACCCGACGTCGAGGTCACCGAGCCCGGCGCGATCGACGCTGCGCCGGCCCCGGATGCCGAGCCAGAGACGACCGACGACGATTCCGACTTCCCCCTGTGGCTGGCGGGCCTGCTGGCGGCAGGTGTGCTCGGCGCGGCGGGCGTCGTTGCCCTGGCGCGGCGGCGGGTGCGATGAGGCAGGTGCGATGAGGCTCCCACGAGACCTCCATCCCGTCGCCTGGTGGTGCTGGGCCGTCGGTCTCGCTGTCGGAGCGTCCTGCACGACCAATCCCTTCCTCCTCTGCCTGCTGCTGGCGGTCACCACGATCACCGTCTTCACCTGCCGCGGCGACCAGCCGTGGGCCCGGTCCTTCCGGCTCTACCTGTGGCTCGGCCTCGTGGTGCTGGTCGTCCGGGTGCTGTTCCGGGTGCTCGTCGGCGGCAACGACGCCGGTCACGTGCTGCTCTCCCTGCCGGAGATCCCGTTGCCGGACTGGGCGGCGGGCATCAACCTGCTCGGCCCGTTCAGCCGCGAGGAGCTGCTGGCGGCGGTCTACGAGGGACTGCGGCTGGCGACGTTGCTGATCGCGGTCGGTGCGGGCAACGCACTGGCCAACCCCAAACGGCTGATGAAGTCGCTGCCGCCGGCGCTCTACGAGATCGGCACGGCGATGGTCGTGGCGATCTCGGTGATCCCGCAGCTGGCCGACAGCGCCCGACGGGTGCGCGCTGCGCAGCAGCTGAGGGGCGGTGAGCCGGGGCGGGGTCGTCGGATGCGGAGCGTGCGGCGCCTCCTGGTGCCGATCCTGGAGGACGCGTTCGAGCGGTCCCTGTCGCTCGCCGCCGGCATGGACGCGCGTGGCTACGGCCGCAGCGGTACGGCGACCGCCGGTCAGCGTCGTGGCACGGGAGCGGTGATGATCCTCGGGCTGATCGGCATCTGCGTCGGCGTCTATGCCTTCCTCGACTCGACCGCCCCGCGGGTGCTGGCATGGCCGATGCTGGCGCTGGGGACGGCCGCGGCGTTCGCGGGCTTCGTGCTCGCCGGGCGCCGGGTCCAGCGGTCGCGCTACCGGCCGCAGCGCTGGCGGTCGGCGGAGGTGCTCGTCGCGCTGTCCGGCGGCGTCGTCGGTGCCGGGCTCTGGCTGGTCCAGCGCGCCGACCCGATGGTGGCCCACCCGGGGGTGCTCGCCGTACCCGAGCTCAGCCCGGGGGCGGTCGTCGCGGTCCTCGTCGGGATCGCGCCCGTCTTCGTCGCACCACCGCCGTTGACCGCCCAGAACCGCGCCCCCGTCCTGCCGGAGCCTGTCGACGAGCCGGCAAGAGTGGTGGTCTGAGGTGTTCGAGCTGCGCGACGTCACCTTCGGCTACGGCGATCGGCCGGTCCTCGAGCACGTCGACCTCGCGATCGACCACGGCGAGCTGGTGCTGCTCGCCGGACCGACCGGGGTCGGCAAGTCGACCCTGCTCGGCGTCATCGCCGGCCTGGTGCCGGCGTTCACGGGCGGCACCCTGGTCGGCGACGTCGTGATCGACGGCGAGAGCGTGCTCGACCGGCCGGCGCGGGAGCGCGCGCACGTGGTCGGTTACGTCGGCCAGAACCCGCCCGCGTGGTTCGTCACCGACACCGTCGAGGAGGAGCTGGCGTTCGGGATGGAGCAGCTCGGTCTCGCGGACCCGACCATGCGCCGCCGGGTCGAGGAGACCCTCGACCTGCTCGGCATCGCCGACCTGCGCCACCGCGACCTGCGCACCCTTTCCGGCGGACAGCAACAGCGAGTCGCCATCGGCTCCGTGCTCACCACCCACCCGCGGCTGCTGGTGCTCGACGAGCCGACCTCCGCGCTCGACCCGACCGCCGCCGAGGACGTGCTCGCCACGCTCACCCGGCTGGTGCACGACCTCGGGGTCTCGGTGCTGGTCGCCGAGCACCGGCTCGAACGGGTGGTGCCGTTCGCCGACCGGCTCTGCCTCCTGGGAGCCGGCGGTCGGGTCCGCGTAGGCGACCCCGCGGAGCTCCTCGTCGACGCGCCGATCGCCCCGCCCCTCGTCGAGCTCGGCCGGCTCGCCGGCTGGTCGCCGCTCCCGCTCACGGTGCGGGACGCGCGCCGTCGTACTGCCGACCTGCGGGCGAGGCTGGGCGCCCCGCCCACCGTCGCACCGCGGCCGAGCCCGGAGAGCAGCCTCGCCGAGGTGCGGAAGGCGACCGTGACCCACGGGCCGGTGCCGGCGCTCCGGGAGGTCGACCTCGACCTGCGGCCGGGCACGGTGACCGCGCTGATGGGCCGCAACGGGGCGGGCAAGTCGACGCTGCTGTGGGCGCTCCAGGGCCGGTACGCCGCGGCCGGCGGCCGCGTGCGGGTGTCCGGCGACGACCCGCACCGGCTCAAGTCCGACGGGCGCCGTCGGCTCAGCGGGATGGTGCCCCAGAGTCCCGCGGACCTGCTCTACCTGGAGACGGTGGCCGAGGAGTGCTCGGCCGCCGACCGGACGGCGACCGCTGCTGACGGCACCTGCGCCGCGCTCCTCGAGCGGCTCGCTCCGGGGATCGACCCGACCGGTCATCCGCGCGACCTGTCGGAGGGTCAGCGGTTGGCCCTCGCGGTGGCGATCGTGCTCACCGCGGGTCCGCCGGTGCTGCTGCTCGACGAGCCGACGCGAGGGCTGGACTACCCCGGTAAGCACGCGCTGGCCGAGATCCTGCGTGGTCTCGCGGCCGACGGCCGCGCGATCCTGGTCGCCACCCACGACGTCGAGTTCGCCGCCCAGGTCGCCGACGAGGTGGTCGTGCTCGCCGAGGGCGAGGTCGTCTCCAGCGGACCCGTCCGCGAGGTGATCGCCGAGTCGCCGGCGTTCGCGCCCCAGGTGACGAAGGTGCTCGGACCGGGCTGGCTGCGGGTCGACGAGGTGGCCGCCGCCCTCGCCTCGGACGAGACGACCAACGCGGAGGTGCCCTCGTGAACGCGATCGTCCAGGAGGGGCAGCGGGTCGCCGTCCCTCTCCGGCTGCGGTCGGCGGTCGTCCTCGGCATGGCGTCGCTGATCGGGCTGATGATGATCGGCTGGCCGTTGCTGCTCGAGGCCGACCCGACCCAGCGCGTGGACCCGCCGTTCCTCTTCCTCGGCATGTTGCCGGTGATCCTCGCCGTGGTGCTCGCCGAGATCAGCGAAGGCGGGATGGACGCCCGGGTGCTCGCCATCCTCGGCGTCCTCACTGCCGTCAACGCCGTGCTGCGCGGCGTCAGCGCCGGCACGGCCGGGTTGGAGCTGGTGTTCTTCCTGCTGATCCTCGGCGGACGGGTCTTCGGACCCGGCTTCGGTTTCGTGCTCGGCTGCACCTCGCTCTTCGCATCGGCGCTGATGACGGCCGGCGTCGGGCCGTGGCTGCCGTTCCAGATGCTGGTCGCCGGCTGGGTCGGGATGTTCGCCGGTCTGCTGCCGCGACGGGTGACCGGGCGCTGGGAGATCGTGATGCTGGTGGTCTACGGCGTCCTCGCGGCGTACGGCTACGGACTGCTGATGAACCTGTGGGGCTGGCCGTTCATCCTCGGCATCCAGGTGCCCGGCCAGGACGCCACCGACCTGTCCTACGCCCCCGGAGCGCCGCTGCTCGAGAACCTCCACCGGTTCCTCGTCTACACCCTGCTGACCTCGACCGGCGGCTGGGACACCGGTCGCGCGATCACCAACGCGCTCGCGATCGCGGTGCTCGGGCCTGCCGTACTGACCACGCTGCGGCGAGCGGCGCGGCGGGCGCGGGTCGAGCGGCGCTAGGTGCGGGCTCCCAGTCATGCCCTAGCGTCTGGCTCGTGCAGTACGGCCAGTATCCCGCGCCGCGGTTCACCGTCGCCCACCTGAGCGACGTGCACCTGCTCGCGCACGGCGTGAGGCAGTACGGCGCCGTGGTGCCGGAGGACGGGCTGGTGCTGGCCCTCGAGCGGCTGCGCCGGCTCGACCCGGTGCCGCAGGCACTGGTGTTCACCGGCGACCTCGCGGACAAGGCGCAACCCGCGGCCTATGCCCGTCTGCGTGAGCTCGTCGAGCCGGCCGCGGCGGCGATGGGCGCCGAGGTCGTCTGGGTGATCGGCAACCACGACGAGCGCGCGCCGTACGCCCGGGGCCTCTTCGACTCCGACGACGACGGGCCCCAGGACCGGGTGCACGACCTCGGGGGCCTGCGGATAGTCGCGCTCGACACCAGCGTGCCGGGGTACCACCACGGCGCACTGACCGACGACCAGCTCGACTGGCTGCGCGACGTCCTCACCACGCCGGCCGAGCACGGCACGATCCTCGCGATGCACCATCCGCCGATCCCGGTGCCGACCGTCGAGCCGGCCGCGATCGTCGAGCTGCTCGACCAGGACCGGCTCGCTGCCGTGGTCCACGGCAGCGACGTGCGCCAGATCCTCGGCGGCCACTTCCACTACACCTCGCACTCGACGTTCGCCGGCATCCCGGTCTCGGTGGCGTCGGCGAACTGCTACACGACCGACCCGGCGCCGGTCGACCGGCTGATCTCCGGCGTCGACGGCCACCAGGCGTTCAACACGGTGCACGTCTACGACGACCGCGTGGTGCACACCGTGGTCCCGATCCCCGAGGCGCCGGAGGTGGCCGGACAGCCCGCGGCGTTGCGCGAGGCGCTCGAGGCGCTCTCGCCCGAGGAGCGGCGGGAGGTCGTCAGCCGCAAGGACTCCGACTACAACACGAAGTCCGAGTCACACGAGTCACACGAGTCGCGGGACCCGCTCACCGATCTGTAGGAGTCCGCTCCTAGGGCTCGACTACCAGGATCCGGTCGTCCTCGGCAGCCGGGTCGCCGCGCCCGTCGTCGTTGCTCGTGGTCAGCCAGAGCCGGCCGTCGGGGGCGACGACGACGGTGCGGAGCCGTCCGTAGTCGCCGGCGAAGTGGGGGGTGGGCTCGCCGGTCGTCGCGCCGTCGACGGGGATCTGCCAGAGCCGCTCGCCCCGCAGCGCCGCCATCCACAGCGCGCCGTCGAGGTACGCGAGGCCGGACGGCGACGCCTCGTCGACCGGCCAGGTGACCGCTGGGTCGTGGTAGTCAGGCTCCCCACCGGTGCCCTCGACCGTGGGCCAGCCGTAGTCGTCGCCGGCCTCGATCAGGTTGAGCTCGTCGAAGCTGCTCGAGCCGAACTCGCTCGCCCACAGGCGTCCGTCCTCGTCGAACGCCAGCCCCTGGACGTTGCGGTGGCCCCACGACCACACCTCGTCACCGAACGGGTTGCCCGGCGCCGGTTCACCCGCCGGGGTGATGCGCAGGATCTTCCCGGCGTACCCGGTGCGCTCCCGGGCCAGGTCGTCCTCTCCGATCTCGCCGGTGGAGACGTAGAGGAAGCCGTCCGGCCCGAACTCCAGCCGACCGCCGTCGTGGATGAACCCGCCGGGGATGCCGGTCAGGACCGGCTCGGTGTCCCCGAGCCGGTCGCCGTCGAGCTCGGCGCGGACGACCCGGT
The DNA here is from genome assembly GCF_034661235.1 of Nocardioides bizhenqiangii. NCBI lineage: Bacteria > Bacillati > Actinomycetota > Actinomycetes > Propionibacteriales > Nocardioidaceae > Nocardioides > Nocardioides bizhenqiangii. The sequence goes on from NZ_CP141059.1 coordinate 1,384,735, forward strand.
TGTCCTCCGCCGTGCAGACGTAGAAGTACAGCGAGCGGTCGCGCTCGAAGTCGGGGGAGACCGCAACGCCGAGCAGCCCGGCCTCGCCCTGCGGGGCGGTTTCCGGGATCCGGCCGACCTCGACCACCTCACCCTCGCCGGCACCTTCCGCCGGGGTGATCACCAGCACCCGAGCGGTGTCACGCTCGGTCACCACGGCCCGGCCGTCCGGGAGGAAGTCGAGCCCCCAGGGGACCGAGAGGCCGCTGGCGACGGTGCCGACCACCTCGGGCTTGCCGCCCGCTCCGGTGGTCGGATCACTCGACGGCTCCGGCGGCTCCGTCGTCCTGTCGGTCTCGCTGTCGGTCGACGACCCGGTGGTGGTGGTGGGCGTCTCGGTGTCGTCGGCGTCCGACGGTTCGTCCTCGCCGCAGCCGGCGAGCAGCGCCGACATGGCGACCAGGGCAACGGCCGTACGGCGGGCGCTCATGCCGCCGAGGTTACTCAAGCGGCCCTGACCCCGACCTTCTCCAGAAACTCGAGCAGCAGGTCGTGGACCCGGTCCGGCTGCTCGAGCTGGATGAAGTGCGATCCGCGCAGCTCGAAGTAGTCGGCGTCACGCAGTCGGTCGGCCGCGCGCGCCATGTCGCGGGCGCCGGCGAGGACGTCGTACGTCGCCGCCACGAACCGGGTGGGCACCTCGATGCCGCTCAGCGAGACCCGGGCGTGCTTCGAGGTGCCGAGCGCGATGTGGGCGTACCACTGCACCGGCGTCTTGATGAACTCCTCGATGCCGATCGCCGCGAGCTCGGGGTCCGCGACGGGGAACATGAACCCGCTGTGCGTGATCAGCGCGATCGTGCGTGGACCGATCGGGAGCCGCGTCGTGATCGGGCTGACCGCCCACCCGGTCAGCTTGCCGAGCCGGCAGGCGCCGATGGTGATCAGGCGAGCCACCGGGTGGGGCAGCCGGAACGGCGCCAGCATGGTGCGGAAGGTGTCGCCGGGGACGCCCGCGACGGCGAACAGGCCGGCCACCCGCTCGGGGTGCCGGACCGCCAGCTCGAACATGGTGTTCACGCCCATCGACCAGCCCATCAGCACCGCGCGGTCGATCCCGAAGTGGTCCATCACGGACAGGCCGTCCTCGACGAAGTGCTCGATCTCGACGTGCCGCTTGTCGGCCGGCCGCTCGGAGCCGCCCACGCCGCGGTGGTTCCACGACACGACCCGGACGCCGCAGTCGGGGTCGAGCAGAGCCGGCCACAGGTAGGCGTTGGTGCCGAGCCCGTTGCACAGGACGACGGTCGGCCCGTCGATCACGCCCTCGGGGTCGTTGGTCCACGCCCGGACGTGGGTGCCGTCGTCGGACAGGATGTCGTGGAACGACACCACGGGCGTCGCAGTCGTGTCCGGGGTGGAGGTGGGCATGCCGAGATTCTGCCCGAGCGCTCCCGCTTCCTGGGTGTGCCGTGCCGCACACCCCGCCGGTGACCCGCGCTCTCAGGCCCGGGCGGCGGCTCGGGGGCCAGGGGTGGCGACGGCTGCCGGGCGGTCGCTCCGGGTGGCTCTCTCGGCGAGGTACGACGCCACGTCCTCGCGTTCCGCACGGCGGTCCGCGCAGGCGGTGAGGGCGACCATGGCGTTGCGTCGGGCCTGCTGCTGGGACGCGACCGGCCAGTCGGATATCGCGTGGCCGAGTCGAACGAGATGGCGCATGGGGGGAAACATGGCATCGCTCCGGGGGAGGAATGGGGTAGCGCTCACGGTAGTCCCGGAGACGGCGACCGCGCATCAGCAGCATGTGACATCTCGGTGAAATGATCCTGAGTGCGAGGTCCGGCCTTACCCGGCAGCCGGCGGTGGCGCCGGCTCCGGCCGGGCGGCCACCCGGGTGGCACCGACGCTCGCCGCCACCACACAGGCGACGGCCGACCACTGCACGAGACTGAGGTGCTCGCCGACCACGAGCAGCCCGGCGAGGGCCGCGGCGGCCGGCTCCAGGCTCATCAGCACTCCGAACAAGGCCGGCCGCAGCCGACGCAGCGCGATCAGCTCGCAGCTGTAGGGGACCACCGAGCTGAGCAGGCCGACCGCGGCGCCGAGGAGCACGATCCGGGGATCGACGATCGGGCCCCGGTCGGTGCCGGCGAGCGCCGGGGTGAGCAGGAGCACGGCGAGGACGCTCGCGACCGCCAGGCCGTCCAGCCCCTCCCAGCGCCGCCCCGTGTGCGCGCTCAGCAGGATATAGCCAGCCCAGGACGCGCCCGCGACGAATGCGCACGCGACGCCGACCGGGTCGAGGTCGGCAGGCTCGGCGCCGAGCAGGAGCACGCCGAGCGCGGCCAGCCCGACCCAGGTCAGGTCGCGAAGCCGGCGGGACCCGACGACCGCCACCGCGAGCGGGCCGATGAACTCGATCGTCACCGCGATCCCGATCGGGATCCGGCTGAACGACTGGTAGATCGCCCAGTTCATCACCCCCAACGACACGCCGAACCCGAGGACCGCGAGCCAGTCCGCGCGGTCGCGCCCGCTCCACCGCGGTCGGGCGATCGCCAGCAGCACCAGCGAGCTCGACGCGAGCCGCAGCCACACCAGCGCGGTCGGGCTGATCTCGTCGAAGAGGTTCTTCGCGACGCCGGCTCCGAGCTGGACCGAGGCGATGCCGACGAGCACGAGGGCGATCGCGGGTCCCCGGGCGGGCGCGGCGGTCATCACGCGGGTCAATCTAGGAGGCGCGGGGTCCGTCGAGCGCTCCGGCCGTCGTTCTGTCCTGCGCGAGCGAGGTCGATCGCCGGTGACCGATGACATCCGGGGCGTCGGCGGGTCAAGGTAGGGGTAGCGGGACGGACGATGCCGTCCGGCTCTGCCAGCGAGGAGGACGCATGGGCACCATCCTGATGGTCGGCACCCGCAAGGGACTCTGGATCGGCCGGTCCGACGACCGCCGCGAGGACTGGTCGTGGAGCGGGCCACACCATGACATGGAGGAGGTCTACTCCTGCCTGGTCGACACCAGAGGCGGGAGCCCGCGGCTGTTCGCCGGCGCGTCGTCGAGCTGGCTGGGCCCCCAGGTGCGCTGGTCCGACGACCTCGGCGAGACCTGGCGGGAGACCTCCGGTGGGGCGATCCGGTTCCCCGAGGGCAGCGGTGCCACGGTCGAGCGGGTCTGGCAGCTCGTGCCGGGTGCCGCCGACGGGGTCGTCTACGCCGGCACCGAGCCCGGCGCGGTGTGGAGGTCCGCCGACCGCGGCGAGACCTTCGCGCTGGAGGAGGCCCTCTGGAACCACCCGCAGAAGCCTGAGTGGGGCGCCGGCTTCGGTGGCCAGGCGTTCCACACGATCCTCCCGCACCCGACCGACACCGACTCGGTCACGGTGGCGATCTCGACCGGCGGCGTCTACCAGACGACCGACGGCGGTGCCTCGTGGGCGCCGCGCAACCAGGGGATCCGCGCCGACTTCCTCCCCGAGGACCAGCGCTATCCCGAGTTCGGCCAGTGCGTGCACAAGGTGACCCGGCACCCGAGCCGCCCGGAGCGGCTGTTCGCGCAGAACCACGGAGGCGTCTACCGCTCCGACGACGAGGGCGGGTCCTGGACGTCCATCGGCGACGACCTGCCGAGCGACTTCGGCTTCCCGGTCGTCGTCCACCCGCACCGGCCCGACACGATCTACGTCTTCCCGCTGGGCGGCGGCGACGGCCGCTACCCGCCCGAGGGCCGGGCGCGCGTCTGGCGGTCCGACGACGCAGGCGAGTCGTGGACGCCGTACGACGATGGCCTCCCCGACCCGTTCTACGTCGCGGTCATGCGCGACGCGATGTGTGCCGACACCCACGACCCGGCAGGGCTCTACCTCGGCGCTCGCAACGGGGCCGTGTGGGCATCGACTGATGACGGCACCCGCTGGCGCCAGATCATCAGTGATCTGCCGGACGTGATGTCCCTCAAGGTCGGCGTGGTCGAGTAGGTTGCGGTCATGCCAGGCTTCTCGAGCACCCGCACCATCGTGATCGATGCTCCGCCGGCAGCGATCAGGCCGCTCATCACCGACTTCAGGGCGTGGGTGCAGTGGTCGCCGTGGGAGGGTCTCGACCCCGACCTGCAGCGCACCTACACCGGCGAGGGTGTCGGCGCCCATTACGCCTGGTCCGGCAACAAGAAGGCCGGCCAGGGCTCGATGACGATGGCCGCGATCACCCCTGAGCGGATCGACGTCGATCTCGTCTTCGAGAAGCCCTTCAAGGCCACCAACAAGATCGTGTTCGAGCTCCACCCCCGCGGCGAGCAGACCGAGGTCGCCTGGTCGATGACCGGCGAGCGCAACCTGGTCTTCGCCGTGATGGGGAAGTTGTTCTTCGACAACGCGATCCGCAAGGACTTCGACAGGGGTCTGGCCTCGCTCAAGGCCGCCGCCGAAGCGGCCTGACCCCAACCGGCACAGCCGTATCACCAGCTTGCCGGCGCGGGACTACGCAAAGACCCGTCCCCGACCGGTGGTCCCCGTCTACGATCAGCGCGTGCGTTGTCCGGTCCTCGTCTCCCGGGCGGACGAGATGGCACGTCTCCGGGGCGCGCTTGCGCTGCCCGCATCCGGTCACGGCGGGGTGTTCGTGCTCCGTGGCGAACCGGGGGTGGGGAAGTCCCGTCTCGCCGCGACCGTGCTCGCGGAGGCGGAGCAGGCGGGCATGGCGGTGCTGGCCGGCCGCGGGGTGCGGTCCGCCGCGCCGATGCCGATGCGGCCGCTCGGCGAGGCGTTGCTGGCGTGGCTGCGCACCGGGACCGTGCCCGAGGACCGCCGGCTCGCGCCGTACCTTCCCGCCCTCGGACGGCTCGCTCCGCAGCTCGGCACGGCGCCGCACGACGGCGGGTCGTCCGTCATGCTGGTCGGCGAGGCGATGCTGCGGCTGGCCTCGGCGCTCGACGGCCCCGGAGTGCTGCTGCTGATCGAGGACCTGCACTGGGCCGACCCCGAGACCCTCGGTGTCCTGGAGTACGTCGCCGACAACGTCCGGGACGTGCCGCTGCTGGTCGTCGCGACCACGCGGCCGTACGACGCCCCGGCCGTCACCGAGCTGGTCGGCGCGCTGGAGGCGCGGAGCGCCGCGGAGTCCGTGGAGCTGGTGCCGCTCGGCCGGGACGACGTCGCCGAGATGCTGGCCGCCTGCCTGGACGGATCCGCACCCGACGGTCTCGCCGACTGGGTGCTGCGCTTCTCCGCCGGTTTCCCGCTGCTGGTCGAGGAGGTGCTGGCCGACCTGCAGTCCTCCGGCGCCCTCGTGCGTGAGGACGGCGGCGCCTGGCGGGTCGCGACGGAGCTGTCGGCCACCGTGCCGTCGTCGTTCGCACGGTCGGTCGAGGCCCGGCTCGACGCCGTCTCACCGACCGCGCGCGAGGTGATGGAGGCGGCGGCGCTGCTGGGCATCGGCTTCGACTGGCAGGTCGTGGGCGCGGCGCTGGGCCTCGATGACCGCACCACCGCCACGGCCATCCGGGACCTGCGCCGCGAGCGCCTGGTCGTAGCGGACGAGGACGGGTTCGCGATCCGCCATGCGCTGACCCGCGAGGCCGTCCTCGCGACAGTGCTCCCGCCCGACCGCCGGCGGCTCGCCGCCGTGCTCGCCGAGGCGGTCGCCGAGCACGGCACCGACCGGGACGCAGGGTCCGCGCAGGCCCTGGCCGAGCTGTTCGAGGCTGCCGGCGACGGGGCCCGCGCGGCGGAGCACTGGCTCGCCGCGGCTCGCGGTGCGATCGCCCGCGGAGCGCTGACCAGTGCCGAGGAGGCCCTGGTCCGTGCGGCGGCCCAGGAGGGCGGCGGCCTCGACCTCGACATCCGCGAGACCGAGGTCGAGGTGCACGCCCTCTCCGGCGACATCCCGCGTGCGGTGGCCGCGGCGGAGTGCCTGGTCGACGAGCTGGTCGCCCTCGGCGACGAGGCCGACCGACTGGCCCGGCTCCGGCTCCGGCTGGCGCGCGCGCTGCTCGTCGGCGGCCGCTGGGACGAGGCGGAGGCCACGCTCGAGCAGGCGGGCTCGTGCGACGTCGCGCTCGCGCACGTGCTCGGGGCTCGGCTGGCTCTGGGCCGCTACCAGGACGAGGTCGCAGCTGAGCGTGCCCGGGCCGCGCTCGAGAGCGTCGGCGACGACCGGCCCGAGGTCGCCTGCGAGGCCTGGGAGGTGCTGGGCCGCGCCGCGCGGGGCCGGGACGTGGTCGAGGCGGAGGAGGCGTTCGAGGAAGGGTTCCGACTTGCCGACCGCGCCGGGCTGGTGCTCTGGCGGTGCCGGCTGCTGGCCGCGCTCGGCGCCCTCGAGCTGGTGTCCCGGAGGCCGACCGACGACCGTCTGATCGCCGCCCGGCGCGCTGCGCTCGCTGCGGGTGCGATCGCGACCGCGGCGCGGGTCGAGCTCGACCTCAACATCGTCCGGATCCGCTACTTCGAGCTCGACGCCGCGATGGCGGCCATCGACAACGCGATCGCGATGATGGAGCGGCTGCGGCTCCCGGACCTGCCCAGCGCCTACCTGATCCGCGCCTTCACCCACGGGCTCGCGGGACGTGACGACGCGATGGCTGCTGACGTCGACGTCGCGGAGAAGATCATCGTCGACGAGGGGATGTGGCTCGTCGGTCTGCCCGGGCACGTGCTCGCGCCCGTCGCCATGGCTCGCGGCAACTACGACGAGGCGCGCGCGCAATGGGCCAAGGCGATGGAGGGCGCGCGCCGGTTCCCCGGTGTGCCGTTCTCGACCCGGGGGTTGTGGGCGTTGCTCGAGACCGTCCTCGACGACGGCGCCGGCGGCGCGGACGCGCGCGAAGAGGTCCGCAACGGACCACAGGCCAACTCGCCGCACAACCGGTTCGCGCTGCGCTACGCCGACGCGGTGGCCCTCGGACGGGCCGGTGACCGCGAGCAGGCGGAGCGGGTGTTCGCCGACTCCGAATGGGCTTTCCCGGGCCGGGAGCCGTGGATGGAGCTGCACGCACAGATGCTCGTCGCGCGCTCGGCTGCGGCCGACGGCTGGGGAACTCCCGAGTCGTGGTTCCGGCACGCTCTCGACGGCTTCGTCGAGATCGGTCAGACCGAGGCGGCGTCGGCGTGCCGGGTCGCGATGCGGGAGGCCGGCTTCGCCGTACCCCGGCGTGCGGTCGGCAGCGTCCGGGTGCCTGCCCACCTCCAGCGGCTCGGCGTCACCGCCCGCGAGTACGACGTGCTCGAGCTCGTCGTCGACGGCCTGCCCAACAAGGCGATCGCCGACCGGCTGTTCCTCTCGGTGCGCACCGTCGAGACGCACGTCGCGCGCCTGCTGCAGCGCACCGGCGCCCCCGACCGGGGCGCGCTCGCCGTACACCTGGCGGGCTGAGATCGCCGTACTCCCTGACGAAACGGTCCTGAAACGGCGGAAAACGCAGCAGGATCGTCAGGGACTGTCTCCCAGCCGGAGTCCCGGCCGCGGCGCGAAGTTCAGGTCGGACACGCTGTCGACCCGGGCGACGTTCCAGGAGCGGGCCGGGTTGGAGGGGAGCGCGAGCGTGGCCCGGGCGACGTCGGTCGCCTCGGACTCCGAGGCGAACTCGACTGTGATCGTGCAGTGCCGGCGGTCGTCGGCCAGGAACCAGTGGCTGGACACGAACCCGGGCTGATGTCGCATCCACGGGGCCATCTCGCTCCGCAGCAGCGCGACCACCTCGTCGGCGCGTGACGGATCAAGATCGAGGCTGATCAGAAGTGTTGTCATGGTCGCGATCCCCCGCGGGCTGGTGTCCTGGATGTGCACTCTCAGACTGGTCGGCCCGCGCGCGCCGTACATCCGTACCGAGTACCGATACAAGGATGGACAGGGCTCCGGCTCGACAGCTGCCGCCGACTACGCTCGACGCATGGCTCGATCGACCGACCAAGGCCCGACCGCTCCGGGCTCGCAACCCGACATCAAGCCCCGCTCGCGCGACGTCACGGACGGCCTCGAGAAGGCAGCGGCCCGCGGCATGCTGCGCGCGGTCGGCATGGGGGACGACGACTTCGCCAAGCCCCAGATCGGCGTCGCCTCGAGCTGGAACGAGATCACCCCCTGCAACCTGTCGCTCGACCGGCTCGCCAAGGCGGCCAAGAACGGCGTGCACGCCGCCGGTGGCTACCCGCTGGAGTTCGGCACCATCTCGGTGTCCGACGGCATCTCGATGGGCCACGAGGGCATGCACTTCTCGCTGGTGTCGCGTGAGGTGATCGCCGACTCGGTCGAGACCGTGATGATGGCCGAGCGGCTCGACGGCTCGGTGCTGCTCGCCGGCTGTGACAAGTCGCTCCCCGGCATGCTGATGGCTGCCGCCCGTCTCGACCTGGCCTCGGTGTTCCTCTACGCCGGCACGATCCTGCCGGGCAAGGTCGACGGCGAGGACGTGACGATCATCGACGCGTTCGAGGCCGTGGGCGCGTGCCTGGCCGGCAAGATCTCCCGTGAGAAGGTCGACGAGATCGAGCGCGCGATCTGTCCCGGTGAGGGTGCGTGCGGCGGCGCCTACACCGCCAACACGATGGCGGCCGTCGCGGAGGCGCTCGGCATGGCGCTGCCCGGCTCGGCCGCGCCGCCGGCCGTGGACCGGCGCCGCGACGGGTTCGCCCACAAGTCCGGCGAAGCCGTCGTCGAGATGCTGCGCAAGGGCATCACGGCGCGCCAGATCATGACCCGCGAGGCGTTCGAGAACGCGATCGCGGTCGTCATGGCGCTCGGCGGCTCGACGAACGCCGTGCTCCACCTGCTCGCCATCGCCCGTGAGGCCGAGGTCGAGCTGACTCTCGACGACTTCACCCGGATCGGTGACAAGGTCCCGCACCTGGCCGACATGAAGCCGTTCGGCAAGTACGTCTGGGTCGACTTCGACCGGGTCGGTGGCATCCCCGTCGTGATGCGGGCGCTCCTCGACGCCGGGCTTCTCCACGGCGACTGCCTGACCGTGACCGGCAAGACGCTGGCGGAGAACCTCGATGAGATCGCCCCGCCGGCCGTCGACGGCGCCATCGTCCGCACGCTCGACAAGCCGATCCACAAGACCGGCGGCCTGACCATCCTCAAGGGCACGCTGGCCCCGGACGGCGCGGTCGTGAAGAGCGCCGGCTTCGACGAGTCGCTCTTCGAGGGCACCGCCCGCGTCTTCGACGGCGAGCGGGCGGCGATGGACGCGCTCGAGCAGGGCACCATCAGGCCCCGAGACGTGGTCGTGATCCGCTACGAGGGCCCCAAGGGCGGTCCCGGCATGCGCGAGATGCTCGCCATCACCGGTGCCATCAAGGGTGCCGGCCTCGGCAAGGACGTCCTGCTGGTGACCGACGGCCGGTTCTCGGGCGGCACCACCGGGCTCTGTGTCGGCCACATCGCCCCCGAAGCGGTGGACGCCGGACCGATTGCGTTCGTGCGCGACGGTGACCCGATCATCCTCGACGTGGCCAACCGGACCCTCGAGCTCGATGTCGAGCCCGAGGAGCTCGAGCGGCGCAAGGAGGGGTGGGCCCCACTGCCGCCGAAGTACACCAAGGGCGTGCTCGGGAAGTACGCCCAGCTGGTGCAGTCGGCCGCAGTCGGGGCGATTACCGGCTGAGCCGCCGCCTCCGCGCGACGATCACGCCCACCACAACTGCCACCGCGAGCAGGACGCCGGCCGGCATCAAGAAGTGGTAGGACGAGGTGTCGCCCTCGTCGGCGGACGCCGGTGTCGGCTCTTCAGCCGCGCCGACAGTGGGATCGGACGAGGTCAGGGTGGGCTTCGGCAAGTCCGGGATCGCGCCGAGCGAAACCAGCGTCTGCCTCAAGGCGGGCGCGCGCACCCATCCGGAAATCGTCACGCCTCGCTCAAGGTCCGTTGGGAGGAACCGGATCCAGGGCCCGCCGACGGCGAACGGGTATGCGTGCTGTACCCGGAAGTCCATGCCCCCTACCGTCCAGGACAACACGTAGCGAGGACCGAGCTCTGCCGCCGCGACCTTCGGCGTCGTTGACAACTGTCGCCGGCCGAGTAAGTCGTACACGCGTGCTGCCTCGGCCAGGGCTTCCATGTCCGCGTTGTGGCTGCCCGCGGTAGAGGTCAGGTGTACGTCGACGCCGGGGCCCTCGACGGCGACGTCGGTCGGACCTTTCGCGACCGCCGGCATCGTCGGCACCCACGTCGTCAGGGCGAGAACGACGACGCAGATCGATCGAGCAACGGACCTCATGCCGCACTCCTCACCGGCTGAGCCGGCGCCGCCACAGCACAACCCCACCGGCCGCGAGCACGACGGCGAGCCCGGCGCCGGTCCAAACGGCGACGTCGTGCGACGAGCTCGCGTCGTCGCTGTCGCGCGACGCCTCGGGAGCCACCGAAACGGCATCGGGGTCGACCTCGGCCACGGCGGGGTCGGCCACGTCGTCGGCCGCACCGAGCTCGACCAGCTCCGCCGTCAGCTTCGGCGTCTGAATCCAGCCCTGCGCGATCGGCGCACCCCACAGCTCCTGATCGGGTGGGAACTCGACCCAGGCACCACCTTCGGCAAAGGGGTAGGCGTGCTGCACGACCAGGTCCGTCCCGGTCTCGCCGCTGTGCGGGTCTCCTGACCAGGTCAGCAGGTAGCGGGGTCCGAGCTCCTCCTCGGTCAGGTCGGGCGCGGGCTCCAGCAACCCGGGGCTCCACATGTCGTAGAGCCGGGATGCTTCGCCGAGGCTGCCGGCGTCGACGTCTGCACGGGCGGTGTATGTCAGGTGCACGCCGTCGACGCCGGGGCCGGAGACATCGACGTCGGTCGGGCCCTTGGCGGTCGCGGGCGTGGCCGTCGAGACCGTCGCCAGCGCGGCGAGGACGACGGCACAGGCAAGGCGCGAGGCAGTGTTCATGTCCTGGATACACCGCCCGGCCCGGATGGGTTCCGGGTCAGCGCACCGACCGCGCGATCGCAAAAGCGTCCTCCCGGTTCAACCGCTCGCCCTCGAGCCGGAAGGTCACCCCGTTGCCGCCGTCCCACACCAAGGTGGTGCCGGCGAGCCGAGCCGTCGCGGTGACCTCGCGCCCCTGCCGGTCGACGTAGGTCAGGTCGTGCGGCGCGTCGATCCACCAGGCGGTGGCACCGTTGACGTCGAGCTCCTCGGTCGCCAGCACACCGACCTGCTTGGAGAACACCGGCCCCAAGGTGCCGTCGAACTGGTCGAGCCGCAGGTCTCCGCCGCGCCAGGTCATCGAGGCGACCCGGCCGCGGTCCGCAACGGTCACCGTCTCCGGCGGACCGAGCTCGCCGGGGACACCGACCCGGAAGTCGACCTGCGCCTGCGCCTCGGCGAGCGAGGAGTCGCGCGAGTCCGGGAGCGGCTCCCGGGGCTCCGGCGGCGCGTCCGGGGTGTCCGAGGAGAACTCGATGCCGGCCACGCCGAGGACGTCCGCCGCGACGGCGCGCACCTGGGGCGAGAGGAACGAGGCTGCGACGAGTGCCGCGACACCCGCGGCCACCGGACCCCACACACGCCTCGGGCTCCGGCCACCGTCGATGTCGAGGTCGCCGATCCGGGCCAGCACCCGGTCGGGAAGGTCGGGCGGCGGCGCCGGCGCGACCCGGTCGGCCAGCGCGGCCAGCTCACGCTCGATCATGGCTCACCTCCAGGTCCGCCAGCTGGGTCCGTAGCCGGGCCAGCGCCCGGGACGCCCGGGACTTGGCGGTGCCGCGCGGGATCTCCAACGCGGCCGCGGTCTCCGCCTCGTCGAGGCCGAGCAGCCACCGGCACACCACTACGTCGCGTTCGGCGGCACGCAGGGACCGGACCGCTGTCAGCAGCGCCCGCTGGCGCTCGGCGGCGAGCGCGTCGAGGGCGGGGTCCGTCCCGTCCCGCAGGTCGAGCGCCCGGACGGCCAGGGCATCGCGGCGACGGCGGCTGCGCACCGTGTTGCGGGTCTGGTTGGCCACGATCCTGATCAGCCACGGCCGGAACGGTGCCTCGGGACGGAACCGGTCGAGCGCCTGCCACGCCTTCACGAACGCCTCCTGCACCACATCGTCCGCGTCGGGACCGGCCCCGAACCACGCTGCCGCCCGGGTCGCGGCAGCACCGTGCCGGGTGACCAGCTGCGCGAACGCATCCCGGTCACCCGCCTGTGCGCGTCGTACCGTCCCGCTCTCGTCCGTCGCTGGCTCCGGCTCTCGGTGGCTACTGACCTCATTACACCGCGAACGGCTCGGTGGTTCCCCCCGACTGCGGGCCGCCTATTCTCAGGGCATGGGCAAGGTGCACCAGGCGATCGGCAGACGCCTGCGGGAGTTCATCGAGGCGCAGCACGTCTTCTTCGTCGCGACTGCCCCGCTGGCGGGCGACGGACTGATCAACGTCTCCCCGCGCGGGGTGAGCGGCACGTTCGCCGTCCTCGACGACCACACCTTCGCCTGGCTGGACGGCACGGGCAGCGGCACGGAGACCATCGCCCACCTCCGCGAGAACGGCCGGATCACGATCATGTTCTGCGCGTTCGAAGGTGCCCCCAACATCGTCCGGCTGCACGGCACCGGCCGGGTGGTCACCCTCTACGACGAGGGGTACGACGACCTGGCGGCGCACTTCTCCGCGTTGCCCGGCGCTCGGGCGGTCGTGGTGGTCGACGTCGAGCGGGTCTCCGACTCCTGCGGCTACGGCGTCCCGCTGATGACCTACACCGGGGAGCGCGACCTGATGCAGCGCTACTACGCGCGCAAGGGCGTGGAGGGCTCCGCGGACTACCGCCGGCGGAAGAACCGCTTCAGCCTCGACGGTCTGCCCGGGTTCGACGACGACCCGCTCGACGAGTGGTCGACGCTCGACGGACTGGCCGCGATCCGCGAGCGGCTGGGTGCGCAGATCGACGGATGGGTCCCGCCGGTGTCCTACGGCCTCGCTCTCGACGGCGAGTTCCCCTACGTCAACCAGCCCGGCGGCCGGCACGGCCTGCCCGGAGTGGTGCTGGCGACCGTGCTCAAGCACGACGGCAGCACCGCCACCCTCGAGGTCAGCCGACAACAGCTCGACGAGGCGATCACCGCGCTCGCGCCCGCCGAGGCCTGCACCGACGTCGACCACCCCAACCTCGCCGCCTGGCGCGCGGTCGCCGCGCGTCTGGACCAGAACGGCGGGGGGAGGGTGACCGCCGTCTTCGTCCGCTCGGTCGACGACCCGGTCGGATCGGAGCTCGACGCGACGCTGCGCGCGGCCTGGTGACGCGCGTGCCCGAGCTCAACGACTTCGGTCAGTACGTCGGCGACCTGGTGCCCGGGTGGGAGGCCCGCCCCGCGCCCGAGCCGGTCACCCTCACCGGTCACTACGTGCGCGTCGTACCGCTGAGCTCGGCGCACTACGCCGACCTGTTCGCCGCGGTGTGCGGGCCTGACGACGACGCCCTCTGGACCTACCGGCCGATCGCGAAGCCCGCGTCGCTCGCCGACCTGTGGATGCACCTGGCCGAGCTCCTGGACTCGCCGGTCGACCTCACCTTCGCGCTGGTGCCGGCCGAGGGCGAGGGCGCTGACAAGGCGACCGGCATCGCGTCGTACATGCGGATCGACCCGCGGACCGGGCAGGTCGAGGTGGCCGGCGTCCTCTTCGGCAGCACGCTGCAACGGACCCGCGCCGCGACCGAGGCGATCCACCTGCTGATGCGGCACGCGTTCGACGACCTCGGCTACCGCCGGTTCGAGTGGAAGTGCGACAGCCTCAACGAGCCGTCCCGACGTGCGGCTCGACGGCTGGGTTTCGTCTACGAGGGGCGGTTCCGCAACCACATGGTCACCCAGGGCCGCAACCGCGACACCGACTGGTTCTCGGTGACCGCCGAGGAGTGGCCACGGGTGGCGGCGGCGCACCAGGCGTGGCTCGACCCGGGCAACTTCGACGAGGCCGGCCGCCAACGGACGGCGTTGTCGACGCTCTGATCTCGGTACGACGAGCGCTTGGGTGCTCGTTCCTCGCGCTCGAGCGCGCCTACTCGACCTGGCACCTGGTCCGGGGCCGTCCTCGCGCCTCGGACGGGCCCGGGGCGCTCAGAGCGGAGCGCCGACCCGGTCGGCGGCGGCGGCCACCAGCTCGCGCGCGGTCCGCACCCGGCGGAAGTACGTCGCCCGGCTGAGGAAGGTCGCCCGCATCACCTGGTCGTGGGTGGCGGCCGGCTCGAAGTAGCGCTGCTCCAGCAGGTCGGCGAGGACGGGCTGGTCGTGCAGCGCCGCCATCATCGTGCGGCGCACCCAGGTGCGGACGCGGTCCGCCGCGTGCCGCAGGTCATGGCCGAGCGGCGCGCACGGCAGGGCCGCGAGCACGGCGTCGTCGTGGAAGTCGTCGAGCGCGGCCAGCACCAGGTCGCCCTGGGTCTGCGGTTCCGGGAGATCGATGCCGTGCTCGCCGGCGAGGCCGCGGAAGAGCAGCCCGACCACCCCGCAGGGGCCGACGTCGACGATCCAGGTCCGCACCTCGTGCCCGGAGATCTCGCGGCGGAGCTCGGGCACCTCGATGTAGCCGTGGTCGGCGACCACGGCGCGCTCGAAGTCGGTCCATCCGAACTCGTTGACCAGGTCGAAGCGCGGGTTGGACACCCGGCACCGGCGCAGGGTGTGGCTGTTGCGGAGCGCCATCACGTTGGGGTCCTCCTCGGCGGCACCCGGCGCCATCAGCTGGAACGGGCTGATGACGACCCGGTCGTCGAAGCCCTGGCGAGCGGCGTAGTCGAGCAGCGGTGCAACCAGGTCGGCCCGCGGGTCGCCGGCCTTCACCAGGGCGGCCGCCTCGCCGAGCGGCATCGCCAGCGCAGCGGCGACGACCCTCCCGTCGGTGTGCCGCACCACCTGGGTCGGCGTCCGCCAGGAGGACGCCGGCTGCGGCAGCAACCACGGGCGGACGGCGTCCGCCAGTCCCTTCGGCGCCCAGCGGACGATCTCGTCGTCCTCGCCGGCGCGCACGTCGTCGCCGTACAGCGTCGCGCTGTGCGCGGGTGCCATCCCTGCGCGCAGCTGGGGATCCTCGGACAGGGCGGCGAGCTGGTGCAGCGCCCGGGAGTCCCCGAGGATCGCGCGGTCGCGCAGGTGGGACGCGGTCCGCAGCACCAGGTGCGAGATGCGCCCACCGTCGCGGCGGACCCGCTCGGCCACCGCTCGCGCCACCAGCGGGTGCAGCGTGACGCCGGTGCCGCTGCGCTCGACGAAGGAGTACGACGCCAGCGTGGCCAGTGCGTCGTGGCTGTCGCGGTCGGGCAGCACGTCGGCCAGCAGCCGGTCGTCCAACCAGCCGGCGACGGCGGCGACCTCGAGGAGCTCGGTGTCGAGCTGGTCGAGAGCCAGGCCGGAGAGGTGACCGACCAGGTCGTCCGCGGCCGCGGCCAGCACCGCCCCTCCCGGCTGGATCGCGGCGGCGCCGTGCTCCACCCAGGCCGCCGCCCCGAGGACCAGGGCGAGCGGGAGGCCGCAGGCCCAGGTGCTGATCGCCGCTCGGGCGCTGCCGTTGTCGACCCCGTGGTTGCGGAGCACCTCGTGGGAGGTCTCCACGTCGAGCGCCGGCATCCGCAGCGTGGCCACGAGCGGCTCCAGCTCGGTCGGGAGCCAGTCGTGCGCGTAGTCGGAGGCGGCGGTGACCACGCGGGTGGGCCCGGGCAGGGTCGAGAGGATGCGACCCAGCGCGTGGGCGCGGGCGCCCAGGTGGCCGAGCTCGTCGACCAGCACCAGCAGGTCGCCGTCCGGCAGGTCTTCGAAGACGTCCGCGAGGCGGGGCCCGACGGTGACCAGCTGCCGACCGTCGAGGGCGATCACGTGGTAGCCGAGCCGCTCGCCGCGCCGCGCCGCCTCACGCAGCGCGGCGCTCTTCCCCGAGCCGCCGACGCCGTTCAGCAGCAGCAGCCGGGAGTCGCTCTCGCCCTCGAGGAGCTGGTCGAACCGCCGGTCGAGCTGCTCGGGACAGACGTAGCGTCGCTCGTCGACCGTGTCCGCCAGCGTGGCCAGGCTGCCTCGGCCGGACGCGCGGCGAGGTGTGAGGTGCTGGAGAGAACCCACGGTCCAAGGGTGCGCATAATGCCTTCGAGTTTTCTTCGAGTCCGCGAACCCTTTACTCGGACATGGCAGAGTTCACTCATGGCCGGGCCCGAGGCGACCGCGGGCGAGATGCTCGCGGAGGTCGTCGGCGACCTCGTCGCGAGGATCGGCGCCAAGACTCCAGCCGCCCTCGCCGACGAGCCCGATGCCGTGCATCAGCTGCGCACCACCGTCCGCCGGTTACGCAACGTCCTGGCCGCGTTCTCGCCGTACGTCGAACCGACCGCGATCGGCGGGCTCCGCGCCCGGCTCGCGGAGTACGGCGACCGCCTCGGTCTGCCCCGCGACCTCGAGGTGCGGGCCGCCTGGTGCGCGCGGATCGCGGCCGAGATCGGACTCCCCGGCGACCTGCGTGACGACCTGGTCGCACCGCTGCTGGCGGAGCACGCACGGGCGCATGCAGCCCTGGTCGCCTGGGCTGCGTCGCCGGACGCGGAGCCGCTCAGCACCGCACTGGGGGCCGCCGCCGCGGCGCCGGCGCTGACCGATGGGAGCGCTCGGCCGGCGCCGGTCGTGGCGCGGGAGGTGCTGCTGGCACAGGCCGCGCGGGTGATCGACCAGACGACGGACTACCGCCGCGATCCCGAGGCCGCGCATGCACTGCGGAGGGCCGGCCGCCGACTCCGGCACGTCGGCGACGCCGTCACCAAGCCGCCGGCCGCGGTGCTCGGTCCGGAGGCCGCCGCGCTGGGCGAGCTCGGGTCGCGGGTGCAGTCCCTGCTCGGTGACCATCGCGACGCGCTGCTCCTCGCGGACCACCTGCGCGGGTCACGGCCGGACCAGGCCGGCGTGCGGGCGGCGTACGCCTCCATGGTCGAGGCGGCCGAGCGGGCCGCCGGCACCGCCCTCGCGTCCGTTCCGGCGGTCCTCGAACAGCTGGAGGCCCTCGTGGGTCGCGCGCCCACGACGGTGCCGCCCTGATCCCGAGTCGTCCGGCGCGCCTCCGGTTGTGAGACGAGCGTCTTGTCATTTGGGACGCGTGGGAGGCTGGGCCCACGGCACCGTGTGCGACGGCGTACTCTGGGCGCATGCGCCAGGACCTCATCCTCGTACGCACCGGACGCGCCGGCTGAGACAGTCCTGCGCGTCCGCCCCTCGTTGCCTGGCAACCGAGGGGTTTTTTGTTGAGTACGACCCGAGCAGACGGGGTGCCGGGTGACCGTGAGGCACCACGAGATCAAGGAACGAGAAGTCGGATGAGTGATCAGCAGCAGCCGGGCGGGACGGCCGTCACCGGGGCGCAGAGCCTGGTGAAGTCCCTCGAGGCCGCCGGCGTGACCGACATCTTCGGCATCCCCGGCGGAGCGATCCTGCCGGCCTACGACCCGCTCATGGACAGCCCGATCCGGCACATCCTGGTCCGGCACGAGCAGGGCGCCGGCCACGCAGCGCAGGGATACGCCGCCGCCTCCGGCCGGGTCGGCGTCTGCATGGCGACCTCCGGCCCGGGGGCCACCAACCTGGTGACGCCGATCGCGGACGCCCACATGGACTCGGTCCCGATGGTCGCCGTCACCGGTCAGGTCGGCGCGGCGATGATCGGCACCGACGCCTTCCAGGAGGCGGACATCCGCGGCATCACCATGCCGATCACCAAGCACAACTTCCTGATCACCGACCCCGCCGACATCCCGCGCACGGTCGCCCAGGCGTTCCACATCGCCTCGACCGGCCGCCCGGGTCCGGTGCTCGTCGACATCGCGAAGTCCGCGCTGCAGGCGACCACGACGTTCGACTGGCCGACCGAGCTGCACCTGCCCGGCTACCGGCCGGTGACCCGGCCGCACGCCAAGCAGATCCGTGAGGCTGCCCGGTTGATGCTCGAGTCGCGCAAGCCGGTGCTCTACGTCGGCGGCGGCACCATCCGCTCGGGCGCCTCCAAGGAGCTGCTCGCGCTCGCCGAGCTGACCGGCATGCCGGTCGTCACCACGTTGATGGCGCGTGGCGCCTTCCCCGACAGCCACCCGCAGCACCTCGGGATGCCGGGCATGCACGGCACCGTCGCCGCGGTCGCCGCCCTGCAGAAGAGCGACCTGATCATCAGCCTCGGCGCCCGCTTCGACGACCGGGTGACCGGCAACCTCGACACGTTCGCCCCGGGTGCCAAGGTGATCCACGCCGACATCGACCCTGCGGAGATCGGCAAGAACCGGCACGCCGAGGTCCCGATCGTCGGCGACGTCCGCGAGGTGCTGATCGACCTGATCACCACCCTCCGCACGGAGGCCGACGCCGGCAACACCGGCGACTACGAGGGCTGGGTGCAGTTCCTCGCCGCGGTGAAGCTGAAGTACCCGCTGGGCTACGACAAGCCGACCGACGGCGGCCTGGCGCCGCAGTACGTCCTCGAGCGGCTCGGGGTGCTCGCCGGACCGGACACGATCTACACCGCCGGCGTCGGCCAGCACCAGATGTGGGCGGCGCACTTCGTCCCCTACGAGCGCCCGAACACCTGGATCAACTCCGGCGGGCTCGGCACCATGGGCTTCGCGGTCCCGGCCGCGATGGGCGCCAAGGTGGCCATGCCGGACCACCCGGTGTGGGCGGTGGACGGCGACGGCTGTTTCCAGATGACCAACCAGGAGCTCGCGACCTGCGCGATCAACAACATCCCGATCAAGGTCGCGGTCATCAACAACGAGTCGCTCGGCATGGTGCGCCAGTGGCAGACCTTGTTCTACAACTCGCGCTACTCCAACACCGACCTCCACTCCAAGCGGATCCCCGACTTCGTCAAGCTCGCCGACGCGTACGGGTGCGTGGGTCTCGCCTGCGAGACGCCCGATGACGTGGACGCCACCATCGCCAAGGCGATGGAGATCAACGACGTCCCCGTCGTGGTCGACTTCCGGGTCCACCGCGACGCGATGGTCTGGCCGATGGTCGCCGCCGGCACCAGCAACGACGACATCAAGTACGCCCGGGACCTCGCTCCCCAGTTCGACGAGGACGATCTCTAAGTCATGGCCAAGCACACGCTCTCCGTCCTGGTCGAGAACAAGCCCGGTGTCCTGGCCCGGATCGCCGCGCTCTTCAGCCGCCGCGGCTACAACATCGAGTCGTTGGCGGTCGGGCCGACCGAGCACGGCGAGATCTCGCGGATGACGATCGTCGTCAACGTCGAGGACAGCCCGCTCGAGCAGGTCACCAAGCAGCTCAACAAGCTGGTCGAGGTGATCAAGATCGTCGAGCTCGACCCCGCCGCGTCGGTCCAGCGCGAGCTGGTGCTGGTCAAGGTGGGTGCGACCCCGGAGATGCGGGGCCAGGTGCTCGACGCCGTCCAGCTCTTCCGTGCCAAGGTGGTCGACGTGGCGGCGGACGCGGTGACCATCCAGATCATCGGCAACGCCGGCAAGATCGCCGACTTCCTCCGGGTGGTCGAGCCGTTCGGCATCCGCGAGCTCGTGCAGTCCGGTGCCATCGCCATCGGCCGCGGCCCGCGGTCGATCTCGGAACGCGGCAAGCCGGTCGCCGTACCCGTGCCGCCCGCTGCCATCAGCTGAAACTCCAACGGGTCTCGACAGGCTCGACCACCAACACAGAAAGTGAGAGCCCCCAGTGGCTGAGATCTACTACGACGACGACGCCGACCTGTCCCTCATCCAGGACAAGCACGTGGCGGTCATCGGCTACGGCAGCCAGGGTCACGCCCACGCGCTGAACCTGCGCGACTCGGGCGTCGACGTCCGCGTCGGCCTGAAGGAGGGCTCGAAGAGCCGCGCCAAGGCCGAGGAGCAGGGCCTGCGGGTCCTCACCCCGCGGGACGCGGCCGAGGAGGCCGACGTCATCGTCATCCTGGCGCCCGACCAGGTGCAGCGGCACCTCTACCGCGACGAGATCGCACCCGCCCTGACGACCGGCGACACCCTCGTCTTCGGCCACGGCTTCAACATCCGGTTCGGCTACATCCAGGCGCCCGAGGGCGTCGACGTCATCCTGGTCGCCCCGAAGGCCCCGGGTCACACGGTCCGTCGTGAGTACGTCGCCGGCCGCGGCATCCCGGACATCATCGCGGTCGAGCAGGACGCTTCCGGCGCCGCCTGGGACCTGGCGAAGTCCTACGCCAAGGCCATCGGCGGCACCCGCGCCGGCGTCATCAAGACCACCTTCGCCGAGGAGACCGAGACCGACCTGTTCGGCGAGCAGGCCGTCCTCTGCGGCGGCGTCTCGCACCTCGTCCAGGCGGGCTTCGAGACCCTGATGGACGCGGGCTACCAGCCGGAGATCGCCTACTTCGAGGTGCTCCACGAGCTCAAGCTGATCGTCGACCTGATGTGGGAGGGCGGCATCGCCAAGCAGCGCTGGTCGGTCTCCGACACCGCCGAGTACGGCGACTACGTCTCCGGCCCCCGGGTCATCGACGACAACGTGAAGAAGTCGATGCAGAGCATCCTCAGCGAGATCCAGGACGGCTCGTTCGCCGAGCGGTTCATCGGCGACCAGGACAACGGCGGCAAGGAGTTCCTGGAGCTGCGGGAGAAGGAGGCCGGCCACCCCATCGAGGCGACCGGCAAGCTGCTCCGCTCGCACTTCGCCTGGAAGCAGGAGGACAGCGACTACACCGAGGGCTCGGCCGCCCGCTGACCCCGACCCGGCTCATCTGCACGTCGACCCGTCGCGTTCAAACGCGACGGGTCGACTGTTCTCGGTCAGTGGCAGACGGTCGAGTCGCAGCCCGGCACGCGGAGGACGCGGCCGCCGCGCAGCACGGCGTCGAAGTGGTGGATGTCGTTGAGCCCGTAGGTCCAGCGCAGGCCGTGCCGGGCCATGATCTGCACCACCTGGTGGCCGCGCGAGCGCCAGGCGATCCGCGGGTGCGACCGGCTCAGCCACCAGGTGTTGGGGTAGACGCCCTGGGGTGACCGGTACGGGTTCTCCCACGGGTTGATGTCCAGCGACCGGCCGTAGGAGTGCGGCGACCGGATGCCGGGCCGGCCGACGACGTCGCGGCAGTTGAAGGCCGAGGTGTTGCCGGCGGCCATCGACGCGTAGTCGTCGGCTCCGTGCAGCCGCTCCGACCAGCCGAACCGGTCCACGCGGTACATCGAGCGGATCGGCAGCTCGGCGGCGTACATGTCGCGCAGCGCGCCGGCGATCCGGCCGGCGACCCCGGCGGCCACGACCAGCTCGCCGCGGCGGCGGTAGCCGGTGTAGTCCCAGTAGTTGATGCTGACGAGCCGCAGGCCGGCCCGACCGACGGGGCAGCCGCGGTGCCAGCTGCGGCCGGTCATCTGCCGCCAGACCCCGTTGGGGATCCGCCGGATCCGCGCGTTCGCGCCGTCGCCGACCGCGCGACGCTGAGGTGGCACCGACCGGCGCGGCCGGGGTGCCCCGCGCGGCATCACCACCGGCGCGACGGGCGGCCGGTTGTCGAGCCTGTGTACCTCGCTCCGCCCGCGGCGTACCCAGGGCAGCGGCGGGGCGAAGACCCGCCAGCGTGAGTCGACGCGAGGGGAGACCTTGATCGTGGCCGTCCCGTCGCCTCCGGTGGCCAGCAGGGCGACCCGGCGCCAGTCGCGTTCACCGGCGAGACGGCGCACGAGCGCGACCTGCCCGTCGATCGGACCTGCGCCGACCGCCCGCCACCGCACGGTGAGGGTCGCGGTCGTCTCGTCCTTGAAGGCGCCCGGGCCGCCGAGCGTCACCAGGCTGTCGCGCTTGCGGAGAGGTACGGCGAGCGTCGCGCTCGCGCCGCCGTACTGGTCCGTCCCTTCCACCGTCGCCCGCACCCGGTTGTTCAGCGGGTCCCGCAGCAGCGTGACGCTCGCGGTCGCTCGCCCGGACGCGTCGGTGACGACGTCCGCCACCGGCACCCACCCCCCGTCGCGGTTGCGCTCGATGCCGACCTGCCCGCCGACGACCGGCGCACCCTGGGCGGTGACGGTGACCGTGACGGTGGTCGCCTCGCCCGCGTGGACGGCCGGCGCGGCCACCGTGACCACGGCCGGGTCCGGCGCGGCGGCCCGGGCCTGCCCGGGCAGGACGGCGAGTGCCGTCGCGAGCGCGAGGACGACGACCAGTAACCAGCGACCCATGGTCAGCGATGCTCCCATCCCGCGCGGCCGTCGGCACACAGCCGCGCCCACGAGAACACGTTCTAGGTCTGGGCTAGGCTCCCGCCGTGGACCTCATCGCGATCGAGGAGATCAAGCGCCTCAAGCACCGGTACTTCCGCTCGCTCGACCTCAAGGACTGGCCGACGTTCGGCGACTGCCTCGCGGCGGACGTCACGGCCCGGTACGGCACCCAGGCCATGGGCGAGCCGGTCCACTACGACGGCCGGGACGCCGTCGTCGGGTTCATGGTCGACAACCTCGGCCCCGGCGTGGTGACCGTCCACATCGCCAACCACCCGGAGATCGAGGTGGACGGCGGCACGGCGACCGGCTCCTGGGCCTTCGAGGACACCGTGATCGTGCCGGAGTTGAAGGTCGTGATCCGCGGCGCCGGCTACTACCACGACGAGTACCGCCGCGACACCGACGGCAGCTGGCGGATCGCCGCGACGTCGTACGAGCGCATCTACGAGGCGATGACCTCGCTCGACGACACCCCGAGCTTCACGCTGCTGGCGAACCGTTGGGACCCGAACCTCCGGCACTGACCGCCGGCGCGACGGATCAGCCGGCGAACGAGCTCCACAACGCGTGCACCGCGACTCCCACGCCGTACCAGAACGCCGCGAGGGAGAGGAAGATCGCTGCCCACGTCGCCTGCCGCTCCCGGGGCGTCGGGGGCGAGAGCGGCGGGGCCGGCAGGAACGGTGCTGGTGCAGCAAGCATGTGAGTTCCTCTCGATCGGATCCCCAGTCTGGTGACCGGCCTACCTGGTTGCATCCGGCGATAGGCCGCGATGCATAGCCCGAAAGGACTAGCCGTCCGCCGGACGTCATCCGGCCCGCACCTCGAGAGGTGCGGGCCGGATGACGTTGCGCGAGGGCCAGGGTTGCTACTTGACCTCGGACCGCATCACGAGGGCGAGGCCCACCGCGAGCGGCAGCAGGATCCAGATCGACGACGTCACGCCGAGCTGCAACCACTCCTCGGAGGTCAGCTTCGAGTCGAACAGGAGGAAGCGGGTCGCGTTCACGTCGAACCAGGCGGCGTTGTCCGCCCACCACTCCTGCGTCGAGGCCAGCGCCTCGGAGATGCCGGGGAGCACCAGGTTGACCACGAAGTAGCCGACGATCGCGGCGGGGGAGCTGCGGAGCAGCAGGCCCAGCGCGAAGCCGAGCAGCATGCCGAGCTCGTTGGCGAGGACGATCTGGGCGAAGGTCCAGGCCGGGATGTCCCAGACCGCGTCGTTCCCGGTCATCGCGGCGCTGGCCAGGTTGCCGATGGCGCCGACACCGAGGGCGATCAGCATCGAGACGGCACCGATGACCAGCACGTTGACGAGCTTGGCGCCGATCACGCGGCGACGGCTCGGCACCAGGGTGAACGTCGTCAGCGCCGTGCGCTGGCTCCACTCGCTGGTGACCGCCAGGACCCCGATGATCGGGAGCAGGATGGACATCGGGCTGCCCACGGACGCAGCGAACGAGTCGAACGTCAGCGCGTCCCGGTCGCCGAGGATGACGGTCAGCACGGTCGCGATCGCCGAGGCGATCACGATGCTGGCCATCAGCCAGAAGCCGGAGCGGGTGTCGAACATCTTGCGCAGCTCGACGCCGAGGATCCGGCCGAACGGGATGGGAGCGGGTACTTCCCGCTCGCGCGGCGGGTGGGCCACGGCGGGACCGTCGACGCTCGACGGGGTGATGGTGGCGGTGCTCATGCGACCGCTCCTTCCGTGTAGGTGATGGAGTCGCGCTGGCTCTCGGCGGTCAGCTCGAGGAACATCTCCTCGAGGCCGGCGCCGTCCGCTGTCCGCAGCTCGGTGAGGGGGATGCCGGCGGCGAACGCCGTGCTGCCGACGGTCGGGAGGTCCGCGTCGGCGAAGACCGCGCCGTCGGCGACGGTCGTGACGATGCCGGACGCCTCGAGGGCGTGGGCGAGGGCGGCCGGGTCGGCGGCGCGGGCGAGGGTGCCGGTCGAGGCCAGCAGCTCCTGCTTGGTGCCGCCGGCGACGATCCGGCCGTTGCCGATGACGATGATGTCGTCGGCGATGACCTCGATCTCGTGCAGCAGGTGGCTGGAGAGCAGCACGGTGCCGCCCTGGTCGGCGAACTCGCGGAGGAGGTCGCGCATCCAGCGGATGCCGGCCGGGTCGAGGCCGTTGGCCGGCTCGTCGAGGATCAACACCTCGGGGTCGCCGAGCAGGGCGGTGGCGATGCCGAGCCGCTGCCGCATCCCGAGGGAGTAATTGCGCACCCGGCGCCCGGCCTCCTCCTCGGTCAGGCTCACCCGGTCGAGCATCGCTCCCACCCGGTCCTTCGGCAGGCCCATGGTGCGGGCGGCGATGGTGAGGATCTCGCGGCCGGTGCGGCCGGCGTGCTGGGCGGAGGCGTCGAGCAGGACGCCCACTTCCCGGCCCGGGTTCGGCAGTGCGGCGAACGGCCGGCCCAGGATGTGCACGTGGCCGGAGGTCGGCTCGGTGAGGCCGACCATCACCCGCATGGTGGTGGTCTTGCCGGCGCCGTTGGGGCCGAGGAAGCCGGTCACCCGACCGGGCTGCGCGGTAAAGGAGACTTGGTCGACGGCGGTGAACGTGCCGTATCTCTTGGTCAGGGACTCGATCGTGATCATGGCCCTCACCTTGGCGGCCGGCGCACCTCGCCCGCGTCGGGCAGACCCCCGGAACGATCCCTGAGCCCACCCCGAGGCGACCCAGGGGGAGGTACGACGTGCGCCTCGGGGTGCTAGGGGTGCTGACCCGCGGCCCACTCTTCGGCCGTGATCCGGAACAGCTCGGACGGGCCGTCGTACCACTTCTCGACCACGCCCTGCGGGCGCATCCCGATCCGCCGGCAGACTCGCTGTGACGGGCGGTTGCCGAGGTGGGTGACGGCGAGGATCTCGGGCAGCCCGGCGGCGAAGCCGTGCGCGAGCACCGCGCTGGCGGCCTCGGTGGCGTAGCCATGACCCCACGAGTCCGGGTGGAGGTGCCAGCCGATCTCGACCTCGCCGTCCTCGGCGTCGGGGAGAGTCACGAGCAGTGCTGTGCCGCGTGGCTCACCACCCGCCTTCGGCTCGATCGCCCAGATTCCGCGCGGCGGCTCGACCGACCGCTCGGCGTACTTGTCGATCCGCTCGTGCGCCTCCTCGAGGTCCTTCATGAGCTTGGGCGGGCCGTCACCGAGCCACTTCATCACCTCGATCCGGCTGAGGATGTCGAGAAGCCGGGGCGCGTCGTCGTGCTGCCACGGCCGGAGGATCAGCCGTTCGGTCTCCAGGTTCTGCACCTGCCCAGCGTGGCAGGGGAACACAACGAGGGTGCTTGCGGTTTCAACTACATGCGCATCGACATCTGGTCCGACGTGGTCTGCCCCTGGTGCTCCATCGGGAAGCGGCGGCTCGAGCAGGCCCTCGCCGACTTCCCCCACCGCGACCAGGTGGAGGTGGTCTACCACTCCTTCATGCTCGACCCGGGCGCCCCGACGGAGCCGACCGGCACCGCCCAGGAGATGCTCGCGCGCAAGTACGGCCTCACCCTGGCCGACGCCGCGGAGAAGCAGTCAGCGGTGATCGCGGTCGCGGCCGAGCTCGGGATGGACTGGCACCAGCACCACGACTCCCCGCACGTCGGCACTTTCGACGCCCACCGGCTGCTGCACCTCGCTCTTGCCGAGGGCGGGCCGGTGCAGCAGGCGACGCTCAAGGACGCATTGCTCCAGGCCTACTTCGGCGAGGCCCGCAACGTCGCCGACCACGACGTGCTGCGGGAGGTCGCGGCGGGTGTCGGGCTCGACGCCGCCCGGGTCGACGAGGTCCTGGCCAGTGACGCCTACGCCGCCGACGTCGCCGCCGACATCGCCAAGGCGCGAGCGTACGGCGCGACCGGCGTGCCGTTCTTCGTCGTCGACGAGAAGTACGGCGTCTCCGGCGCCCAGCCCGCCGAGCTCTTCGCCCAGCTCCTCGAGCGTGCCTGGGCCGAGAGCCGGCCCCATCTCGAGACCGTGCCCGCAGCGGCCGACGCCGAGGTCTGCGGCCCCGACGGCTGCGCGATCTGAAGACCTGCCCTGACATCTCGCTGTTCTCGGATGTGGCACGCGTCCGCGCCGTAGGGTCGGGAATGTTCGATCATCTTGATCGACATTCTCCGGAAGCGGTCCACATGAACAAGCTCACCCGAACGGCGGTGGGCGTCCTCACGGTTGCCGCCGTCCTCGCCCCGATCAGTGCCTCGGCGCCCGCGCAGGCGGCCGCCCCAGGCAAGGATTGGACCACCCTGCAAACCCTCAACCGGGCCAAGCAGCAGGCCTGCAAGGTGACGACCACCGACGGAAATGCGTGGCGGATCTTCAACCGGGTCAACGCGCGTCTGCTCGCCGAAGGGCGGGTCGTCGCGACCCTGACCGCCTCCCGCGGGGGCGATGGCCCGACGCGGGAGTGGACGAGCGGCTGGGTGAGGCACGGCGCCATTTCCCCCGTCGGCGCGATCAACGTCCCGAAGCGGGGCGGCTGGGCCCTGAGCATGGGGATCAGTGGCGGTGAGTTCGGCGACGGCGGCGACCTCACCGTGGCTCAGATCGGCCGCTGCTGACCCGTCGGTAGCCGTCTGCTCGCGGCCTACGCCGAGCGGCGGACGGCAACCCAGGGGAGCGCGCCGACCAGAGCCAACGTGATCGCGACGACCACGACCGGCGGCTCGCCCCCTTCTTCTGCCACCTCGACGACGGCGGCGACGCCGCCGGTGGCGAGGAGCACCCCGGCGCACCGCAGCGCCAGCCGTCCGACGACCGCCCGGGTCGGTGCGAATCCGGGCGGTCCGGCGGCGGCGTGGGCCAGCGCCACGTGGAAGACCAGGCCGCAGCAGCCGACGACGAGTGCCGACCAGGTGGCCGGCTGCTGGACCGCGACCAGCCACCACGCGACCAGACCGCCGAGGGTGACCAGTCCGACGCCGGAGTCCGGCAGGCCGGCGGAGCCGACCGCCAGCACGAGCAGTGCGAACGACGGCCACCACGACACGTCCGGTGCCACCCGGTGCAGCTCGGCGAGCGCGACCGCGATCGGCGCCACCGTCAGCACGCGTACGACGATGCCGGGGATGGTGAGCGTCAGGAGCTGGGTGCCGTCCCGGTCCTCCAGCACGAAGCCGGTCACCGGGCTGTTCCTCGTCGCCTGACTCATCGGACGGCCAGCCTCGGTGTGGCCCGCCGGCGGGTGAGGTCGCGCAGCACCTGGTCCAGGCTGTGCGCCCCCGCCCAGGGCACCACCGGGATGCCGAGGGAGGCGAGCTGGGTCGTCTCGACCCGCCGCTGCAGCATCCGGATCCGCCAGGCGAGGGCGCTCGGCGTCGTACCGGTCTCCGCCTCCATCCCGGGGGGCAGGGTGTCGATCACGACCACGTCGATGCCGGCCCGGTTGAGGATCGCGACCTGCTGCGTGGCGGCGCGGTCGATGAGCGGCGACAACATCAGGGCAAGGGTGCCGGCGCCGAGCCCCTGGCGGGCGACGAGCGCGTCCTCACCACGGGCGGTGCCCGGCTCGATCAGGCACAGCGTGTCGAGGATCCGTCGCAGCTGGAGCAGGCCCGACGACGCCGGCAGCATGGTGACGCCCCAGGCGCCGAACACCCGCACGCCGACCCGGTCGCCGCGGTGGAGGAAGTGCTCGGCGAGCACCGCCGCCGCCCGCACCGCCAGGTCCATGCTGCTCTTCTCGCCGTCGATGCCGGCGCTCTCGCCGACGTCGTTGACGGCGTCGATGAGGATGGCGACGTGCGCGTCCTCGTCGGCGTAGGTGGCGGTCACGTGGAGCCGCCCGGTGCGGGCGGATACCGGCCAGTGGATCCGGCGCAGCCGGTCGCCGATCCCGAACGGGCGGACCTTGGCGAACTCGGTGCCCTCCCCAGGGCGGGCGGCGCGCTCCATGCCGACCAGTCCCCGGGGGTGCGGCGCGGGCGCGGTGGCGTCGAGGGGCGCGGTCACGGGCAGCACGGTCATCCGCATGCCGGCGAGCGGCACCGGTCCCCAGCGCCAGGAGTACCAGCCGTCGTACGCCGCGACGGCCGGGTCCCCGAGCCGGCGGCGTCCCCAGCGCATGGGGCGCAGCGCGATCCGGGCCACCGCCGCTCCAGGCGCGTCGCCGTCCGCGCCCTCGGCGACCAGCAGTCCAGCGGCCGGCTCGACCTCGAGCAGCTTCTGACCGGGGTGGACAACGGTGGCCGTCCCGCGCGGCGGGATGCCTTCGATCGTGGCCTCCCAGGTGACCTCCTCGCCCTCGTTGACGGTGAGCGCGGACAGCGGGGTGGCCGCGGTCGGCTCGGTGACGGGACGGCGGGCGGACCACAGCGTGACCAGCACCAGCGGCGCGGCGATCACGACCGCGTCCGGGCGCCCCACCGCGACGCCCACCACCAGCAGGGCCAGGCCGACGACCGCGACCCGGAGGTGGGCGTGCGTCGGTCTCCAGCCGGTCATCGCTCAGACGCGATCGCGTGCGGTCGGCGCGGGCACCTGTCCAAGCACGGTCTCGACCACGGACCGCCCCGAGATGTCGGTCATCCAGAGCTCGGGCCGGATCGTGAGCCGGTGCGCGAGCGCCGGCACGGCCACCGCCTTGACGTCCTCGGGTACGACGAAGTCGCGGCCGTCGATCACGGCGTAACCGCGCGCGACCAGCATCAGGGCGAGTCCGCCCCGGGGCGACGAGCCGACCAGTGTGTGCTGGTGCTTGCGGGTCGCGGCGGCCAGGGCCACGCAGTACCGCCCGATGTCGGGGTCGACGGTCACGGACTCGACCGCGGCCTGGATCCCGAGCAGCTCCTCCCTCGACACCACCTGGGCCAGGGTCTGCTCCTCCTGCTGCCGCTCGAGCCGACGTCGCAGCACCTCCCACTCCTCCTCGGAGTCGGGATAGCCGAAGCCGACCCGGAGCAGGAACCGGTCGAGCTGCGCCTCGGGCAGGGGGTAGGTCCCCTCGTACTCGACCGGGTTGGCGGTGGCGATCACGTGGAACGGCGGATCGAGCACGAACGTCTCGCCCTCGACGGTCACCTGCCGCTCCTGCATGGCCTCGAGCAGCGCGGCCTGCGTCTTCGGCGGCGTCCGGTTGATCTCGTCGGCGAGCAGCAGCCCGGTGAAGAGCGGACCGGGACGGAACTCGAACCTCGCCTCGCCCTGGTCGTAGATGAACGAGCCGGTGAGGTCGGCCGGCAGCAGGTCGGGGGTGAACTGCGCCCGCCGGAACTCCAGGCCCAGGGTCTGCGCGAAGGAGCGCGCAGCCAGGGTCTTGCCCAGGCCGGGGAAGTCCTCGAGCAGCACGTGCCCGCCGGCCAGGATCGCGGCCAGGACGAGCGTGAGCGCGTCGCGCTTGCCGACGACCGCCCGCTCGATCTCGTCGAGGACCGCTCGCGCCTTCCGGGACGCCGCCATCAGGTCAGTCATTGCCGATGGCCTCGATCCTTCTGAGCGCCTCGGCGAGCTCGCGTCGGTAGCGGGCGGGGGATCCGAGGGGAGGGTCGGCCACGAACGCGGCCGCCGCGGGATCGAGCCGGGCGTCGGCCAGCACCGGCATCGCGAGCAGGTGGCCGGTCACCTCGCGCACCACCAGGTGGGCCGCGGTCGGGTCGTCGGCCGCGACCAACCGCTCGAGGTGGTTGACCTCCTGGTCGTGGGCGCGGTTCTCCCGCAGCTGCAGGGACGCCTCCTCCGGCCAGGTGGCGGGCACGATCGTCTGGCTGACGAACGCGGCGTAGCACGCCACCGCGACGGCGGCGATCGCGAGCGCGATCCAGACGGTCGTCATCGGGACCGCGCTCCGAGCGTGGCCAGCAGCCGCCGCAGGCAGTCGGCCGCCTCGACCCGGTGCTCCTCGGTGATCGGGTGGGCCGAGAACCTGGCTTCGCGGTAGAGCGCGGCCAGCCGGCGGATCGCGTCGTGGTCGAGCCGGTACGCCGCGAGCGCCCGCTCGACCAGCTCGCTCGGTGTCTCCTCCGGCCGGTGGGGGAACCGGTCGCTCTCCACCGCTCGCTCGAGCCGCACCCAGGCCGCGACGATCGCGTTGCGCGGCGAGCCCTGGCCGATCGTGCGCGCGCCCTCGTCGAGTGCCTCCGGGAGCTCGGCGCCGACCTCCTCGTCGGGCGGCGGCTCGGCAGGGACGAGCGAGGCGCGGACCCCGATCCGGCCGCTGAGCTGCTTTCGTCGCCGCACCAGCCGGAGCCGGGCGAGCACGATCAGCGCCACGCCGAACACCAGGGCGGCCGAGAGGACCAGCAGCAGATCGAGGGGCGGCGCCCACGGGAGCCACGGCTCGTCGTCGTCCGGCGGCGGCTGCGACTCCTCCTCCGCGGCCGCATCGTCCGGCTCGTCGGCCGCCCGGTCACCCTCGGAGACGACCGGGCGTTCGGCGCCGCGCTCGAGGTCGTCCCACCGCGGTCCGTCGAAGGTCGCAGCGACCAGTGCGCAGAGCACCAGCAGGAGGGCGCCGAGCGTGAGGGGGCTCCGGGAGTTGGTGCCCATGGAGGGACGGTAGCCCGTCGTCACCCGCGCAGGCCACGGAGCGGCGCCGGTCGGGTCACAGGTCGACCGCGCGGTCGATGCCGATGTCCGCGAGGAAACGGTCGTCGTGCCCGGCGACGATGAGTGCGCCGCCGTACCCGGCCAGCGCCGACACCAGGGCGTCGTACGACGCGAAGTCGAGGTTGTTCGTCGGCTCGTCCAGCAGCAGCAGCCGGGGAGCCGGCTCCGCGAGCAGCAGCGCCGCGAGGCTCGCCCGGAACCGCTCGCCGCCCGACAGCGCCGCCACCTGCTTGTCGGCCGCCGAGCCGCGGAACAGGAACCGGGCCAGCCGCGCCCGGACCGCAGTGACCGAGGCATCGGGCGCGCGCAGCGCGACGTTCTCGGCCACCGTGAGGTCCTCGTCGAGCACGTCGAGGCGCTGGGGCAGCAGCCCCACGGGCACGTGCAC
This sequence comes from Nocardioides bizhenqiangii, assembly GCF_034661235.1. Taxonomy (NCBI): domain Bacteria; kingdom Bacillati; phylum Actinomycetota; class Actinomycetes; order Propionibacteriales; family Nocardioidaceae; genus Nocardioides; species Nocardioides bizhenqiangii. The sequence goes on from NZ_CP141059.1 coordinate 1,415,780, forward strand.
GGTCGCGGTGCCGCCGCTGGGGCAGAGCCGGCCCGCCAGGGTGTGGAGCAGCGTCGTCTTGCCGGCACCGTTCGGTCCGGTGACGGCGATCCGTTCCGGACCCTGCACCTGGAGGTCGACGGCGGTCCCGGTGCGGAGCACGAGCTCGCGCGTCGTCAGCACCTCCTGGCCGCGGTGAACGACCGTGTCCGGCAGGTCCACCCGGATCTCCCGGTCCACGCGGAGCCGGGACTCGGCTTCGTCGAGCCGGTCGCGGGCCGCGGCGAGTCTCTCGTCGTGCACCTTGCGGTATGCCGACGCTGAGTTCTCCGCGGACCGCTTCTTGGCGCCCGACACGATCTTCGGGATCCCGCCCGCCAGCTGAGCGGCACGGCCCTGGCGCCGGCGTACGGCCAGCACCCGCTCGGCCTCTGCCCGGTCCGCGCGCTGGCGGCGCAGGTCCGAGCGAGCCGTCGTCACCGCCTGCTCGGCGGCGGCCTGCTCGGCGGCGACTTGGTCGACGTAGGAGGTGTAGCCGCCGCCGTACCACCGCACACGGCCCTCGCGCAGGTCGCCGATCCGGTCCATGCGCTCGAGGAGGTCCCGGTCGTGGGTGACCACCAGCATCGTCCCCCGCCATGAGTCGACGACGTCGTACAGGCGTTCCCGCGCGCGGGCGTCGAGGTTGTTGGTCGGCTCGTCGAGGAGGAGGACGTCGGGCCGGTCCAGCAGCACCCGCGCGAGGCCCAGCTGGGTGACCTCGCCACCGGACAGCTCGGCCGTCCGGCGCGCGAGGGTGTCGTCGGGCAGCCCGAGCCGGGCCAGCTCGGCCGCGGCCCGGTCCTCGACGTCCCAGGCGTCGCCGACGGCGTCGAGGTCGGCCTGGTCGGTCGACCCGCCCTCCACCGCGCGGATCGCGCGGAGCACGCGGGCGATGCCGAGGAACTCGGTCACCGGCTGCTCCCTGCGAAGGGTGATGTCCTGGGGGAGGTAGCCGAGCCGACCGGTCACCGCGACGTTTCCGCCCGAGGGCCGGAGCTCGCCGGCGATCAGGCGGAGCAGCGTGGACTTGCCGGAGCCGTTGGCGCCGACCAGGCCGGAACGGCCGGCGCCGACGTGCAGGTCGAGCTCGCGGAGGACGGGGGTGCCGTCGGGCCAGGCGAACGCGACCGAGGACAGGGTGATGACAGAAGACATGGAGGCTCCCGGGACGAGGTGGCGGTGCGGACAGCCTCAGAGCTCCATGTGCCTCACAGTACGAGGCCCGGCGTGGAGGACGCGACCGATTTTCGGGGGCCTGCCGCTCCTGGCCGAGGCCTGACACGAGTTCGTAACACGTTCGCCGGTCGGGTAGCGTGAACGCCGGCACAGCGTCGTGCACCGATCACCCGCACGATCCTCCCCGAAGGACAACGCTGTGACTGACCGCCCCGTCGTTCTCATCGCCGAAGAGCTCAGCCCCGCCACCGTCGAGGCGCTGGGCCCGGACTTCGAGATCCGCCACTGCAACGGCGCCGACCGAGCCGAGCTGCTGCCCGCGATCGCCGACGTCGACGCGATCCTCGTGCGCTCGGCGACCAAGGTCGACGCTGAGGCGCTGGCTGCCGCCGGCCGGCTCAAGGTCGTCGCGCGCGCCGGGGTCGGTCTGGACAACGTCGACGTGAAGGCCGCGACCCAGGCCGGCGTCATGGTCGTCAACGCGCCGACGTCCAACATCGTCTCGGCAGCCGAGCTGGCCGTCGCGCTGATGCTGGCCGCCGCCCGCAACCTCGCGCCGGCGCACGCGGCACTCAAGAACGGCGAGTGGAAGCGCTCGAAGTACAGCGGCATCGAGCTCTACGAGAAGACCGTCGGCATCGTGGGCCTCGGTCGGATCGGTCTGCTCGTCGCCCAGCGCCTCAGCGCGTTCGGGATGAACGTAGTCGCCTACGACCCCTACGTGCAGGCCGGCCGGGCCGCCCAGATGGGCGTCCGCCTGGTCGACCTTGACACCCTGCTCGCCGAGTCCGACTTCATGTCGGTGCACCTGCCCAAGACCCCCGAGACGGCCGGCCTGATCGGCGCCGACCAGCTCGCGAAGGCCAAGTCGTCGCTGGTGCTCGTGAACGCCGCCCGCGGTGGGATCGTCGACGAGGCTGCCCTCTTCGACGCGCTCAAGACCGGGCGGATCGCGGCCGCCGGGCTCGACGTGTTCGCGAAGGAGCCGTGCACCGACAGCCCGCTGTTCGAGCTGGAGAACGTCGTCGCCACCCCGCACCTCGGTGCCTCGACCGACGAGGCGCAGGAGAAGGCGGGCATCGCGGTCGCCAGGTCGGTGCGCCTCGCGCTGGCCGGTGAGCTGGTGCCCGACGCCGTCAACGTCCAGGGCGGCGTGATCGCCGAGGACGTGCGGCCCGGTATCCCGCTCACCGAGAAGCTCGGCCAGATCTTCACCGGCGTCGCCGGCGAGGTGGCCCAGCAGCTCGACGTCGAGGTCCGCGGCGAGATCACCGACCACGACGTCAAGGTGCTCGAGCTCGCGGCCCTGAAGGGCGTCTTCAGCAGCGTCGTCGAGGACCAGGTGTCTTACGTCAACGCGCCGCTGCTGGCGGCCGAGCGGGGCACCGCCGTACGCCTGGTCACCGACGCCGAGAGCCCGGACCACCGCAACCTGATCACGATCCGCGGCACCCTCGCCGACGGCTCGCAGGTCTCGGTCAGCGGCACCCTGGTCGGCATCCACCAGCGCGAGCGGCTGGTCGAGGTCAACGGCTACGACATCGACATCGAGCCGACCGACCACCTGGCGTTCTTCACCTACGACGACCGCCCCGGCATGGTCGGCACCGTCGGCCAGATCCTCGGCGACGCCCAGGTCAACATCGCCGGCATGCAGGTCTCCCGGGACACCAAGGGCGGCCAGGCGCTGGTCGCCCTTTCGGTCGACTCGGCCATCCCCGCCGAGACCCTCAGCGACATCGAGAACGCCATCTCCGCCACCTCCATCCGGGCCGTCGACCTGGTTTAGCGCGAATCGACAAGGATGGTCGTCCGAATCGACAGGGATGGTCGTCCGAATCGACAGCGATGGCGGCGCAGTTCGCGGCGTATGGACGCTGTCGTCGATTCGACGCACCATGCGTGTTGATTCGACGCGCCATGGGTGTCGATTCGGCGTCAGGCGACGAGCACGCCGGCGCGACGGTCGCGAGGGGGCGTGGCTGACTGCCCACTGACGCTGACCACGCGCCAGGCGGCTGCGATGCGTCGTACGGCTTCCTCCAGGTCCGGCACGGGGACGGTGTAGGGCAGCCGGAGGTAGCGGTCGAGGCCACCCTCGGGGGCGAACGACGGGCCGGGGGCGAGCAGGACGCCGTGCCGCTCGGCCTCGATCGACAATGCGGTCGCGCCGGCGGTGGGGAGCCGGCACCAGAGCACCATGCCGCCGGCGGGCGGGCGGAACGTCCAGTCTGGGAGCTCCGCGGTGAGGGCGGCGAAGAGTGCGTCGCGCTGCTGGCGCAGCCGCTCGCGGTGCGCGGCGAGTACGGCGTCGAACTCGCCGGTCACGAGGCGGGTCAGCACCAGCTGCTCCAGCACCGGCGCACCGAGGTCCATTCCGACCCGGGCGCGGACCAACGGGTCGACGAGGTGGTGCGGCGCCCGGATCCAGCCGAGCCGGAGGCCGCCCCAGACGCTCTTGCTGGCGCTGCCGACCGTCACCGCGTCCTTGGCGTACGACGCGAACGGGCGCTGCGGCGGTGCGCCGTCCAGCCGCAGCGTGTGGTGCGCCTCGTCGACGACCGCCGTGGCGCCGTGCCTGGCCAGGAGCTTGGCGTAAGCCGCCCGTTCCCGGTCCGGCATGACCAGGCCGGTCGGGTTGTGGTGGTCGGGCATCACGTGCACCAGCCGCGGCGACCGCCTGGCGAGCACACCGGCGATCGCCTCGAGGTCCCACCCCTCGGGGTCCAGCGGCACGGTGACGAGCCGGCCGCCGCCCGCCCGCAGCGCCTGCACGGCGTTGGGATAGGTCGGTGACTCCATCAGCACCCGGTCCCGCGGGCCGGCGAGGGCCTTGCCGACGATGGCGCTCGCGGCCAGGGCACCGGTCGTGACGATGATCTGGTCGGGGGACGTGGGCAGGCCGCGGTCGTCGTACGACGCCGCGATCCTCGCCTGCAGGTCCGGAAGTCCGGCGGGGTAGTAGCCGTGCCCGCCGAGGTGGGCGGGCAGGGCGGCCGCGGCCTCGGCGTACGCCGCGGCGATGCCCGGAGGGGCGCTCGCCGCCGCGCAGACCAGGTCGATCACGCCGCTGCTGACGTCGGTGGGCCAGAGCGCGCGGTCGTGGGCCCGGGTGGGACCGCCGGGGAGTCGGGTGAACGTGCCCGAGCCGTGCCGCGCCTCGGCGTACCCCGAGTCCCTGAGGACGGCGTACGCGCGGGTCACCGTCGTCCGGGAGACCCCGAGCTCGGTGGTCAGGTCGCGCTCGCTGGGCAGCCGGGTGCCGTAGCCGATCCGTCCGTCTCCGATCAGCTCCCGGAGCGCGTCGGCCAGACCGGTGTAGGCGGGGGACCGGTGGAAGTCGCCGACGAGGACGGCGACCCGGGCGGCGGAAATGGACTGCGACATGCAGGCCAGTAGATCACAAGTGGCTATTTGATACCAGACCACTAGTGACGATCCTTGGAGCATGTCCGCATCCGCCGAAGGTCTCGATACACGGCGTCGCGACCTCGTCCCTCGGTCGCGGCCGCACTCGACCTCCTCGCCCGACGCAGCCGCCTCGCGAGCTCGGCGTCTGCTGGTCTCGGACCTCGGCCCGGTCGCCCAGCTGCGCGCGGGTCGGCTCGGCCGGCGGCTGCCGCAGCTGGTGGTCGGTCTGGTGCTGTACGGCGTGAGCCTCGCGCTCATGGTCCGTGGCAACGTCGGCCTCGCGCCGTGGGACGTGCTGCACTCCGGCATCATCCAGCACCTGCCGATCACCCTGGGGCAGGCCGTCGTAGTGATGAGCTTCGTCGTGCTGCTGCTGTGGATCCCGCTGAAGGAGCAGCCCGGCATCGGCACCATCGCCAACGCGCTGATCGTCGGGCTCTCCGCCGACGCCACGCTGTGGGTGCTCGACGAGCCGCGGGCGCTCGCGGCGCGGATCGCCCTGATGGTCGGCGGGGTCGTGCTGTGCGGCGCGGCGTCGGGCCTCTACATCGGCGCGCAGCTCGGCCGTGGCCCCCGCGACGGGCTGATGACAGGGCTGCACCGTCGTACCGGACTGTCGCTCCGCCTGGTCCGCACCCTGCTCGAGGTGGCGGTGGTGCTCGTCGGGCTGACGCTCGGTGGAGTGCTGGGCGCCGGCACCGTCGCCTACGCCCTCACCATCGGTCCGCTCACGCAGCTGTTCCTGCCCTGGTGCCTCGTCGACATCGACCCGCCCGAGAGGGGTGATCCTTCATGACCGTCTTCCTCGTGCTGCTCGGACTGCTCGTGGTCCTCGCTGTGGCCGGCACGGTCCGCGAGGCTCGGCTCGACCGTCCTCGCGAGGTCCCGCGGTCGCGGTTCGTGCCAGCTGACTTCCGTCCGCCGGCCACGAACGGCCGTGGCCTCGACACCCGGAGCTGGGCCCGAGGTCTAGACCGCTGAATCTCTCAGGGTGGCAGTCCTGGATTTCCCCGGTGTGCGGCGTGGCGCAACTGGTTAGGCTCAGCCCATGACCACCGACGGTTCCCAGGCTGCCGCGCCCGAGCCCAGCCCGCTCGCACCCCCCGAGCCAGTGCTGACCCTCACCGCCCCCGAAGCGCCCAAGCCGGTCGCCGAGACGGCCGCACCCAAGATGGCGCCCCAAGTGTCCGCCGAGATGGTGCCCGAGCTGGACGCCAAGGTCGACAGCTTCCTCACCGCTCTCAGCACGGAGACGGTGGGAAGCCCCGGATTCGCCGCCCAGGCGGAGAACGTCCGGACCATGGGCGACGCCGACATCCGGCGCGCTGCGGAGACGTCCAACCGGATGCTCGACAAGCCGGTGTCGGCCCTCAAGAACGGCGCCATCTCGCAGAGCTCCGACGTCGGCAAGACCCTGCTCGCGCTGCGCCGTACCGTCGAGGACCTCGACCCCGGCCAGGCCAAGGGCGCCAAGAAGTTCTGGGACATGCTCCCCTTCAACGACAAGATCGAGGACTACTTCCGCAAGTACCAGTCCTCGCAGAGCCAGCTCAACGGCATCCTCCACAGCCTGCGCAGCGGCCAGGACGAGCTGACCAAGGACAACGTCGCGCTCAACCTGGAGAAGACCAACCTCTGGGCCGTGATGGGCCGCCTCAACCAGTACATCTACGTTGCGGAGCGGCTCGACGCGAAGCTCTCGGCGAAGATCGCCGAGATGGAGCTGACCGACCCCGAGGGCGCCAAGACGCTGAGCCAGGACGTGCTGTTCTACGTCCGCCAGAAGCACCAGGACCTGCTGACCCAGCTGGCGGTCTCGATCCAGGCCTACCTGGCGATCGACATCATCATCAAGAACAACATCGAGCTCATCAAGGGCGTCGACCGGGCCACCACGACCACGATGTCCGCGCTGCGGACCGCGGTGATCGTCGCCCAAGCGCTGACCAACCAGAAGCTGGTGCTCGACCAGATCACGGCGCTCAACACTACGACGTCGACGATGATCCAGCGGACCTCGGAGATGCTCAAGGAGAACTCCGCGAAGATCCAGGAGCAGGCCGCCTCGTCGACGATCGGCATGGAGCAGCTGCAGGCCGCGTTCGCCAACATCTACGCGACGATGGACTCGATCGACGAGTTCAAGCTCAAGGCGCTCGACACCATGTCGACCACCATCGGTGTCCTCGAGACCGAGGTCGAGAAGTCCAAGTCCTACCTCGAGCGGGTCCAGAAGCACGACCAGCGCAACGCCGCCGGCACTCTCGACATCAGGGCCTGACGGGTGGGGCTGGGGTCGTGGTTCCGGAAGATCCGCGGCAAGGACAACAACGATGGAGGGGCCGCGGAGTACGTCGCTCCGCCCCCGCCGACCGACAAGGACATCCTGGCGGCGCTCAACCGCGTCAACGCGATGCTGCGTGAGGGGAATGCGCCCCCGGTCGTGATCTCGCGGGTGGTGCGGATCGCGCGCACCATCCACCAGACGCTGCCGCGGCTGAACGACCTCGGCCCGGGCAGCCAGGACGGCTACTCGCTGATGGCGACCGCGACCGACTACCTCCCCGAGGCGGTGGGTGGCTACCTGCGGCTCCCGCGGGAGTGGGCCGACACGCGCCCGATCGACGGCAACAAGACCTCGCTCATGGTCCTGATCGAGCAGCTCGAGCTGCTGGGAGTGACGATGGACAAGATCTTCGACGCGGCCAACCGCGCCGACGCCCAGGCGCTGATCGCTCACGGCCGGTTCCTCGAAGCCAAGTTCGGCCACTCCTCCACGGGCGGCCCCGACCTGACCCTAGGAACACCATGAACTCACCCCACGAAGTTCTTCTCCTCCAAGTGGCCGCGGGGCAGCAGCGAACCTGCGCGGTCTATCCTCCGAACAACTTCGCGGGGACCCCGAGATGAGCGACTCGTTGAGAGACTGCCTCGACGCGCTCGCCGCCGCGGCCCGCGCCGCCGGTGTCGACGAAGCCACCGCGCGCGCGGAGGGCGAAGCGCTCGCCGCGACGGTGGCAGAGCGCTCGAAGGGCGCGTTCGCCGACTGGTGCGAGCAGGTCGGCAAGCCGGGGGCGACCGAGGAGTTCTTCCTCGCCGCCAAGCAGGGCAACCGGTTCCGGGGCGGGCCCACGCCCCTGATGGGGCAGCTGGCGGTGAACAAGTCCGAGCAGGCGCCGTCGTACGCCAAGGCGCTGGGCGAGGTTGCCCTCGCCGCGACGCTGCTGGGCCAGCCCGGTCCGGAGGCGGTCGGCACCGCCGCGATGGTCACCTCCGCACAGCTCGGCGAGGCGCGCGCGCTCACGCCGTCACCCACCGCCCCCGGCGCGTTCGACCTGCCGGGCCGCGAACCGGTCCCCGGGGTCGGCGACGACATGCTCGACCAGGTGCGCCGGATGGGCGACCAGGTACGACGCCAGCTCGAGGCAATCAATATCGGGGCTGGTGCCGGCCTCGCGCCCGGGCCGGACACATCAACCCTGTCGTCCGCGCCTGCCGACGCCGACACGGCGGGTCTCGATACGCCCTCTCCTAGCGGCTCGGGCTACTCGACCACCGACGGTGGCGCGCAGACCGCGACCCAGAGCCCCGACAAACCGGCGCCGGAGGAGCAGAAGCCTGAGGAGCCGACAAAGACCGTCGAGGAGCTGCTCGCCGAGCTCGACGCGATGATCGGGCTCGACAACGTCAAGGGCGAGATCCACCGGCAGGCCGCCGTGCTGCGGGTCGAGGGGCTGCGCAAGAAGGCCGGGCTCGACACGCCGACCATCACCCGACACCTGGTCTTCAACGGCAACCCGGGCACCGGCAAGACCACGGTCGCGCGGCTGGTCGCGGGGATCTACCGCGCGCTCGGGCTGCTGTCGAAGGGGCAGCTGGTCGAGGTCGACCGGTCGGAGCTGGTGGCCGGCTATCTCGGCCAGACCGCGCAGAAGACCGCCGAGGTCGTGAAGTCCGCCGAGGGGGGCGTGCTCTTCATCGACGAGGCCTACTCGCTGTCGGGTGACCAGTACGGCAAGGAGGCCATCGACACGCTGGTCAAGGAGATGGAGGACAAGCGCGACGACCTGGTCGTGATCGTCGCCGGCTACCCGTTGCCGATGGCGATCTTCATCTCCGAGAACCCCGGGCTCGAGAGCCGGTTCCGGACGATGATCGAGTTCGAGAACTACACCGACGGCGAGCTGGTCCGGATCTTCGAGCAGATGGCCGAGGGCGCGGACTACGACACCGACGAGGCCGTCCTCGCCCGGCTCCGGGAGATGCTCGCCGAGGCGCCGCGGGGTCCCTCGTTCGGCAACGCGCGCTACGTGCGCAACGTGCTCGAGGCAGCCATCGGCCACCACGCCTGGCGACTTCGCGACATCGCCGAGCCGACGCTGGAGCAGCTGCGCTCGCTCGACGCTGCCGACCTGGTGGTGCCGGAGGATGACGAGGCCGAGCAGTCAGAGGACCCGGTCGTCGCCGAGGACGGCACGCTGCTGCCGCCGGCCGACGCGGAACCCGGCGAGGTGGTCGACGCGTTGGAACCAGGTGACGAGGCCGCCCCGGCCGAGCAACCCGCGGAGACGCCGATCGACGCCGCCGAGCCGACCGTCGAGGTCGACAAGAAGGAGACCCCATGAGCCAGTCCGCGACGGCACCCCCGCCGCCGGCGGCCCAGCCGGCGCCCGCTCCGCCGGCGCCTGCGGCACCACCGAAGAAGCGCTTCTGGCCCGCGCCCACCGGCAAGCCGGTGGGCGCCGGTGTCGAGGACACCCCTGGCCTGCTCAACCGGCTGCAGGTGATCGGCGTGGCCGCCGTGTTGATCTTCGGCCTGGCGAGCGCGCTGATCCAGTACCTCTCCTTCGAGGCTGACGGCCGCGCCGCCGACGACACCGAGCAGCTGGTGCGGGTCCAGGAGATCCAGACGACGCTGCTGCGCGCCGATGCCATCGCGACCAACCTCGCGCTGCTCGGTGGCTCCGGTGACCCGCAGCAGATCGCCGACCGTGACGCCGCCTACGACGAGGCGATCGCGGACGTCTTCACCCTCATCACCCAGGCAGCCGAGGCGCAGCCAGCGGACGAGGAAGCGCTGTCGGCCCTCAACGTGGCGGTCAGCGAGTACGCGACCGCGATCGCCGAAGCGCGGTCGAACCTGCGGCAGAACTTTCCTGTCGGCAAGGAGTACCTGAGCGGCGGCAGCTCCGCCCTCAGGTCCGACGCCCTGCCGATCCTGGAGAACCTGGTCACCGCCAACTCCGAACGTGCCGAGGAGTCGATGAACGGCCAGCACCCGTTCTGGTTGCTGCTGATCGGCGCGGTCACTGTCGGCGTCCTCATCTGGGTGAGCCTGGTGCTGGCCCAGCGCTTCCGCCGGTATGTCAACGTCGGTGTAGCCGTCGCCGCGGTCCTGGTGCTCGTCACCACCCTGGTTGCGGCCGTCGCCGCCTGGCGTGGGGACAGTCAGAACGAGGGACTGCTCGACGACGAGCTCACGAAGGCCGTTGACCAGGCGGAGGCGCGCACCGCCGGCAACGACGCCAAGGCATACGAGAGCCTGAGGTTGGTCAAACGCGGGTCGGGCACCACCTACGAGCCGCTCTGGCAGGAGTCGGCCGAGGTCGTCGTGGACACGGCGGACACGTCGATCCTCCCCGACTGGGAGGCGTACGTCGCGAGGCACAACCAGATCGTGCGCAACGACGACCAGGACTTCCGTGGACCGGCATTGCGAGTCGCGACCGCCGACGACGCGAGCGGGTCCAACCAGCCGTTCACCGACTTCGACGAAGCGGCCCAGAAGCTCGTTGACGACAACTCCGAAACCACGACGGACGAGCTGAGAGCGGGGCGCGCTGCCGCGTTGGTCGGCAGCATCCTCACCCTGCTGCTCGGACTTCTGGCAGCTGTTGCGGTCGTCCGAGGGATCGGCGCCCGGAGAAGGGAGTACTCATGACCGTCGCGATGAGGCTGGCAGCAGTCGCGTTGGCCGCGGCGCTCCTTGCGGGCTGTGGCTACGAGGACACGCCGCTCCCGGAGGAGCCCGAGGCGTCGGCGGCCACGAGCGCGCCGGACTGCGAGACCCCGGACGAGTCCGGCACCGACCCGGTCGCGTCCTACCACCCCGGTGAAGGCGTGCCGACCGGACCCAAGCTGGACGAGATCCGAGCTCGCGGCCGTCTGATCGTGGGCGTTTCGGCGGACACCTACCTGATGGCGTCGGAGAACCCCGAGGAGGGCAACCGCATCGAGGGCTTCGACATCGAGTTCGCGAAGGAGATCGGCAGCGCCATCTTCGGCTCTGACTTCAACGCGGGTCGAAACCTGGAGCTCCGGGTCATCACCGCATCGCAGCGGATCCCACTGCTGACTGCAGGTGACCTCGACCTCGTGATCCGCAACTTCACGATCAACAGTCAGCGGTGGGGCTGCATCGCCTTCTCGGCGGAGTACTACCACTCGGGTCAGAAGGTTCTGGTCGGCGCGTCCCTGGCCGACGACGACGAGGAGAACGGCGAGTACCGGGACCCGTCGGACCTGGCCGGCTTGCGCGTCTGCGCACCGACCGGGTCGACCAGCCTCGTCAACATCGAGGAGGCGGAGCCGGACGCGAAGATCGAGCCGGCGGTGAATCACACCGGCTGCCTGGTCAAGTTCCAGCGGGGCGAGGTGGACGCGATCACGGGCGACGACACGGTCCTCGCCGGGTTGGCGGCCCAGGATCCCTACGCCGTCGTACCGGACCAGGAGCCTCTGAGCGACGAGCCGTACGGTATCGGAGCCAACCAGGAGGACATCGACCTGGTTCGCTTCGTCAACTACGTGCTGGCGGAGATGAGGGACGGCGAGTGGGAGGCCGCGTACGAACGCTGGCTTCAGCCGGTCCTCGACCCCGAGGGGGACGACGACGTCGTCCAGCCGACACCGACCTACGGACGCTAGGACCGGAAACCTCTACCCCATGACCACCGCACCTACCGCCCCAGGACGGCTCGGCGAGGCCATCGAGCCGGCGCTCATCCAGCGCTACCTCGCCGAGCTGGACTCCTGGCTGCGCACCCGCAAGGACGAGCTCGACGAGCTCGACCGCGCTGCGCTGGCGGCGGGACGGGGGGAGGAGGTGGCGAGCGACATGTCGCTGACCCTGGCGATGTGGCAGGCGATCCACGACCGCTACCAGCTGGTCTTCGCGACCTGGGACGGCGGCCGGGTGCTCCAGCAGGAGCGGGAGCGGATCTCGGCGCTGATCTGGGGCCGGCTCGACGGAGCGTCCGGGATGCCGGGCGGGCTCGCGGTCTCGCTTCCCGAAGCGTGCCGCCTCAACGACGCGCTGACCGGCCAGCTGCGCACCAAGCTGGCACTCGCCCATGACGCAACGGAGCAGGTGGCCCGGATCCGCGAGCTGCGCGCCCAGCTGGAGCGGATCCGCGACCAGGTGGGTCTCGAGCCGGCAACGACGCGCGACAAGTCGGTCAACACGCTCGCCGGCCTGATGGCGCGGCTGGAGCAGGTCAGCGACCGCGCCGAGCGGGGCGCCGACGTGGGCGGCATGCTCGGCCCGATCGAGATCGAGGCGACGACGTTCGAGCGCGACCTCATCGTCGGCAACGCCCGTCGCCGCGACGCCCGCTCCAAGGTGATCTCGGCCCGCGAGCTGCGCGCCGACCTCGAGGCACGGGAGCAGGCGGTGGAGAAGCTCGCGGCGCAGTGTGTGGCCACCGTCGACACCGCGCCCCGCTACGCGGTCCCTGACGTCGAAGCACTCGGTCCGGTACCGGTGACGCCCGACGAGATCGACGACTACCTGCAACGGTTGGACCGGGTGTCCCAGGCGCTCGAGTTCGCCCAGCACAAGTACGCCGACGCGCTCGCCCAGCACACCGACCTGGTCGCGCTGCTCGACGCCTACGTCGCCAAGGCCAGGGCCCAAGGGGTGGCCGACAGCCCCGACCTCGTCGAGAGTGAGCGGCAGGCCCGCGCCGTCCTCGCTCGCACCCCAGCACCGATGTCCGTCGCCCAGCAGCTGGTCGCGACCTACCAGACGTGGCTTCAGAAGGAGACCGCCCAGTGAGCACCTGCACGCAGCCCGGATGCACCGGCAGCATCCTCGACGGCTACTGCGACGTCTGCGGTTCCCCGGGAGATCCCGGTGCCTCGGCAGGGTCGGTCAGCGCGGTCCCGACCGCCACGGTCGGGGCGCCCGCGACCGGCACCGCGCCGGCGCAGCCGGTCCCGAACGGCGCTCCCTGCGGCCAGCCCGGCTGCACCGGCAAGATCCTCGACGGCTACTGCGACGTGTGCGGCACCGCCGCCGGTGCACCGGCGGCGCCGGTCGCGGCTCAGGCCGACCCCGTCTCCGACCACGGCGCCTCGGTCGCCACCTCGGCCAGCCGCGTCCAGTCGGCGGCGATCGGCTCCAAACGCGCCGGCAGCAGCGGCACCGGCTCCACCCGCCGCACTCGCGCCGGGAGCCAGCGGATGCGTGCCGCGCGGCTCGGCGCCGGTCTCACCTCGGTCCCGCCCGCGCCGCCGGTCGACGCCGCCAAGGCGATCATGGCGCACGCCCAGGTGCCCGAGGACAAGCGCTTCTGCTCGAAGTGCGGCAACAAGGTCGGCCGCAGCATCGACGGCACGCCGGGCCGCCCCGAAGGGTTCTGTGCGCACTGCGGACAGGCGTTCTCGTTCACGCCGAAGCTGCAGCAGGGCGACCTCGTCGCCGGGCAGTACGAAGTGGCCGGGGCGCTCGCGCACGGCGGTCTCGGCTGGATCTACCTCGCTCGCGACCGCAACGTCTCCAACCGGTGGGTGGTGCTCAAGGGCCTGCTCAACTCCGGTGACCCCGACGCGCTGGCCGCCGCGATCGCCGAGCAGCAGTTCCTTGCCCAGGTCGAGCACCCGGCGATCGTGGAGATCTACAACTTCGTGACCCACGAAGGCGCCGGCTACATCGTCATGGAGTACGTCGGCGGAAAGTCGCTCAAGCAGATCCTCAAGGACCGGATGCGGGCCAACAACGGCAGCTACGACCCGCTGCCGGTCGACCAGGCGCTCGCCTACATCCTCGAGCTGCTGCCGGCGTTCCAGTACCTGCACGACCTCGGTCTGGTCTACTGCGACTTCAAGCCCGACAACATGATCCAGGTCGGCGACGCGATGAAGCTGATCGACCTGGGAGGCGTGCGGCGGATCGACGACCAGGAGTCGGCGATCTACGGCACGGTCGGCTACCAGGCTCCCGAGGTGGCCGAGGTCGGCCCGTCGGTCGCCTCGGACGTCTACACGATCGGCCGCACCCTGCTGGTGCTCACGATGGAGTTCCGCGGCTACCAGGGCACCTACCTCCACAGCCTGCCGCCGGTCGACCAGACGCCGCTGTTCCAGCAGCAGGACTCGCTCTACCACCTGGTCGCCAAGTGCTGTGCCGCCGATCCGGCCGACCGGTTCGCGTCGGTCGACGAGCTGCGCACCCAGCTGCTCGGCGTGCTGCGGGAGGTCGTCGCGAGGAACCGGCAGGGTACGGCGCTCACGTCGGCCGCGTCCGTGCTGTTCGAGTCGCCGGCGATCGCGCGTCCGATCACCAGCTGGGACCACCTTCCCAAGCTGCGCGAGGACACCACCGACCCGCAGTACGGCTGGCTCTCCACGATCAGCGACGAGAACCCCCGCCAGCGGCTGAAGGACCTCGACAAGGCGCCCGAGGACAGTGCCGAGGTGTGGCTGGCGCGCTGCAAGGCGGCCCTCGAGCTCGGGGAGTCCGCGGCCACCAAGAGCTATGCCGGCAACCTGCTGGCGGCCGACCCGTGGGAGTGGCGGGCGCTCTGGATGGAGGGCCTCGCCGCCGTGCAGCAGGACGACTGGGAGACCGCGAAGGCCTCCTTCAACGCCGTCTACCAGCAGGTGCCGGGTGAGCTCGCACCCAAGCTGGCCCTCGCGTTCGCCTGCGAGGAGGGTGGCCAGCCGGAGGTCGCCGAGGCGCTCTACCAGACCTGCGCCGCGACCGACGCGACGTACGTCGCTCCTTCCGCCTTCGGGATGGCCCGGGTGCGCGCCGCCCGCCGGGACACCGCCGGCGCGGTCGCCGCGCTCGACCTGGTGCCCACGACCAGCCGGGGCTACACCGAGAGCCGCCAGCAGCGGGCGGAGGTGCTGCTCGCCGGAAGCGCGATGGATCTCGCCGTCCTCGACCAGGCGCTGCGGACGATCGAGAGCTCGTCGGTCGACGGTCCGACCCGCCAGCGCTACACCGTGCGGATCCTCAAGGAGGCGCTGCCCGTCGTGGCGAAGAACCCGCCGCGCAAGGGCGTCACCATCGGCTCGGTCCAGGCGTCCGAGCACCACATCAGGACCGGACTGGAGAACGCCCTGCGCCTCCTCGCCCGCGAAGCACACGACCTCGACGAGCGCGTGGACCTGGTCAACCAGGCGAACGCCGTACGGAACTGGAGCCTCACATGACCGAACAGGACACCGGGTCGGTCGGCGCGCGGGAGACGGCGTGTCCGTCCTGCGGGGCGGGAGTGCCCACGGGTGCCCGCTTCTGCGAGTCGTGCGGTGCCCAGGTCGGCGACGCACCGGCGCCGGCAGCGACGTTGACGCCGCCGACGATGGTGCCGGCCGACGACCTCGGTGACGCGCCGATCAGCGCGCCGACCCGTCGACCGGCGCACGCGCTGCCGGACCCGCCTCCCGACCCGGGCCGCCGCCCGTGCGGCAACTGCGGGGGAGAGGTCGGGCCCGACCTCTACTGCCTGTCCTGCGGCACCAAGGCACCCAGCGAGCGCGACCACTTCCGCGAGACGCCGGCCTCGTGGGTCGCCGGCGTGTGCGACAAGGGCGTGAAGAAGAGCCGCAACGAGGACGCGATGGCGCTGCTCGCCGGCGAGCAGCCCGGATCGCGGGCCGTCCTGGTCGTCCTCGACGGCGTCTCCAACCTGGTCGACTCCGACGTCGCGTCCCTCGCCGGTGCCCGAGCGGCGCGCGAGGTGCTGCGGACGCCCCTGCCCGCCGGCATGGGCACGCCGCAGGGCCGCGACGCAGCGGTGGCCAAGGTCTTCACCGATGCCGCTGCGGCGGCCAACACGGCGATCATCGCGGTCACCGACCCCGACGAGCCCAACCCGGCGTCGGCGACGTTCACGGTCGCGGTGCTCGAGGGCACCCGGATCAGCCACGCCAACATCGGCGACTCCCGCTGCTACTGGCTTCCCGACGATGGTGAGCCGGTGCAGCTCACGGTCGACGACTCGGTGGCACAAGCCCAGATCGCCTCCGGAGTGGCCAAGGAGGTCGCGGAGACCGGCGAGTTCGCCCACGCGATCACCAAGTGGCTCGGGCGTGACTCGCAGGACTTCGTGCCGGTCGTCGGCAGCCTCGAGGTCACCGGGCCGGGCTGGCTGCTCGCCTGCTCCGACGGGCTGTGGAACTACGCGTCCGCGCCGACCGCGCTCCGCGAGCAGATCCAGGCGGCCACCGCGACCGACCCCGAGGGGATCGCGCTCGAGCTGGTGGCGTTCGCCAACGCGGCGGGCGGCCACGACAACATCACCGCCGCGCTCGCCCGGGTGGGGCCGCTGCCCGAGGCGGCACCCCCGCCGCAGCCCGCGACGACCGCCGCCACGCCGACCGAGCCGACCGAGCCGGCGGGCGCCGTACCGCCGCCGCCACCACCGGTGCAGAATGCCGGTACGCCGCCCGCACCGCCGACGACCCCGAGCACCGAGGCAGCAGGAGAGGGAGTCCCGACCGATGGCTGAGTTCACCACCGCCGTCTTCCAGAACGAGTTCCTGCCGGACGGCGGGACCGACGTCAACGCGATCGTCACCATCGCCTGCAAGGGGGCCGGCACCGCCGGCCAGTCCGGCTCGGGTGACGCCGGCGAGATCATCATCGTCGACACGTCCGGCTCGATGGGTCCGGCGACGATGGCCGCCGCGAAGGACGCCGCGCAGGCGGCACTGTCGGAGATCGTCGACGGCACCTGGTTCGCCATCATCGCCGGCGCCGACCGGGCGATGCTCGCCTACCCGCCGGTGACGAGCGGGCCGGCCCTGGTGCAGATGAACGCCGAGACCAGGCAGGAGGGGTCGGCCGCGATCAGCCGCTTCGTCGGCAGCGGCGGTACGGCGATCTCCACCTGGCTCGACCTCGCCGGCCAGATCTTCGCGTCCGTCCCGCAGGTGACCCAGCGTCACGCCCTGCTGCTCACCGACGGCGAGAACCGGGAGCGTCCGGGACGACTCGACGAGGCGATCAACCGCGCCACCGGCTACTACCAGTGCGACTGCCGCGGCGCCGGCACCGACTGGCAGGTCGCCGAGATCAGGCGGATCGCGCAGGCCCTGCTCGGCACCGTCGACATCATCCCGAGGCCCGACGAGATGCGGGCGCAGTTCCAGGAGATCATGCGGGCCTCGATGGCTCGCGGCGTGGCCGACGCCAAGCTCCGGGTCTGGACGCCGCAGGGCGCCCAGGTCCTCTTCGTGCGCCAGGTCGCCCCGACCCTGGAAGACCTCACCGACCGCGGGGTGGCGGTCAACCCGCTGACCCGCGACTTCCCGACCGGTGCCTGGGCCGACGAGTCCCGCGACTACCACATCGCCGTGCGGGTCGCGGCGAAGGCGGTCGGGCAGGAGCAGCTCGCCGCGCGGGTGCAGCTCGCGCTCGGTGAGAACGTCGTGACCCAGGGCCTGGTCAAGGCGACCTGGTCGAGCAACTCCGAGCTCACCACCCGCATCGACAAGCAGGTCGCCCACTACACCGGCCAGACCGAGCTCGCGGCCATGATCCAGGAAGGCCTGGCCGCCAAGGCCGCCGGTGACGAGGCGACCGCGACGACCAAGCTCGGTCGCGCCGTGCAGCTCGCCGCGGAGACCGGCAACGACGAGGCGACCTCGAAGCTGCGCAAGGTTGTCGACGTCGAGAACGAGGCCGACGGGACGGTGCGGTTGAAGCGGGCGGTCGACAAGGCCGACGAGATGGCGCTGGACACCGCGTCGACGAAGACGACCCGGGTCCGCAAGGACTCGACATCCGGGAGCTGAGCCCCTTGCCGACCTGCCCCTCGGGCCACGACTCGACCGCCGACGACTACTGCGACGTCTGCGGCCTGCCGATCACCGACGCCGGCTCCGCGCCGCCGCCGGCCGGCGACGCACCCGCCGCGCCGCCGGAGACGGACGTGCCGACCCCGGCCGCGCCGGCCGGGGCGACGTGCCCGAACTGCTCGGCGCTCAATCCGGAGAACGCCCTCTTCTGCGAGGCCTGCGGCTACGACTTCACGACCGGCCAGGCTCCGCGGACGCCGTCGCCGCTCGACCTGGACGCGGCCGCTCCACCCGCCACGTCGACGCCCTCGCCGCCGCCGGCCGAGGCCACGCCCGCCGCCGGAGACCCGCCGACCAGCGAGGCGCAGCGGTCGATCGCGCCGCCGCTCACCGACGCCTGGATGGCCGAGGTCTGGATCGACCCCGACTGGTACGCCGAGCAGGACTCCTCCGACCCGCTCCCGTCCGCAGGCGTGCCGACCGTCGTACCGCTGAAGACGACGTCGATCCTCGTCGGCCGCACCTCCCGCAGCCGCAACATCCATCCCGACATCGACCTGTCGACCGACAACGGGATCAGCCGC